>NZ_JAFBCT010000001.1:305979-611958 GCF_016907835.1 Agromyces cerinus | reverse complement strand
GCCCGAACAGCGGCGCGCACATCGTCCTCAGGGGAACGCTCGTGCCCATCGGTCGCGATCTGCACGATCGGGTGGTCGTGGTCGACGGCATCGACCACGACCGCCTGGATGGCACGGTCGAGGATCGAGATCGCGACGCCCGTGATGCGATCGGTGCGCACTCCGTAGGTGATCGCGTTCGGCCCCCGGCCGCCCGACCGCTCGCCGACCGGCCGGATCAGGCCGACCCGCTCGAGGCGGGCCAGCATCTGCGATGCGGTGGGCTTCGAGAGCCCGGTGAGCTCGCCGAGTCGCGACCGGGTGAGCGGACCGTGTTCGAGCAGGAGTCGGAAGGCGGTGCGGTCGTTGCGCGCCGCGAGCCACGTGGGGGTGCCCGGGTCGATCTGGTTCACGGCAGTCCGCCTCTCTCGTTTCGTGTTCGTGGTCACTCTATCTGCAAGGAATCTTTACTGATTGGCGCCTCACCCGCCGTTCCGCACATCGTCGCGCAGTCGCCCGAGTCGATCCGGGTCGGCGGCGGCCTCGAGCAGCGTCTTCGTGTACTCGTGCTGCGGATCGAGGATCACCTGCTCGCTCGGCCCGCGCTCGACGATCTCCCCGCGGTACATCACCAGGATCTCGTCGGAGAAGTGCCGCGCGGTCGCGAGGTCGTGCGTGATGTAGAGCACGCCGAGGTGCTCCTGCCGCTGCAGCTCGGCGAGCAGGTTCAGCACGCCGAGGCGGATCGACACGTCGAGCATCGACACCGGCTCGTCGGCGATGATGAACCGCGACCCGGGGGCGAGCGCACGGGCGATCGCGACGCGCTGCCGCTGACCGCCCGAGAGCTCGTGCGGCCGACGATCGGCGAAGCTCGCCGCCGGCGAGAGGCGCACGCGCTCGAGCAGCTCCTCGGCGCGCTCGCGGATCTGCCGCGACGAGAGCCGCGGGTTGTGGATGCGCAGCGGCCGCTCCAGGTGGTGCAGGATCGGGTGGAACGGGTTCAGCGAGCTGAACGGGTCCTGGAAGACCATCTGCACGTCGCGCCGGTACCGGGCGAGCCCGCCGCCGCGGGTCGCGCTCGTGCGCCCGTCGAGCAGCACCTCGCCCGACGTCGGCGTCTCGAGCTTGGCCATCATGCGTGCGATCGTCGACTTGCCCGAGCCGCTCTCGCCCACGAGGGCGATCGTGCGACCCGGCTCGAGGGTGAACGAGACATCCTTCACCGCATGGAGCGTGCGCACCTTGGTGCCGCTGCGCAGCCGGAAGTCCTTCACCAGGTTGCGCGCCTCGAGGGTCGCCATCGCCGTCGCCTGCCCGCTCATGCCGCACCTCCCGCTGCCGCGCCCGTGCGGATGAAGTCGCCGCGATCGCCGCGCAGGCTCGGGAAGCTCGAGAGCAGCCGCCTGGTGTACGGATGCTCCGGCGCCCGGTAGATCTGCTCGGCATCGCCCTGCTCGATGATCTCGCCGTCGAGCATGATCGCGATGCGATCGCTGATCTCGATGAGGAGCGGCAGGTCGTGCGTGATGAAGACCACGGCGAAGCCGAGGCGCTCGCGCAGTCGCATGATCTCGCGGATGATCCCACGCTGCACGACGACGTCGAGCGCCGTGGTCGGCTCGTCCATGATCATCACCTGCGGGTCGAGGGCGAGCGCCATCGCGATCATGACGCGCTGGCGCATGCCGCCCGACAGCTCGTGCGGAAAGCTCGAGAGTCGCGTGGGATCGACGCCGACGAGGGTCAGCAGCTCGGCGCTCCTGGCCTCGCGCTCGGCGCGCTTCATGCCCGGCCGATGGGTCGTGAACACGTCGTGCAACTGCTTGCGCACGTTCATGACGGGGTTCAGCGAGTTCATCGAGCCCTGGAAGACCATCGACACCTTGTTCCAGCGGAACCTGCGCAGCGCCTCGCCGTCGAGCGCGACGATGTCGATGTCGTCACCGGATGCATCGTGGAACACGACCTCGCCGCCGGTCATGAGCGCCGGGGCCTTGAGCAGCCGGTTGAGCCCGTAGGCGAGGGTCGTCTTGCCGCAGCCCGACTCCCCCGCGAGCCCGAGGATCTCGCCGCGGTGCAGCGTGATCGACGCGCCGCGCACGGCCTTCACCGGCGGATCGACCTCGTACTCGATCGAGAGGTTGTGGGCGGTGAGCACGGGCTCGCCGAGCGCGGCGACGTTCATGGCGTTGGCGTTGGCGTTCATGCGAATGCTCCGGCGTCGGCGACGCCCTTGCCTGCCTTCGCGGCCCGGCGCTGGCGCTTCGCGTTCTCAGGCGCGAGCCTGAGCTTCGGGTTCACGACCTCGTCGATCGCGAAGTTGATGAGGGAGAGTCCGGCGCCGAGCGCGGCGATGATGAGGCCAGGGGGCACGAACCACCACCAGGCGCCGGTGCCGACGGCCTGCCCCGTCTGGGCGTCGTTCAGCATCGTGCCGAGGGTGATCGACCCGGTCGGCCCGAGGCCGAGGTACGAGAGGCCGGCCTCGCCGAGCACCGCGAAGATGACGCCGAAGATGAACTGGGCCGCGAGCAGCGGCACGAGGTTCGGCAGGATCTCGACGAAGATGATGCGCCCGGGCTTCTCGCCCGCGACACGGGCCGCGGCGACGTACTCGCGGGTGCGCAGTGAGCGCGCCTGGGCTCGCAGCACCACGGCGGAGCCCGCCCAGCCCGTGATGCCGAGCACGAGTGCGACGAGGAGGGAGCTTCGGGCCAGCGGCCCGAGGCCCTCGGCGGTCTGCACGTAGGCGGCGATCACCATGACGACGGGCAGGCCGGGGATGACGAGCACGATGTTCGTGAAGAGCGTGAGCACCTCGTCGAGCACGCCGCCGAAGTAGCCGGCGAACACGCCGAAGACGACGGCGAGGAAGAGGGCGACGAGGCCGGCGACGAGGCCGATGAAGAGCGAGCCCTGCGTGCCCCAGGCGAGCTGCGAGAACACGTCGTAGCCGAGCTTGGTCGTGCCGAGCCAGTGCTCGGCCGACGGCGGCTGCAGGGCCTCGTTGCTCGAGTCGCGGGGCGGCTGGGCGATCATCGGGCCGAAGATGCCGAACAGTGTGATGAGGCCGACGATCACGACGCCGGTGATGAGCTTGCCGGAGCGGCTCGGCAGGATGTGCCGGAACCGGCCGCCGCGCGTCGCACGTGCTGCCGCGACCGCGGCGGTGGCGGTCGCCTCGCGGGTCGTCTCGCGCACCGCCTCGGCGGAGACGGGCGACTGGAACGGCGCGTCGTCGCCGGTGGCGTAGGCGTCGTCGGCGCGATCGAGGGTGGGCTGGGAGTCATCCATTGTGTCGCACCCTCGGGTCGATGAAGCCGTAGATGAGGTCCATGAAGAAGTTGGCGGCCAGCACGGTGAGCGTGATCACGAGGAAGACGCCCTGCATGAGCGCGTAGTCGAGGCCCTGCACCGCCTGGATCATGAGCTTGCCGATGCCCGGGTAGCTGAACACCTGCTCCATGACGATGGAGCCGGCGACGACGAAGCCGAGGGCGATGCCGAACCCGGCGAGGCTCGGGATGGCGGCGTTGCGCGAGGCGTACCTCGTGCGCACCCGGCGCGGCGTGAGCCCCTTCGCCTCGGCGGTGACGACGTAGTCCTCCGACATCGTCGACACCATCATGTTGCGCATGCCGAGGAGCCAGCCGCCGACCGACGAGAGCACGATCGTGGTCGCCGGGAGGATGGCGTGGTAGATCGCGCTGCCGACGAACGCCCAGGTGGGCTCGGGGCCGGCCGGGAACTCGAAGACGTCGTACCCGCCGACGATCGGGAACCAGCCCAGCTGCACCGAGAACACCGCGACGAGCACGAGGGCGAGCCAGAAGTACGGGATGGACTGGAAGACCGTGGTGACCGGCACCAGGTGGTCGAGCGCGGTGCCGCGCCGCCACCCCACCCATGCGCCGACGATGATGCCGAGCAGGAAGGAGATGACGGTCGCGACACCGACCAGGATGATCGTCCACGGCAGGGCCGCCGCGATGAGATCGGCGACCGAGGCCGGATACCTCGTGGAGGAGACGCCGAGGTCTCCCTGAAGCAGCCGGCCCCAGTACGCCACGTACTGGTCCCAGAGGGACATGTCCTTCCCGGCGCCGAGGATCGAGGTGATCGCCTCGATCGTCTCCTCGGAGAGCGGGCGCCCGCCGCTGGCGCGCCGGAGTTTGCCGAGCATGATGGCGGCGGGGTCGCCCGGCAGGAGCCGCGGGAGCAGGAAGTTGAGCGAGATCGCCGCCCAGAGGGTCACCAGGTAGAAGGCGACCCGCCGAAGGTAGAAGCTCATGCCACTGCCGTCCTCGAGTTCGGAAGGGTTCGTTCCATGGGACCGGCGGCCTACTTCGCCGGGGTGAGGTGCGAGAGCACGACCGCGTTGGCCACCGCCAGGTACGGCAGCGGCGCGGCGTACAGGTCGCCCTCGCTCGGCCATCCGCTGAACTTCTCGGTGTTGAAGAACGACTGCGAGGCGTTCAGCACCACCGGGATGTACGGGAGGTCGCGTGCGATCTCGGCCTGGATGGTCGCGTAGGCCGCCTGCTTCGTCGCGACGTCCTGCGTCGCGCCGGCCGCGAGCACGGCCCCGTCGACGACCGGGTTCGAGTAGCGCGCGTAGTTCTGGCCGACGAGCGGGGTCTCGCCGACCTTCGCGGTCGAGGTGCCGGCGAAGTACTCGTGGTAGTTCGAGTACGGGTCGGCGACGAGGCTCTGCGTGAGGCCGTAGAGCGCCATCTGGAAGTCGCCCGACTGGATCGGCGTCCAGTACTCGGCGTCGGAGACGGTGCGGGCGTTGATGCGGATGCCCGCATCGGCGGCCTGCTCGGAGATGAGCTTGGCCGCGTCGTTGTAGTCGGTCCAGCCGTCGGGCGAGAACAGGTCGATCTCGAAGGCCGTGCCGCCCGTGCCGTAGAACCCGTCGGCATCCTTCGTGTAGCCGGCGGCCTCGAGGATCGCGCCCGCCTCTGCCGCGTTCGCCGCCTGCGGGCTCGTCGCGAGCTCGGGGTCGCTCAGCCACTGCTCATCGCGCGGCTGGAGGGTGAACGACGGCGAGGACTCGCCCGCGAGTCCGGCGAAGGCCTTGTCGGCGATCGTTGCGCGGTCGATCGCGACGTCGATCGCCTGGCGCACGGCCGGGTCGGTCTGCGCACCCTCGCACCCGAGATCGGCGTTCGCGCAGGTCGTGATCGTCGTCGGGTCCTGCTGGAGGTTCAGCGTCGTGATGTTCCCCTCGCCGGTGACGGCGTCGGGGTTCGCGATGAACTGGCCGACCCAGTCGATCTTGCCGGTCGTCAGGAGGTCTTGCGACGACTGGTTCGAGTCGAGGCCGAGGTACTGCACCTCGGTCACGGCGGGCGCGCCGTCGCGGAAGAGCTCGTTCGCCTCGACCGTGTAGGCCGCATCGGAGAAGCTCTTCAGCACGTACGGGCCGGAGCCGACGGGCTCGGGGTTCGTCTCGGCCATGAAGTCGTCGATGTCGGCCCAGATGTGCTCGGGGATGATGTACGTCGAACCGAGCGTGAGCGAGGCGCTCGTGAACTGCGGTTCGGTGTAGGTGACCACGACGGTGGTGGCGTCGGTCGCCTCGGCCGAGACGAACTGCTCGGACTTGTTCGAGCCGTACCCGAAGGTGAAGGCGACATCGTCGGCGGTGAGGTCGTCGCCGTCGCTCCACTTGAGGTCGGGCTTGATCGTGACGGTGAGCGTGCGGCCGTCTTCGCTGTACTCGTAGCTGTCGCCGATGAGCCCGACGGGCGCATCGGCCGAGAGCTGGTTGAAGAAGAACAGCGGCTCGTAGATCACGCCGAACGTCGCGTGCACGGCCGTGTCGACGGCGAACGGGTTGAAGTTGTTGTTGATCGGGGTGGCGCTGCCCGCCCAGACGCGGAGGACAGAGGCGTCGTCGCCGCCCCCTCCTGCCGACGGGGTGCATCCGGTCATTCCCAGGGCGATCGCGGCCGCTCCGGCGGCGAGTGCCACCGCGAAGGAGCGTTTGGTTCGAGTCATCTCCGGCATTCCTCTCGTGCTTCGTTGCGTGGAAGGTGGTGCAGTTCGCCGCGTGCAGGATCTCGGTGCTCACGCGTACTGGAAGCGACCCTAACAGAAAAGATAGTAACTAGAAACAAGTCATTCAGTTTCTGTTCCAGCCGCGTTTCCCACGCGTTTCGGCCCGGAGACGACGAAAGCGCGGTGCCGACCAGGTCGGCACCGCGCTTCGATCGCTCGAACGCCCGGCTACTCGGCGAGCAGGGCGGCGAGGGCCGGCAACTGCGTCGGGTCCTCGAGCGCCGTCCCGACGGCGACCGCGCGCACGCCTCGCGCAAGGAACTCCCCCGCGTTCGAGGCGTCCATGCCGCCGGTGGCGACGAAGCGGGCGGCGGGGAACGGGCCGGCCATCGCCGGGAACCACGCCGGGCCGAGGAGCGACGCCGGGAACGCCTTCAACCAGGTGAGGCCCGAAGCCATCGCGGCCTGCACCTCGGTCGCGGTCGCGACGCCCGGCATCGGCGGCAATCCGGCCTGCGCCGAGGCGCGCGAGACGACGGGATCGAAGCCGGGACTCACGGTGAAGGCCGCGCCGGCGGATGCCGCGAGCTCGACATGCCGCACCGACACGACGGTGCCCGCTCCCACGAGGCGACCGGCGGCCCGCCCCGCCGCCGCGACGACGCGCAGCGCCTCGAGGTCGGCCTCGGTCTGGATCGGCAGCTCGACCACGTCGATTCCGAGGCCCCATGCCCGCTCGGCGAGCTCGAGGCTCCGCTCGACGCCCATGCCCCGGAAGATCGCCATGAGCGGCTTCCCCTCGAAGATCTCGTCGAACTCGGCGTTGCTGATGGTGGTCATCGGGTGCTCCTCGTGGTGGTTTCGGCGCGGGGGAAGTCGGCGGTGTCGCCGAGCACGGTGACGGCTCGGGCATGTCCGGCGGCGAGGCGTTCGCTCGCGTCGCCTCCGTTGAGCAGCGACGCGAGATAGCCCGCCGCGAAGGCGTCACCGGCACCCACGGCCTCGACGACCTCCACGGACCTCGCCGGCACCCGGGTCGGCGCGGAGTCCGCACCGTCGCGGAACTCCGTGGCCGCGATCGCACCGTCCTTCACGATCAGGAGCGCCGGCTCGGGCAGCAGTGCCCGCACCGCTTCGGGGGTCTCGGTGCCCCAGAGCGCCTCGGCCTCGTCGAGCCCCACGAACACGAGGTCGGCGCGGGAGGCGAGCTCGCGCAGCCGACCGGCCGCGACCCCGGCCTGCCAGAGAGCGCTGCGGTGGTTCACGTCGAAGCTCAGCAGCGCGGGCGAGTCGGCGATCCGGCCGACGAGCGCGTCGACGAGGTCGTCGCAGCTCGCGGACAGCGCCGGCGTGATGCCGCTCACGTGCACGACCCGCGCCGAGTCGAGCGGGAGCCCGTCGAGGAAGGACGGCGTCATGCGCGAGGCCGCCGACCCTGCTCGGTAGTACCGCACGCCGCGACCCGGATCCTTGAAGTAGACACCCGTCGGCGCCTCGTCGTCGGTCTCGACCCAGCGGGTGTCGACGCCTCGGTCGCGCAGGTGCCGCGCGACGCGCCGGCCGAGGGCATCGTCGCCGAGTCGCCCCGCCCAAGCGGCGCGACGACCGAGGGCCGCGAGGTGGGCGGCGACATTCGCCTCGGCACCGGCGGAGTCGACGCGGAACTCGTCGGCGGTCTCGAGCGGCTCGGCGAGCGCGGGGGCGACGAGCGCCATGGTCTCGCCGAGGGCGACGACTTCGGGCAGCGGATTGTCAGGCACGCCCCTATGCTGTCTGGTGTGCAGATTCAGTGCAAACACGTTGCAACATCTGCAACACGAGAGGGGTTCCGGATGCCGCTGCAGACGCGACTCGCAGCGCTCGCCGACGATCGGCTGAGCGCAGCAGACAAGGGCCTGCCCGCCCGCGCCGACGGACTCACGGTGCGCGAGTTCCTCGCGACCGAACCGGCGCTCGCCGAGTTCTGGACCCCGCTGCTCGCGCTCGACGAGCGGGCGCTCGCGCACAACGCCTCGGTGATCCAGGGCTGGTGCGACGATCGCGGTCTCGAACTCATGCCGCACGGCAAGACCACGATGGCCCCGGCCCTCTGGCAGCTCCAGCTCGACGCCGGCGCCACCGGGCTCACCCTCGCGACCCCCGGACAGGTGCGTACGGCGCGCTCGTTCGGCATCGCCTCGATCATGCTCGCGAACACGCTCGTCGCGCCGGCCGCGCTCGCGTTCATCGCCGGCGAACTCGCCGACCCCGACTTCGCGTTCCGCTCGTGGGTCGACTCGGTCGAGACCGTCGAGGCGATGGAGCACGGCCTCGCAGGTCTCGCACTCCCCCGCCCGATCGACGTCCTCGTCGAGCTCGGCGGGGCCGGCGGCCGCACGGGCGCTCGCGGCGTCGACGAGGCCGTGCGCATCGCCGAGCGCGTCGCCGCGTCGCCAGTGCTGCGGCTCGCGGGCACCGCCGGCTACGAGGGCAGCCTCGGCCACGATCGCTCCCCCGCGGTGCTCGACGCCGTGCGCGGCTACCTCGCCGAGATGCTCGCGGTGCACGCGGCCGTACGCGGCCTCGCCGACGGCGAGCTCATCGTCACCGCCGGCGGCAGCGCGTACCTGGAACTGGTCGCCGAGGTGTTCGCGCCCGCGATCGCCGAGGAGGGCACCGGCACCCGCTGGATCCTCCGCTCGGGCGCCTCGCTCCTGCACGACGACGGCTTCTACCACGGCATCTCGCCGATCGACGGCGAGCTCACGCCCGCGATGCGCGGCTACGCCCGCGTCGTCTCGCACCCCGAGCCGGGCCTCGCGCTGCTCGACGGCGGCAAGCGCGACTTCCCCTACGACGAGGGCCTGCCCGTGCCGTTCGGCGTCGCCGAGGCACCCGGTGCCGTCGAGCGGCAGCTCGCCGGGGCATCCGTGACCGCGCTCAACGACCAGCACGCGTACCTCCGCGCCGACGGCCCGCTCGATCTCGCCATCGGCGAGGTCGTGTCGCTCGGCCTCTCGCACCCGTGCACGGCGTTCGACAAGTGGCGCCTCATCCCGGTCGTCGAGGGCGGCGGTTCCGACCGGGTGGTCGCGCTCGTGCGCACGTTCTTCTAGGAGCCCCGGTGTCGATCCTCATCCGAGACGTGATCGTCGTCGATGCCGACGGCGTCGGCGCCGAGGCATCCGATGTGCTCGTCGACGGCGAGCGCATCGCTCGCATCGCGCCGGCGGGCTCCGTCGACACCGGCGACGCTCACCTCGTCGACGGCCGCGGCCGGCTGCTCATGCCCGGCTTCGTCGACGCGCACTCGCACGCCGACGGCGCGCTGTTCGACTCCGACGTGCAGCTCGCCCTGCTGCGCCAGGGCGTCACGACCGTCATCGGCGGCCAGGACGGGGTCTCGTACGCCCCGGGCGACGGCGCCTACGCCACCGAGTACTTCGCCGCGATCAACGGCGGCCACCCGGGCTATCGCGGCGGCGGGGTCGCCGCCCTGCTCGCCGCCTACGACGGCGCCACCGCGGTGAACGCCGGCACGCTCGTGCCAGCGGGCACCGTGCGATTCGTGGTCTCGGGTCGGTCGACGGATGCCGCATCACCCGCCGAGCTCGCCCGCATGCGTGCCCTCGTGGCCGAGGGCCTCGCCGACGGCGCCCTCGGGCTCTCGACGGGCTCGACTACGTGCCGGGCATCTTCGCCGACACCGAGGAACTCGCCGCCCTCGCGGCACCCGTCGCCGAAGTGGGAGCCGTCTACGTCTCGCACATGCGCGGCGGCTACGAGGCGAACTCCGCCGCGGGCATCGCCGAGGTGGCCGCGATCGCACGCAGCTCGGGTGCGCGCGTGCACGTCTCGCACTTCCACGCCGAGCCGCACCTCGTGCGGGAGCTCGTCGCCGAGCTCGACCTCGCCGGCGTCGACGCGACCTTCGACGCCTACCCGTACACGCGCGGCTGCTCGATCCTCGCGATGCCGATCCTGCCCGCCACCCTCACCGTGCAGCCCACCGCCGACGTCGTCGCCGAGCTCGCCGACCCCGCGGCGCGCGCCCGGCTCCGCCGGGAGTGGTTCCCGACGATCACGCGCTCCGCGAGCCTCGGCCCGGAGTGGCCGTCGATGCTCACGCTCGCCCATGTCGCGGCGCCCGAGTACGACTGGGCGCACGGCCTCACGATCGCGCAGGGGGCTGCCGAGGCATCCGCTCGCTCGGGCACCTCGATCGACGCGATCGACTTCGCCCTCGACGTGCTCGTCGCCTCGCGGCTCGAGGTCGGCGCCGTGATGGCCGTGCAGCACGAACGCAGCGATACCGGGCTCGCGGAGATCCTGTCGCACCCGGCGGCCATCGGCGGCTCCGACGGCATCTTCATCGGCCGCCACCCGCACCCGCGGGCGCGCGGCTCGTTCGCGCGGTTCCTCTCGATGCTCGTGCGCGAGCAGGTCGCGCTCGGCTGGGCGGATGCCGCGGCGCTCGTCTCCTCGCGCGCGGCGGCCCGGTTCGGGCTCGGCGACCGCGGCGCGGTACGCGAGGGCCGCATCGCCGACCTCGTGCTCGTCGACCCCGATGCCGTGCGCGCGACCGCGAGCTACGGGGAGCCGCTCGGGCTCGCGGTCGGCATCGACGATGTGCTCGTCGCCGGTGTGCCCGTGCTCGCGGGCGGCGCGCTCACCGGAGCGACGCCCGGCCGCGGCATCCGTCGGTCGCCTGGTGCCGCCGCCCTCGGTCCCGGACCACTCATGTCGCACCGGACCGCCGACATACCTGGTCCCGTGGTACACGAGTGGTCCCGAGGCATCGAAGCAGAAGAAGAGGAGGCCTGACATGTCGCAGAGCGTGAAACGCGCCGCCCGCATCATCGACGCGATCGCGGCCGACCCGCGCACCGTCGCCGAGCTCGCCGAGGCCTTCGAGCTGCACCGGTCGACGATGTTCCGGGAGTTGCAGGCGCTCGAGGAGGTCGGTTGGGTGCGCCGGCGCGCATCGGGCCGCTACACCCTCGGCACCCGGCTCGCCGCCCTGTCGAAGGAGGCGCTCGACTCCCTCGACCTGCGCGAGGCGGGTGCCGAGCACGTGCGCCGGCTGCAGCGCCGTACCGGCAACACCGTGCACCTCGCAGCGCTCATGGACCGCTCGATCGTCTACGTCGACAAGGCCGAAGACGAGTCGGGCGTGCGCATGTACTCCCGCATCGGCCGCGCGGTCATCCCCAACTGCTCGGCAGTCGGCAAGGCGATCCTCGCCGACCTCGACCGTGCGGGCCGCGACGCGGTGCTCGCCGGGGTCACCTGGGAGCGGTACACCGAGCTGACCATCACCACGCGCGAGCGCCTCGACCGCGAGCTCGCCCTCGTGCGCTCCCGCGGCTGGGCCGCCGACGACCGCGAGTTCGAGGACTTCGTCAACTGCATCGCCGTGCCGATCCGCAGCTCGCTCGGCATCGTCGGCGCGCTCTCGGTCACGGCGATCCGCATGGTCGCCGACCTCGACCGGTTGCGGGCGCACCTGCCCGCGATGCGCGAGACCGCCGACGCCATCGCGCGAGAACTCGGCTGACGCTCCCACCGCTTCCCCATCCACCGACCCGCCATCGCACAGGAGGAACCATGTCCAAGATCGCCGTCACCCTCTCGAACGCCCCGAAGCCCGCAGGCCCCTACAGCCACGGCGTCGTCGCGAACGGATTCCTCTACACCGCCGGGTTCGGCCCGCAGGACCCGGCCACCGGCGAGGTCGTGCCGGGCGGCGCCACCGAGCAGACCCGCCAGGTGCTGCGCAACATCGGCGCCGTGCTCGCCGAGTACGACCTGTCGTTCGACGATGTCGTGAAGGTCACCGCCCACCTCGAAGACCTGGCGGACTTCGCGGAGTACAACGGCGCCTACGCCGAGTTCTTCACCGAGCCCTATCCCGTTCGCACCACGGTGGGCTCGCGCCTCGCGAACATCCTCGTCGAGATCGACGTCGTCGCCGCGATCCCGCAGGGCTGAGCGAGCACCGAAGACAGCGGATGCCCCGTGGCCGATCGGCCACGGGGCATCCGTCGTTCGAGGCTAGACCGCCGCGGGCAGCTTCGCCGCCACGAGCTCCGCGATCTGCACGGCGTTCAGCGCCGCGCCCTTGCGCAGGTTGTCGTTCGAGACGAAGAGCACGAGACCCTTGCCCTCGGGCGCCGACTGGTCTTGACGGATGCGGCCGACGTAGCTCGGATCGGTGCCCGCCGCCTGCAGCGGGGTGGGCACGTCGGAGAGCTCGACGCCCGGTGCCGCGGCGAGCAGCTCGGTCGCGCGCTCGGGCGTGATCTCGTTCGCGAACTCGACGTGGAGCGAGAGCGAGTGGCCCGTGAACACCGGCACGCGCACGCAGGTGCCCGCGACGCGCAGGCCAGGCAGCTCGAGGATCTTGCGGCTCTCGTTGCGGAGCTTCTTCTCTTCGTCGGTCTCGAGGTCGCCGTCGTCGACGATCGAGCCGGCGAGCGGGATCACGTCGAACGCGATCGTGCGCGGGAACTTCTCGGCAGTGGGGAACTCGACCGCGGCACCGTCTTGCACGAGGCCGATCGCGTCTTGCGCGACCGCGGCGCGCGTCTGCTCGAGCAGCTCCTCGCCGCCCGCGAGACCGGCGCCCGAGACCGCCTGGTACGTGCTCACGATGAGTCGTTCGAGGCCGGCCTCGTCGTGCAGCACCTTCAGCACGGGCATCGCGGCCATCGTGGTGCAGTTCGGGTTCGCGATGATGCCCTTCACGGCCTGGTCGATCGCGTGCGGGTTCACCTCGCTGACGACGAGCGGAACGTCGGGGTCCATGCGCCAGCCGCTCGAGTTGTCGATCACGGTGACGCCGGCGGCGGCGAAGCGCGGCGCCTGGGCCTTCGAGAGCGTGGCACCGGCGGAGAAGATCGCGAGGTCGAGACCGCTCGGGTCGGCGGTCGAGGCGTCTTCGACGACGATCTCCTCGCCCTTCCACGGCAGCGTCGTTCCGGCGGAGCGCGCCGAGGCGAAGTAGCGGATGGAGGCGACCGGGAAGTCGCGCTCCTCGAGCAGGCGACGCACGACCGCGCCGACCTGACCGGTGGCGCCGACGACGCCGATGTTCACTCCGTTGGTGTTGCCCACGTGCACTCCTCAATCGCCCGCCGGCCATCAGGCCGCCGGGAAGCGTTCTTCCATTGTCCCAGCCCGGGCGGCGCCGCCCGGCGGTTCGCGGAACCTTGGCAGGATTGCCCCGGGATCCGCGAGGATTTCGATGATCGAGCGGATGCGGCATCCGCTCGACCTGCGATCAGGCGATCAGCGCCCGGTGCCGCCGTGCACGACCGCGTCGTCGTCGCCGTCGAGCTCGAACGCCGAGTGCACGGCACGAGCTGCGGCGTGCACGCTGTCGGCGCGCGTGACGACCGAGATGCGGATCTCGCTGGTCGAGATCATCTCGATGTTGATGCCGGCCGTGTAGAGGGCCTCGAACAGGCGGGCGGACACGCCTGCGGCCGAGCGCATGGCGGCGCCGACGAGCGAGAGCTTGCCGATCTGGTCGTCGTACTGCAGCGAGAGGAAGCCGATGGCCTCCTGCGCGCCCGCGAGCGCCGTGAGCGCGCGCTCGCCGTCGGACTTCGGCAGGGTGAAGGAGATGTCGGTGCGGCCCGTCGAGGCGGCGGAGACGTTCTGCACGATCATGTCGACGTTCGCGTTCGTGCCGGCGACGATCTTGAAGATCTTCGCGGCGACGCCCGGCTTGTCGGGCACGCCGACGACCGTGATCTTGGCCTCGGTCAGGTCGACCGCGACACCTGCGATGACGGACTCTTCCACAGCTTCTCCTTCGGGAAGGCGCGCGGGGTCGTAGACGATGGTCCCCTCGCTGTTGTTGAACGACGAGCGCACATGCAGGGTCACGCCGTGGCGGCGTGCGTATTCCACTGCGCGGATGTGCAGGACCTTGGCGCCGGATGCCGCGAGCTCGAGCATCTCCTCGCTCGTGATCCGATCGAGCTTCCGGGCCTTCTTCACGATCCGGGGGTCGGAGGTGAAGACGCCGTCGACGTCGGTGTAGATCTCGCAGACATCCGCGTCGAGCGCGGCCGCGAGCGCGACGGCGGTCGTGTCGCTGCCGCCGCGGCCGAGCGTCGTGATGTCGCGGGTGTCGCGGTTGAAGCCCTGGAAGCCGGCGACGATGACGATCGCGCCGTCGTCGAGCGCCTCGCGCAGCCGCACCGGGGTGACGTCGACGATGCGGGCGGCGCCGTGGGTGGCGTCGGTGATCATGCCGGCCTGGCTGCCCGTGAACGAGCGCGCCTCGTGGCCCATGCCCTTGATCGCCATCGCGAGCAGCGCCATCGAGATGCGCTCGCCCGCCGAGAGCAGCATGTCGAGCTCGCGCGGCGCCGGGAGCGGCGTGACCTCGTTCGCGAGGTCGAGCAGCTCGTCGGTCGAATCGCCCATCGCGGAGACCGCCACGACGACGTCGTTGCCGGCCTTGCGGGTCTCGACGATGCGCTTGGCGACCCGCTTGATGCTCTCCGCGTCGGCGACGGACGACCCGCCGAACTTCTGCACGATCAAGCTCACGTGGTCTCCCAGGGGTGGTTTGCTGGCTGCCGCTCGGGTGGCCGGCGCCGGAAGCACCATCATACGGCGGGCCCGCATACCCGCCCGGCTATGTGACGTTCGCCGAGGCGGCGGTAGCGTGTTCCCATGTCGGAGCCGCTTGCGAGCTGGTCGGAGTTCAACGTCGCGATGGTGGGCGCGACCGCGGCCCTTGCGGGCCTCCTCATCGTGGCGATGTCGGTGAACATCGCCGAGATCATGAAATCGGTGACGCTGCCGCCGCGCGCCGCCTCCTCGATCGCGGCACTCGTGCTGGCGATCACGGCGGCGGCCTTCGGGTTGATCCCCGGGCAACCCGTCGCGGTCTACGGCATCGAGGTGCTCGTCGCGGCGCTGCTGGCCGGCCTCTTCCAGCTGCACGCGATCCGGGTGGTCATGCGCGAGGATTCCGTGTCACCGTTCGATCGGGTGCTGAAGAGCATCGCGGGAGTGCTGCCGGTCGCCGCGTTCCTCGGCGGGGCCGTGCTCGTCATCGTCGGCGCAGCGGAGGCCGGACTCATCGCCATGGCGGTCGGCTCGGTGCTCAGCATCGTCGCCGCACTGCTCATGGCATGGGTCGTGCTCGTCGAGGTGCTGCGATAAGGGCAGCGCGTGCCGCTCAGCGGAGGTCGACCCGGATCACGGAGCCGTCTCCCGCCGAGACCGAGTCGATGGTGAGGAACGCGGAGTTGCCGCGGATCGCCACGCCGTACGGTGCCGACAGGTTCGCCGCGACCGCCTCGTGCACCGAGCCGCCCGCCGTGATCTTGCGCAGCGAGCCGACGTGTCCGTCGAAGAAGTTCGCATCGTCGAGTTGCACGGCGTAGAGCGTGCTGCCCCTCCAGGCGAGGCTCGTGACCATCGTGAGGCCGGTGGCGTACGCCGACACCTGCCCGTCAGCGGTCACGCGCCAGATCGTCGATCCGCCGGTCGGGAAGGGGAAGCCCGTCAGCTGCGACACGTAGTATGCGCCATCGGGGCCCACCACGACGTCGGTCGGCACCGCCTGCGGCGCGATCAGCCCGGGACCGAAGGGGTTCGGCACGGGCGGCCCATCGGGGAACACCGCGACGGTGCTCTCGCCGCGAGTGCCGACCGTGAGCAGGTCGTTGGCGCCCGCGTCGGTGACCGCCCAGTTCTTGGAGTTCAGCGCCGTGAATCCGACCGCGTTGCTGTCGGGCGGGATGTTGCCGTCCGGGTTGTTCGCGATCTCGTAGGCGTTGAGGTCGACCGCGAGGGCGAGATCGGCTCCGGTGATCGGCACCGACTGCAACCGCCCCGTGCGCAGTGTGCCGAGGGCGGCGTACTGGGCCGGCAGGGCGTCGCGCGCTGTCGCGGCGCCGCTCAGGCCGCCGATCAGCACGGTGATCGTGTTGCCGCGCACATCGACGTCGGATGCGCCGATGACCTCGCCGTTGAAGCTCATCGTGGGCAGCGCGGTCACGACCCGTCGCTGCTCGGCGCCGTTGACCTCGGTCACCGCCCCGGTCAGGCCGCACACCAGGAACTCCGGACCGACCCCGGGAATGGGGCCGCAGGAATCGGCCGTGCCGGCTTCGGCGACGTAGAGGCGCTGGCCCGGGCCGACTGCGATCTGCCGCGGATTGTCGAGCCCCGTGGCGACCGTAACCGGGTCGGACCCGGGCGGAGCCGCGTTGGCCGACGGTACGGCCACGATGAAGAGGCTGAGGCCGACGATCGCGGTGACCGCGGCAGGAATCGAACGAAGTCTGCGAGACATGGAAACTCCTCGGAGGAGGATACGGCGCGACGGATGCCGCACAGGCAAAGCCTTCCGAACGACGGATGCCGCCACAAGGCCTAATGTGAGTTTTCCTCACCCCCTGTTCGGGGGCATGCCTCTCACCGGCGGTCGAGGTCCCCTCACCAGCGGCGGCGGGTGCAGCCCTCACTCAGCCCTTGTGCGACCGCGCCATGTACCACTCGGTGTACTCGGTGGCCCTGCCGTCGTCAGCGAGGCGCACGATCCAGAGGTTCAGGTAGTCGCGCTCGGCCGGATACACGGTGCGCCCCTCGATCACGACGAAGTCGTGGTCCTCGTGCACGATGCGCCAGTCGAACGCCCAGGAGCCGGGATCGTCGAGGTCTTCGAGCCAACCCGCGACGATCGCGTCGCGGCCGACTCTCGGCTCCGAATCGGGACTCGTGAAGTACCGGGCGTCATCGGTGAAGAGCGCCCCGATCTCAGCCGGATCGTTCGACTCCCATGCCGCGACGTACCCAGCGACCCACTCCGCACCCCTGCTCGCCATTGCTCCGTTCTATCGGCGGGCGAGCCGACCGTCAAGGGCGCGTGCGTCAACCGACGACGCGACGCCCCTCGAACGCCCGCCCGAGGGTGACCTCGTCGGCGTACTCGAGGTCGCCGCCGACGGGCAGGCCCGAGGCGAGACGCGTGACACGGATCTCGAGGGTCGACAGCAGACGGCTGAGGTAGGTCGCGGTCGCCTCGCCCTCGAGGTTCGGGTCGGTGGCGATGATGACCTCGGTCACGGTCGCATCGGCGAGTCGCTGCATCAGCTGGCGGATGCGCAGCTCATCGGGGCCGATGCCGTCGATCGGGCTGATCGCTCCGCCGAGCACGTGGTAGAGCCCGCGGAACTCGCGGGTGCGCTCGATGGCGACGACGTCTTTCGCCTCCTCGACCACGCAGATGAGCGCAGGGTCGCGTCGCGGGTCTCGGCAGATGCCGCACGTCGCCTCTTCGGAGACGTTGCCGCAGATCTCGCAGAACCGCACCTTCTCGCGAATCTGCATGAGGATCTCGGCCAGTCGACTGACGTCGAAGTGCTCGGTCTGCACGATGTGGAACGCGATTCGCTGGGCGGACTTCGGACCGATGCCCGGCAGGCGACCGAGCTCGTCGATCAGTTCCTGGACGATGCCTTCGTACATGATCAGCCACGCTCCCCGAAGCCGGGCCGCGACGGCGCTTCGACCTCTTCGAGGAAGGTCGCACCGAGTACCTCGCGCACGACGGCCTCGCCGTAGCGCTGGATGCCGCCGTCGTTGGTGGTCGACTGCGGGCGGGCGGCGCGCTTTGGCGCGCGGTCGGCGCCGGCCACGGGAGCAGCCGGGGCCGACGGGGCAGCGGGCGCCGAGACCGGCGCAGCGGCTACGACGGGTGCGGCTGCTTCGAGGATCAGCTCGGGCTCCGGCCCCGGATCGAAGGGCGGCTCCTCGTCTTCGGGCGGCGCATCGGCGTCGTCGGGCAGATCGCCGACGTCGACTCGAGCGGGCACCGACGCGACGGTCGCCTCGGCGACGGGCGCCGCTTCTGCCGGTGCGGGCCGTTCGGCGAGCGCCGTCGCGGTACGGCCGCCCGACTGCGCTGACTCGGCCCCGTCGCTCTCGCTCGGGTCACGAGGGATGGCCACGGTCGCCCATGAGTCGACGGGACCGGATGGAGCCGGCGCGGTCGGGGCCGGCACGCTCGGCTGCGAGCCGGCACCGGGCGCCGATCGTGTCGCGGACGCGGATGCTGACGCCGTCGGGCGCGCACCAGCGGCAGAGGTCTCGGCCGTTGCCGGCTTCGCCGAGCCTGACACCGAGTCGCTCGCTGCGTCTGCAGGCCGCGTCGACGGCGGCACCGGTGCGGGCGGGGACGCGGGCGCCGGCGGGGTGGCGACCGGAGCACCGCCGGCCGGCGAGCCACCGGCGCCGTCGACCCGGGCGACGAACTTCACCCGCACGCCGAGCACGTCGACGATGGCGCCGCGGAGCAGCTCGCTGACACTCTGCCCGGGCGCACCGCCGCGGAAGCCCGCGACGTCGTGCTCGCTCGGGAACGCGAGGACGAGCACGTCGCCGTCGCGGAAGTCGCGCACCTGCGCGGTGAACGCCACCATCCAGGCACTGCGCTTGGTGCGCTGGAGCGAGGAGAGCACTTCGGGCCAGGCATCACGGATCTGCTGGAGCGTGACCGGTCCGACGGGCTTCGCGGGCGCAACCGGCTCGGGCGCAACGGGCTGGGCCTTCACAGGCGCGGCCGTCTCCGACGTGGTCGGTGACGGCGCCGCCGCAGGCACGGCGTCAGCCGGTGCGGCCGGCGGTGCCTGCACCGGTGCCGGCGTCACCGCACGCTCGGCCGGTACCCGTGCCGCCGTGGCCACCGGCTCGGGACGAGCGGGTCGCGCGTCGGGGGCTTCGAGAGAAGCCCCGGCGGCATCGACCACGCCGACCCGCCGTTCGAGCCGCTCGACGCGCACGAGCGCACCCCGCTCGGTGTCGTCGGCCGCGGGCACGAGCACCCGCGCGAGCATGAGCTCGAGGTGCAGGCGCGGCGAGGTGGCACCGGTCATCTCGGTGAGGGTCTGGTTGACGAGGTCGGCGACCCGCGACAGCTCGGCCTGGCCGAACGCGGCGGCCTGTGCCGCCATGCGGGCGAGCTCGTCTTCGGGCACTCCGCGAAGCACCGCGGCGGCCGTCTCGGGCGAGGAGGCCGCGACGACGATGAGGTCGCGAAGGCGCTCGAGCAGGTCTTCGACGAAGCGACGGGGGTCTTGACCGGTCTGCACGACCCGGTCGGCCGCGGCGAACGCCCCGGCCGCATCGCCCGCGCCGATCGCGTCGACGACCTCGTCGAGCAGGGCGCCGTGGGTGTAGCCGAGCAGGGCGACGGCCCGCTCGTAGTCGATGGTCGGGCCGTCGGAGCCGGCGATGAGCTGGTCGAGGAGCGAGAGCGTGTCTCGCGGCGACCCGCCGCCGGCGCGCACGACGAGCGGCAGCACGCCCGGCGCGACCTCGACGCCCTCTTCGGTGCAGAGCTGCTGCACGTACTCGAGCATCGGCCCAGGCGGCACGAGGCGGAACGGGTAGTGGTGCGTGCGCGAGCGGATCGTGCCGAGCACCTTGTCGGGCTCGGTCGTCGCGAAGATGAACTTGATGTGCTCGGGCGGCTCCTCGACGAGCTTCAGCAGCGCGTTGAAGCCCTGCGGCGTGACCATGTGGGCCTCGTCGAGGATGAAGATCTTGAACCGGTCGCGCGCCGGGGCGAACACGGCGCGCTCGCGCAGGTCGCGCGCGTCGTCGACGCCGTTGTGGCTCGCCGCGTCGATCTCGACGACGTCGAGCGACCCGCCGCCGCCGCGAGCGAGCTCGACGCAACTGGGGCAGACGCCGCATGGGACATCCGTCGGGCCCTCTGCGCAGTTCAGGCAGCGGGCGAGGATGCGCGCCGACGTCGTCTTGCCGCAGCCGCGAGGGCCGCTGAACAGGTAGGCGTGATTGACACGATCGGTGCGGAGCGCCGTCATGAGCGGCTCCGTCACCTGGGACTGGCCGATCATCTCGGCGAACGTCTCTGGCCGGTAGCGGCGATACAGGGCGGTGACCACGCATCAATCGTAGTTGCCGCGTCCGACACCACGGCCGGATGCCGAGGGCGTACCATGCGGGAATCGGAAGGGGGCGTGATGACGTCGACGATGACACAGGCACAGCTCGATCGGTTCCGGGCGAAACTCCTGCAGGAGCGTGCCGATGCTGAGGGCCGATTCGTCGAGTTCGGCGACGTCATGAGCGAGGTGCGGGCCGCGAGGTCGGGCGCCTCGGCCGATGACGAGCACGACCCCGAGGGGCCGACGATGACCCAGGAGTGGTCGCAGCGCACCGCGGTGCTCGCCGATGCACGGGCCGAGCTCGCCGACATCGATCACGCCCTGGCGCGCATCGACGACGGCAGCTACGGCTTCTGCGGCGACTGCGGCAAGCGCATCACCGTGCCGCGCCTCGAGGCGCGACCCACGGCCGAGCTCTGCATCGACTGCGCGCGACTCGCGCGCTGACGGCGGCGACCCGTCGGCACGCCGGCACACGCTGCGCCCGGCCGTGCGCCGACGCGCGGGCCGGGGCGGCGCGCTGCGTCAGTCGCGACGGCGGTACGAGTTGATCATCGGGCAGTCGAACGGGTCGCGCGCGGCGAGCCCGACCCGATTGAGGTAGGCGATGACGATCGCGTACGACTCGACGAGCCCCGTCTCGGTGTAGCGAACGTCGTTCTCGCGGCAGTACTCGCGCACGATCTGCTGCGTGCGGGCGAGCGCGGGCCGCGCCATGCTCGGGAACAGGTGGTGCTCGATCTGGTAGTTCAGGCCGCCCATGAACGAGTCCATGAACTTCCCGCCGCGGATGTTGCGGCTCGTGAGCACCTGACGCTCGAGGAAGTCGACGCGCACGCCGCGCGGGATGAGGGGCATGCCCTTGTGGTTCGGGGCGAACGAGGCGCCCATGTAGACGCCGAACACGCCGAGCTGCACGAGCAGGAAGACGGTGGCGAGCAGCGGCGGGAACGCCCAGAAGACGAGCGCGACGGTGCCGATGAGTCGAACCGCGATGAGCGTGATCTCGAGGCCGCGCCGCTTGACCGCGCCCTTGCCGAGCACGTGGCGGATGCCGTGCACGTGGAGGTTGATGCCCTCGAGCAGCAGCAGCGGGAAGAACAGGTAGCCCTGCTTGCGCGTGATCATGCGCACGAGCCCGCGGCTCTCCGCCGCGTCCTCTTCGAGGAATGAGATCGTGTCCTTCACGATGTCGGGGTCGCGGCCGATCACGTTCGGGTTGCCGTGGTGGCGCGTGTGCTTGTTCATCCACCAGCTGTAGCTGATGCCGACGACGAAGTTCGCGAGGATGAGGCCTGCCCAGTCGTTGGCGGGCCCCGAGCGGAAGACCTGGCGGTGCGAGGCCTCGTGCGCCATGAAGGCGAACTGGGTGAAGATCACGCCGAGCGCGGCGGCGACGACGAGCTGCCACCACGAGTCGCCGATCGTGACGGATGCCGCGATGGCGGCGCCGAGCACGACGGTCCAGAAGACGGCCTTGCGCACGTAGAAGCCCACGAATCGGTCGAGCAGGCCCTCGGCCTTGATCTGACGCGAGAGCTGCGCGAACCCGCTCTGCGCCGGATCCACCCCTTCGCGACGGCGACCCGCCGTGAGGATGACGGGCGACATGGTGCCCAGTGCACCGTCGGGGCGTTCTACGACCTGCAGGCTCATGCGTGCTCATCTCGTCGTCCGAAGGTGCGAATGGTACTCAGACGAACGTTTCGGGGGTGTGCTTCATCGGCCGATGTCGACCGTGCAGCGAGCGTACGAACACGGCGGCCGGGATCACATCACCCGGGTGAGCCATTCGCACCCCGTACCCCCGTAGGGGTGCGGGCGGCGGCGAGCCCCGTGAACGAGCGCAGGTAGAGCGGGCTCGAGCCGAGCACGAGGTAGATGATCGCGCAGCCGAGGAGGGTCGGCGCGAGCCCGAACCGCTCCACCGAGAAGCCGCCGAGGAAGGCGCCGAGCGGCATCGAGGCGGCGACGCCCGCGGTCATCGCGCCGAAGACGCGGGCGCGCACGCCGTCGGGCACGAGCCCGTACATCGCGGTCGCCATCATGGGGTTGAGCGCCCCGGCGGCGAGGCCCGAGAACACGAGGATCGGCAGCAGCACCGGCACCGGAGCGCCGAGCGCCATCGCGAGGTACGGCGGCGTGCCGGCGAGCACGAAGCAGAGCGCGAAGACCACGCGGCCCGAGTAGCGATGGCCGGCGGCGGCGAAGAGCGCCGACCCGGTGAGGGCGCCGGCAGCGAAGCATCCGACCATGAACCCCAGCACCGCGGGGTTGCCGAGCACCTGCGTGGCGTAGACGGGTTTCAGCACGGTCATGCCCGCCGCGTCGATCGCGTTCGTGAGCGTCACGAGCAGCACGATCGAGCGCAGCAGCGGCGAGCCGGCGATGAAGCGGATGCCCGCCACGAAGCCGCCCTGCACGGGCGCGTCGGCCTCGGCGACGGATGCCGCGGCTCGCCGCGGCACGAAGCAGACGACGAGCAGCGCCGACACGGCGAAGCCCGCTGCGTCGACGACGAGCGCCGGCATCGGGCCGGCGAGCGCGACGAGGGCGCCCGCGACACCCGCTCCGATCATCATGGCGGTGCGCTGCACGGTCGACTGCGCGCCCGCCGCGCGGGCGAGCGGAACCCGGGCGAGCTCGGCGAGATCGGGCATGAGCACGGTCTTCGCGGTGTCGCCGGGTGCGTCGAGCAGTCCGCCGAGGAAGACGAGGGCGAGCAGCACCCCGAAGTGCAGCCCGACGGTCGCCGCGAGCGCCGGGATCGCGAGCACGGTGACGCCGCTCGCGACGTCGGCGACGATCGAGGAGGTGCGGTAGCCGAACCGGTCGACGAGCACTCCCCCGAGTGCGCCGCCGATGACGAGCGGCACGGTCGCGAACACGCCGGCGACGCCGGCCGCGAGCGGGGAGCCCGTCTCGGTGAGGGCGATGATCGGGATCGCGATGAGCGCGATCGCGTTGCCCGACAGCGAGAACAGCTGCGCGGCGAAGAGGGCGACGAGCGGGGTGCGGCGGTGCGGGGCATCCGTCGTCGAGGGCTCGGCCGTCGCGCCCGCGGTGTCGTTCGTCATCGTTCGGGCCTCGGGAAGGTGTGGGTCATCCAGCGCACGGCCCTCGTGCCGGGCCGCGGCGCGCGGCCGACGGCCCACCATTTCTCGCGCACCGCGTCGAGCTCGGCGTTCAGCTCGCGGAACTCGTCGATCGTGAGCCGGGCCCCGCCATCGCTCGAGTCGGAGGCGGCGATCCATTCGGGTTCGAGCACCGCCTCTGCGTCGATCGCCTCGAGCAGTTCGCGATGGTACGAGTCGAGCACCACGCGCCGCATGGCATCGGATGCCGCGTGGGCCTCGGGGTCTCCCAGGAACTCCTCGGTGCGCCAGCTCGTGATGAGGTGCGCCGCCCGCCACCACCGCTCGCGCCTGTCGCGAGCGAGCTCGGGCGCCTCGACCACGAAGCCGTGCTTGGCGAGGGTCGACACGTGGTAGCTCGCCGACCCCGGTGCCTCGCCGGTGCGCTCCGCGAGGGCGCCGACCGTGCTCGGCCCCTCGAAGCGCAGCAGGCCGAGGATGCGCAACCGCATCGGGTGCGCGAGCGCCCGCATGGCGCCGGCGTCGTGCAGGTCGATGGTCTCGCGCGGGTCGTTCATGCCGCCAGCATAGTTCCACAAGAACTCTTGTGCAATGGTTCTTGTGGATACCGTTCGCATGCACACGGCGAATCGAGGTGGGCCCTCCTAGAGTGGCGGCATGAGTCGGGTGGTATTCATGTGCGGTCCGGCGGGATCAGGCAAGTCCACGGTCGCGCGCGAACTCGAGGCCTCGGGTATGACGCGGCTGTCCTTCGATGAGGAGGCGTGGGAGCGCGGCATCCGCGAGCAGCCGCTCGCCGAAGACGTCCGGCGGGAGATCGAGACCGCGCTTCGGCATCGCCTCGTGGAGCTGGTGTCGGCCGGCATCGATGTCGTGCTCGACTACTCGTTCTGGTCGCGGCGCATGCGCCGCGACTACCGAGAGCTGCTGCGCCCGCTCGGCGTCGAGCCCGAGACGATCTACCTCGCGACGCCACGTGACGTGGTTCTCGCCCGCGTCGCAGCACGCGACGGCGCCGCCGCGAACGAGGTGGAGCTCAGTCCGGAGGTCGCCGCGACGTACTTCGACGCGTTCGAAGCGCCGACTCGGGATGAAGGCCCTCTCGTCATCCTCGGCGACGATCCGCAGCCACGCCCAACCCCATCCGGATCCGCCCCGGGAAGTAAGGAGTCCGGTCAGGCGCCGACGAGCTCCAGCGTCTGACGGGCGATCTCGAGCTCTTCATTCGTCGGCACGACGAGCACGGCGGTCTTCGAGGCGTCCGTCGAGATGCGCCGGGCGACCGAACCGCGCTGCTGGTTGCGCTCGGAGTCGAGTTCGACGCCGAAGCCCTCGAGCCCGGCGAGCGCGAGCTCCCGCACGTCGGGCGAGTTCTCGCCGACGCCCGCGGTGAAGACGATCGCGTCGACCCGGCCGAGCTGGGCGGCGTACGCCCCGACGTAGGAGCGCACCCGGTGCGCATAGACCTCGAGTGCGAGCGTCGACGCCTCGTCGCCCGCCGCCCGCGCGGCGACGAGGTCGCGCATGTCGGCGTGCCCGCTGAGGCCGAGGATGCCGCTCTGCGAGTTCAGCAGGTGGTCGAGGCCATCGGCGTCGAGCCCGGCCCGGCGCTCGAGGTGCAGCAGCACGGCCGGGTCGATGTCGCCCGACCGGGTGCCCATGACGAGCCCCTCGAGCGGCGTCATGCCCATGCTCGTCTCGACCGAGCGCCCTTCGGAGACCGCGCAGACGGATGCACCGTTGCCGAGATGCAGCACGATCATGCGGAGCTCCTCGACGGGACGTTCGAGGAACGCGGCCGCGGCACGGGAGACGAAGCGGTGCGAGGTGCCGTGGAATCCGTAACGGCGGATGCGGTGCTTCGCCGCGAGCTCGCGATCGATCGCATACGTGTAGGCGGCCGGCGGCATCGTCTGGTGGAACGCGGTGTCGAACACCGCCACGTGCGGCACGTCGGGGAACGCTCGCTGCGCAGCCTCGATGCCCTCGAGGTTCGCGGGGTTGTGCAGCGGCGCGAGCGCCGAGAGCTCGTCGATGTTGATCTTCACGAGCGGCGTGATCACGGTCGGCTCGAAGAAGCGCGCCCCGCCCTGCACGACCCGGTGACCGACCGCGATCGGGGCGTGCGCCTCGAGCGACGGGCCGTGGGCGGCGAACGCCTCGAGCATCACCGCGAAGGCGGCCTCGTGGTCGGCGACCTCGCCGGCGGCGTCCCACGTCGAGCCGAGGCTGTCGTTCTCGGGCCCCTCGTGGCGGTGCCTGGCATGGCCGACACCGCGGCCGATGCGCTCGACGAGCCCGCTCGCGAGCGTCTCGGATCGCTCGACGTCGATGAGCTGGTACTTCAGCGACGACGACCCCGAGTTCACGACGAGCACGACGCTCATGACGGGTCCGCCGCCTGGATCGCCGTGATGGCCACGGTGTTCACGATGTCCTGCACGAGGGCTCCGCGAGAGAGGTCGTTGATGGGCTTGCGGAGGCCCTGCAGCACCGGCCCGATCGCGACGGCGCCCGAGGAGCGCTGCACCGCCTTGTACGTGTTGTTGCCGGTGTTGAGGTCGGGGAAGATGAAGACCGTCGCCCGCCCCGCGACATCCGACTCGGGCAGTTTCGTGCGCGCGACCGCGGCATCCGCCGCCGCGTCGTACTGGATCGGCCCCTCGACCGCGAGCTGCGGCGCGCGCTCGCGCACGAGCTCGGTCGCCCGACGCACCTTGTCGACGTCGGCGCCCGAGCCGGACTCGCCGGTCGAGTACGAGAGCATCGCGATGCGCGGCTCGATGCCGAACTGCGCCGCGGTCGCCGCCGACGAGATCGCGATGTCGGCGAGCTGCTCCGCGGTCGGGTCGGGCACGATCGCGCAGTCGCCGTAGACGAGCACGCGGTCGGCGAGCGCCATGAGGAACACGCTCGAGACGACGTCGACACCGGGCTTGGTCTTGATCACCTCGAACGAGGGCCGGATGGTGTGCGCGGTCGTGTGCGCCGCCCCCGAGACCATGCCGTCGGCGAGGCCGAGCTCGACCATCATCGTGCCGAAGTACGACACGTCCTGCACGGTCTCACGCGCCTGCTCGAGCGTGACGCCCTTGTGTGCGCGGCGCCGCTGGTACTCCTCGGCGAAGCGGGCGACGTGCACGAAGTCGTGGTTCGAGAGCACCTCGGCCTTCGAGAGGTCGAGGCCGAGTCCGATCGCGCGCGAACGCACCTCGATCTCCTCACCGAGGATCGTGAGGTCGGCCACGTCGCGGGCGAGCAGCGTCGCGGCGGCGCGCAGCACCCGGTCGTCGTAGCCCTCGGGCAGCACGATGCGCTTGCGCGTCTGCCTGGCGCGCTCGAGCAGGTCGTACTCGAACATGAGCGGCGTCACGACCTCGGGGCGCGCGACCTCGAGCAGGTCGAGCAGCGCCTGGCCGTCGACGTGCTTCTCGAAGAGGGCCAGGGCGGTGTCGCGCTTGCGCTGCGACTCGGCGGCGAGCCTGCCCCGCGTGTGCGTGATCGCGAGCGCCGTGTCGTAGCTCGAGAGCTCGGTGCGGATGATCGGCAGCCCTGCCTTCAGTCCGTCGACGAGGCGGTCGACCTGCTCGGCGATCGGGATGCCGCCGTTCAACACGATGCCCGACAGCGACGGGAACGTCGCGCTCGAGTGCGCGGTGAGCACCCCGAGCAGCACCTCGCTGCGGTCGCCGGGCACGACGACGACGGCACCCTCGGTGAGGTGGGTGAGCACGTTCTCCATCGACATCGCCGCGACGATCACGCCGAGCGCCTCGCGGTTGAGCAGCTCGGGGTCTCCGGCGTGCAGGGTGCCGTCGACGGCCTCCATGATGGCGCGCATCGACGGCGCGACGAGGTACGGGTCCTCGGGAATGGCCCAGGTGGCGACGGATGCCTCGGCACCGCGTCCGGCCGAGGCCGACGAGCTGTTGGGTCGGGCCGCAGCAGCCACGGCCTCGACGATGTCGTCGAGCCGCTCGGGGTCGGCACGGTTCGCGACGATGCCGAGCAGGGTCGCGTGCTCGCGCTCGAGCTCCTCGACGGCGAGCTCGGTGAGCTGCGCGAGTTCGTCGGGGCTGCGCGCATCGGAGTAGCCGAGCCGCTCCGAACGGCTGCGCCCCTGCCCCTGGCCGACGCGGCCGCCGAGCACGAGCAGCACCGGGGCGCCGAGGTTCGCCGCGATGCGCGCGTTGTAGGCGAGTTCGGTCGGGCTGCCGACATCCGTGAAGTCCGAGCCGATGATGACGACCGCGTCGCAGCGGTCTTCGACGGCCTTGAACCGGCTCACGATGGTCGCGAGCGCGCCCTCGGGGTCGGCGTGCACGTCGTCGTAGCCCACGCCCACTGCATCGTCGTAGGGGATCTGCACGACGCCCTCGTGGGCGAGCAGCAGTTCGAGCACGTAGTCGCGCTCGTCGGTCGACCGCGCGATCGGCCGGAACACGCCGACCCGGGTCGCGCGGTGGGTCAGGGTGTCGAGGGTGCCGAGCGCCACGGTCGACTTGCCCGTGTTGCCCTCAGCCGAGCAGATGTAGATGCGGTGCGCCACCCGTCCAGCCTATTGGGCGGGCGGTATCCGCGGTCTGGGAATCCGCCATCGATCGCCGGAGCACCGACGCGGTCGTGATGCGGTGCTGGGTCGCCAGCGACACGGCCGTCAGCCAGATGAGCGCCGAGGTCGTCGCGATGAGTTCGAGCCACCCGCCGAGCCCGGTGGCGACGCCCGCGAGCGAGAGGATGCCTCCTGCAGCCGCCGCCGCGATCACGAGCACGAGGCTCGGCGTGGCGAGCGCCGCATAGACGCGTCCGAACCGGAGCGTCTGGATGATCGCGACTCCGGCGAGCGCGAAGCCGAGCACCGCGGCCGTGGTGTGCACGAGGTCCTGAGGGGCCGCACCGGGCGTGAGCGGGATCGGGCAACCGGTGCTGCACGGCACTGCCGCCCCGACCCCGAACATCGCGCTCGCGGCGAGCAGGCTCGTGCTCACGGCCCATGCACCGAAGAGGCCCCGCCCGCTGCGAAGGCCCCAGAGGCCGAACGCCGACGCCGCACCGCCGAGCGCGACCATCGCGAGCGACACGTTGAAGGCGACCGACGTGATCTCGCCGGCGGCACCCAGGCCGCTGACGTAGGTGTCGCCCGGGAAGACGATGCGGGACGCCCACATCATGCCGAGGGCGAGCAGCACCAGGCACGCGCCGCCCAGGCGGAGGGCGGCGGCAGCGGGGTGGTGGAGCCAGCTCGAGGCGGACGGGGAGACGAGTGAAGTGGATCGGGGCACTGTCTCCACGTTAGGAAACCCGCGTCGCCCGCACATCGACTGCCGGTACCGCCGACGTCGTACCGTGGTCGGATCGTCAGGGCGGGGGCCATCCGCCGTGCGGATGACCCCGGCAGCGCTCGAGCGGAACTACGCCGAACGCTCGATCGCGGGCAGCACGTAGCTGCCGTCGATCACGGACTCGTCGGGCATGTACATGCGCAGGAGCGGGCGGAACGCCCCGGTCGGGGCCGGCAGCCAGTTCGCGGCCGCCGCCGGGTCGGCGGGGCGTGCCGCGCTCATCGTGATGGTGATCCCGCCATCGGCGTCGCGCACGACGCCGGCCGTGCGGTCGCCGATCGAGTACCGCTCGATCTCGTTGGCCACGAGGTAGAAGTTCGGCACGCTGTACATCGTGAGCGACCAGAACGCACCGACCGGCGGCGTCGGCGACAGCCGCAGCGTGTACGAGTGCGAGCCGTCGAGCGGCTCGCCCGCCGCGTCGACATAGGTCATGACGTAGGCGGCCTCGTAGGCGTGGTTGCCCCAGAGCCCGCCGAGCGCGCCGGCGGCACGCTGCGCGATGCGCACCTTCGGGTCGGCGATCTTCCACGCGGGGTCGTCGATGGTGCCGACCTCGAAGAAGTCGAGGTTGTAGTCGAAGACGTGGTAGGTCAGCGTCCAGCCGTTCACGACCGGAGCGGCGCCCGAGTGCAGGATCTGATCGAGGAGCGCCCGGCCCTGCATGAAGCCCGCCTCGAGTGCCACCTTCACCTCGTCGTCGAGCGAACCGACGGGCTCCGCCCCGAGGAGCCCGAGCGGGGCGAACGACGCCTGCAGCGCGGCATCCCGCTCGCCCGGCGGGAAGGTCTGCGAGTACACCCGGAGCTTCTCGAAGAAGTCGAGCGCCTCGGTCGGCCCGGCCTCGGCCTCGGGGAGCCCGACGGGCGGCACGAGCGAGCGGCGCAAGGGTGTGAGCGTCGTCGCGTCCTGCAGCGCGTGCACCGCGGGCAGATCGTCGGTGCCGTCGCACGCCCAGCGCCCGACGATGGAGGCGATGCGGGTCGGGAAGCGGATCGCGATCGCATCGCCGGCGTCATCGGCCTCTCCCTCCCAGTCGGGCGGCAGCAGCAGGAAGTCGCGGGCGCCGGTGCCCGTGGCGCGCTTGCCCACGTAGGCGAAGTTGTTCGTCCACGCGTCGACGAACTGCAGCACGTAGTATCGGCCGGCCGTGTCGGGCACGCTCAGCAGCACCGGCCCGACGCTGAGGTCGATCGAAGCCATCGAGTAGACGGTGTCGTTGTTGATCGAGACGAAGGTGTCGTCGGCCGTCGTGAGCGCACGCGCATGGCTGAAGGTGTTGAACGGCGCGGCCGGGTTCGCTCCGATGCCGGTCGTCACGTAGCGGTTCACCTGCTCGAGGTCGAACACGATCGGGAAGCCGTACACGTACGCCTCCGCCGCGAGTTTCGCGAGCCCTGCATCCACTGAGATCCCCCTCATCCGTCGTCATCCCAGCCTATGGTCCGGCCCAGCCGCGCAGCGCGAACGAAACCCGAGCAGTCTTCGCTTATGCTGTTCGGGCACATCGACGTGCCGTGCCGACTCCCCCAGCGGTGCGACCCGAACAGAGACACCCCCTGTGAACAACATCGCCCTCATCGGAGCGGGCCCGTCCGGCCTGGCCGGCGCGCGAGCGCTCAGCCGCGCCGGCATCCCCTTCGACGGATTCGAGGCCGGCCCCGACGTCGGCGGCCTCTGGAACATCGACAACCCGCGCTCGACCATGTACGAGTCGGCGCATCTCATCTCGAGTCGCACGACGACCGAGTTCGCCGAGTTCCCCATGGCCTCGACCGCCGACTACCCGAGCCACCGCGAGCTGCTCGAGTACTTCCGCACCTACGCCGACGCGTTCGGACTGCGCGAGCGGTTCCGCTTCGAGACGCGGGTGACGGATGTCTCGCCGCTGCCGGCTCCCGCGAGCGGCGTGCCCGGCACGCCCGAGCCCGGCGCACCGAGATGGCGGGTCACCGCCGTCACCGCCGACGGCGAGACGATCACGGGCGACTACTCGGGCGTGATCCTCGCCAACGGCACGCTCGCCGAACCCAACGTTCCCGGCTTCGCGGGTTCGTTCGACGGCGAGATCATGCACACGAGCGCGTACAAGTCGGCGAAGGTGTTCGACGGCAGGCGGGTGCTCATCATCGGGGCCGGCAACTCCGGGTGCGACATCGCGGTCGATGCCGTGCACCACGCGGCATCCGTCGACCTGAGCGTGCGACGCGGGTACTACTTCGTGCCCCGCTACCTCTTCGGCCGACCGTCGGACACCCTGAACCAGGGGCGACCGCTGCCGGCGCGCATCAAGCAGTTCATCGACACGCGCGTGCTGCAGGCGTTCACGGGCGACCCGGTGAAGTTCGGGTTCCCGAAGCCCGACTACAAGATCTACGAATCGCACCCGATCGTGAACACGATGGTGCTGAACCACCTCGGCCAGGGCGACCTGCGGGTGGTTCCCGACATCGACCGCTTCGACGGGCGCACGGTGCACTTCTCCGACGGTTCGTCGGCCGACTACGACCTCATCATGCTCGCGACGGGCTACCGCCTCGACTACCCGTTCGTCGGGCGCGAGCACCTGAACTGGGAGGGCGCCTCGCCGTCGCTCTTCATGAACGTCTTCCCGCCCTCGTTCAACGGCCTCTTCGTGCTCGGCATGATCGAGGCGTCGGGCATCGGCTGGCAGGGGCGCTACGAGCAGGCGGAGCTCATCGCCGCCTACCTCGCCGCCGCCGACGACGCCCCCGAGGCCGCAGCGCGGTTCCGGCAGCGAGCGGATGCCCCGTGGCCCGACCTCACCGGCGGCTACGACTACCTCGGCCTCGACCGCATGTCGTACTACGTCAACAAGGACGCGTACCGGCGCACGGTGAAGCGCCTGCTCGGCACGCTGCCCCTGACCTCCGAGCGCGGCCCGCTCCTCCCCCACAGCCTCGTCGCCGCGACCGCGACCGCGACGGCCACCGACTCGAACATCCAGACCGAAAGCGGCACCGCATGAACATCGACGACGTCGTCCTGAACTTCACCCCGGGCTCGCTCATCGCGCTGAACATCGTGCTCGGGCTCATCATGTTCGGCATCGCGCTCGACACCGCGCCCTCCGACTTCACGGCCGTCGCCAAGGCGCCGAAGGCCATGATCATCGCGCTCGCGGCGCAGATCGTCCTGCTGCCGGCTGTGACCTTCGGCTTGACCCTGCTGCTGAACGTGCAGGCGTCGATCGCACTCGGCATGATCCTCGTGGCGTGCTGCCCGCCCGGCAACATCTCGCAGGTGCTGACCTACCGCTCGGGCGGCAACGTGGCGCTCTCGGTCTCGATGACGGCCGTCTCGAACGTGATCTACATCTTCCTGCTGCCGATCAGCCTCGCGTTCTGGGGCGGCCTGCACCCGACCGCGAGCAAGCTCGTGCACGAGGTGAGCCTCGACGGCTGGCAGATGCTCTTCGAGATCTTCCTCATCATCGGCGTGCCGTTCTTCGCCGGTCTCCTGATCCGCGCGAAGCTGCCGCGCTTCGCGGCGAAGGTGCAGCCCTACGCGCGCTGGGTGAGCCTCATCGGCCTCGTCGGCTTCATCGCGGCGGCCCTCATCGGCAACTGGGCGATCTTCATGGCGTTCATCGGGGTCGTGCTGCTCGCGGTGTTCCTGCACGACGCCGTGGCGCTCGGCCTCGGGTACGCGAGCGCCCGCATCGGCGGCCTCGGCGTGCGCGACCGCAAGGCGATCACGTTCGAGGTCGGCATCCGCAACGCGGGCCTCGGGCTCGGCCTCGTCTTCGCCTTCTTCGGCGGTCTCGGCGGCATGGCCGTCGTCGCGGGCTGGTGGGGCATCTGGGACATCATCGCGGGCCTCACGGTTGCGACCCTCTGGGCACGGCACTCCAAGCGAGCGGATGCCGCAACCGCGTCGGCCTCGCCCGGCACTGCCCTCCCCGAGAGCGCTGCAGCGAGCGAAGCCGAGCCGACCGCATGAGGCGCGTGCTGGTCACCGGCGGCGCCGGGTTCCTCGGCTCGAGCGCGGTGAGTGCCCTCTCGGGGCATCCCGACGTCGAGCTCGTCGTCGCCGGCGACGTGCGCACGCCCGCGAACGTGCCCGCCGGCGTCGTCGTCGAGCAGTGCGACGTGACGGATGCCGCGAACGTCGCGGCCGTCGTGCGCGACCACCGCATCGACACGATCGTGCACCTCGCCGCGATCGTGAACCCAGGCGGGCTGAGCGAAGACATCGAGTACCGCGTCGACGTCGAGGGCACGCGCAACGTGCTCGACGCCGCCGTCGCGTTCGGCGTGACCCGCATCGTCGTCTCATCGTCGGGCGCCGCCTACGGATACCACGCCGACAACCCCGAGTGGCTCGTCGAGACCGACCGCATCCGCGGCAACGAGGAGTTCAGCTACTCGCGGCACAAGCGCCTCGTCGAGGAGATGCTCGCCGCCTACCGCGTCGCGCATCCCGAGCTCGGGCAGGTGGTGCTCCGCATCGGCACGATCCTCGGGCCATCGGTGGCGAACCAGATCACGGCGCTCTGGGACGGACCCCGCATCCTCGCGATCCGCGGCTCCGACAGCCCGTTCGTCTTCGTCTGGGTCGACGACGTGGTCGGCGCGATCGTGCGCGGCGCTACGGGCGAGGTCACGGGCGCGTTCAACGTCGCGGGCGACGGCCGCATGACGGTCTCGGAGATCGCGGGCACACTCGGCAAGCGCACGGTCACGGTGCCGCCGTCGCTGCTCACGCTGGCGCTCCGCGTCGGTCACGCGGTGAAGCTCACGGTGCACGGCCCCGAGCGGGTCGGGTTCCTGCGCTACCGCCCCGTGCTCGACAACTCGCGCCTGAAGGCCGAGCTCGGCTACACGCCGGCCAAGACGAGTCGCGAGGCGTTCGACGCCTACCTCGCGGCCCGTGAGGTCCGTGACGCCGAGGCATCCGCTCGCTGAACCCGCCCGCGGTCAAGACGCCCGCTCGGGCCTGTGCGGGCCGCCTGACCGAGGCATCCGCTCACTGAACCCGCCCGCGGTCAAGACGCCCGCTCGGGCCTGTGCGGGCCGCCTGACCGAGGCATCCGCTCAGTGAACCCGCCCGCGGTCAAGACGCCGCCCGCGCTCGGGTAGACTGTCTCCGGCTCCTCACGTGGCGTCATCCAGGTCAACTCCCCCAGGGCGGAAACGCAGCAAGGGCAGCCGGGCTCTGGCGGGTGCGTGGGGAGTCCCCGGGAGGATTCGCCTAGTGGCCTATGGCGCACGCTTGGAAAGCGTGTTGGGTGCAAGCCCTCGGGGGTTCGAATCCCCCATCCTCCGCGGTAGTACGACGGCACCAGAACGACAGAACGGCCCCGGTTTCGCTGGGGCCGTTCTGCGTTGGTCCTCGCACTCGGTCGGGCAGGCCCCCGCAACGTCGGTATACTTCCGGATGCCCGCCCGAGGGCCCGTCTCCTGCACCGTTGCAACTGGCGGAGGACAGGAGTTCCGTGATCGACGTCAGCGCCGACGTGTTCTTCTTGCAGACCGCGAACACCTCGTACTGGTTCCGGATCACCGAACACGGTCACCTTGAGCACCTGCACTACGGACCGCTGCTCCCGATCCAGGATCCTTCCGCTCTCGGCGTGAAGCGCACCCTGGAACACGGCTCGAGCGTCGTCTACGCCCCGGATGACACGAGCTACTGCCTCGACGCCGTCCCCCTCGAATACTCCGGCACCGGCCAGGGCGACTACCGACTCTCGCCGATCGAGGTGTTCACCGCGCACGGGGTGGACACCGACTTCCGTTACCGCGAGCACCGCATCATCGAAGGCGTCGTCGCGGCCGACACTCTCCCCACGGCCGACGGCGGTGCCGGGGTCGAAACCCTCGAGATCACGCTCGCCGACGAGCTCGCACAGCTCGAGCTCACCCTGCTCTACACGGTGTTCCCGGACACCGACGTCATCACCCGACGCGCGATCCTCCGCAACACAGGCAACGCGGTGGCCGAGATCGCCCAGCTCGCGAGCCTGCAGCTCGATCTGCCGGATCGCGGCTTCCGCATCCGCACCTTCGACGGCGGCTGGATCCACGAGACGCACTCGCACGACCGCCCGGTGAGCCCGGGCGTCTTCTCGATCGGCAGCACGACCGGCGCGAGCAGCAACCGGCACAACCCCGGTCTCCTGCTGATCTCCGACGACGCCGATGAAGACCGTGGCTGGTGCTACGGCGTCAATCTCGTCTACAGCGGTGGCCACCAGACGAGCATCGAGCGCGACGCGCACGGCTCGGTGCGGGCTCTCTCGGGCATCCAGCGGCAGGGGTTCCGCTGGCCGCTTGCGCCGGGTGAGCATTTCGAGGCCCCCGAGGCGGTACTCGGCTTCTCCGACCGCGGCCTCAACGGGCTCTCCGACCGCATGCACCGTTTCGTCCGCTCGCACATCACTCCCGCGGCCTACCGCGAGCTCCCTCGCCCCGTCGTCTACAACAGCTGGGAGGCCGCGTTCTTCGACATCGACGAGAAGCGCCTGCACAAGCTCGCCGCGCAGGCAGCGAAGCTCGGCGTCGAGCTGTTCGTGATCGACGACGGCTGGTTCGCGGGGCGGGGCGACGACACGGCGGGGCTCGGCGACTACGCGGTCGACGCCGCGAAGTTCCCCTCCGGCCTCGATGCCTTCGTGCAGCGGGCGGAGAAACTCGGGATGCAGTGCGGCATCTGGGTGGAGCCCGAGATGGTCTCGGAAGACAGCGAGCTGTTCCGTGCGCACCCCGATTGGGCGCTGCGCGTGCCGGGCAAGGCCGCGCGCGAGGGGCGGCACCAGCAGGTGCTCGACCTGTGCAACCCCGACGTGTGCGACTACCTCGTCGCCGAGCTCGGCGCCCTCATCGACGACGCGGGCTTCACGTACGTCAAGTGGGACATGAACCGGCACATCGCCGACGCCTATTCGCCGCACGTTGCGCATCCTGGGATGACGGCGCACCGATACATGGTGAACCTCTATGGCGTGCTCGAGCGGGTCTTCGCGACGCGCCCGCATGTGCTGCTCGAGATGTGTTCATCGGGCGGCAACCGCTTCGACCTCGGGATGCTGCGCTATGCGGCCATGATCTGGGCCTCGGACGATACCGACCCGATCGAACGGCTCGAGATCCAGCAGGGGCTCAGCCACCTGTACCCGCTCTCGACGATCAGCGCGCACGTCTCGGCGGCGCCCCACCAGCAGACGCTGCGCGACACCCCGCTCTCGACGCGCTTCAACGTCGCCGCGTTCGCGTGTCTCGGCTACGAGTACGACCTCGACTTCCTCACCGCCGAGGAGAAGCGCGAGATCATCGAGCAGATCGCCTTCTACAAGAAGCACCGCGCGACGTTCCAGTTCGGACGCTTCCGGCGCATCCGTTCAGGCCGCCCCGAGCGCGTCATCTGGCAGGTCGGTGACGGCGACAACGCCATCGTCGGCAACTTCCAGCGTGGGGTGCGCGCTGCTCCTGAGCGGGACAGCCTGCCGATCGCCGGTCTGCAGCCGGGCATCCGCTACCGTGTCACCGCGAAGCGCCAGCGACTCATGCTCGATCGGCTGGGTGCGCTCGTCAACCATGTGAGCCCCGTCAGGCTCGACCCGAACGGCTTGGTGATGAACATCGTCACCAAGCACAAGAGCCTGCCCGACGCGGTCGAGGAGTACCGCGGCACGGGCGAGCTGCTCGCCGCCGGCATTCGTCTCGAGATGCAGTTCAGCGGCACCGGTCACAGCCCCGCGGTGCGGATGCTCGGCGACTACGGTTCCACCCTCTACCTCGTCGAACCGGAGGACCACGAGTGACCGCCGTCATGAGCCCGACCCGCGCCCAGACCCTTCGCAACCGCTACGGCTACGGCATCGGCACGATCGGGCGAGATGCCGCCTACACGCTGCTCAGCATGTTCTTGCTGTACTACCTCTCGGACACGCTGCAGGTGTCGACTCCGGTCTTCGCCGCCATCACCGTCATCCTCCTCGTCGTGCGGGTGATCGACGCGATCGTCGACCCCTTCGTCGGCGTGCTCGTCGACAACACGCGCAGCCGCTTCGGCAAGTTCAAGCCCTGGATCGTCGGAGGGGTGCTCGGCTCCTCGTCACTCCTCGTGGCGCTGTTCGCGCCGTGGCAGCTGGGGGATGCGGCCTTCATCGCCGTCTTCACGGTCGTCTACATCGCGTGGAGCGCAGCCTACGCCGCCAATGACATCGGCTATTGGTCCATGCTGCCCGCCCTCACCCAGAACCAGCGCGAACGGGAGAAGATCGGCGCCTTCGCACGCATCTGCGCCTCGATCGGCACCTTCGCGATCGTCATCGGGATCGTGCCGATCTCGAGTGCGATCGCCGAGGCGACGGGCGACGTCGCCTCCTCCTTCTTCTGGGTCGCGCTCGTGGTGGCCGTGATCACGGTGGTGCTGCAACTCGTGATGGTGGTCCTCGTGCGCGAGGATCCCACGGTCGTCACGCAGAGCCACACCCGCTTCCGAGAGTTGTTCGGCGTGATCTTCCGCAACGACCAACTGCTCGCGATCGCGGCGGCCTTCGTGCTGTTCATGACCGCGTTCTCGGTCACCGCAGGCCTCGGCGTCTTCTACATGGAGTACGTCTACGGCGACCTCGGGATGTACAGCGTGTTCGCCGCGGTGCTCGGGGTCTCGCAGCTCACCGCGCTCGCCCTCTACCCCCTTGCGGCATCCAGGATGTCGCGGCGCCGACTCTTCACGATCGCCCTGTTCATCGTGGTGGCCGGGTACGTGTTCTTCTTCCTGACCCCTCCGGGCGGGCTCGTCATGCTCGTCGGCGCGGGGGTCGCCGTGTTCGCGGCGCAGGCGGTCATCCAGATCCAGCTGCTCATGTTCATCGCCGATACGGTCGAGTACGGCGAGCACAAGTTCGGGCGCCGCAACGACTCGATCACGCTGTCGGTGCAGCCCTTCATCTACAAGCTCAGCTCGGCCCTCGCCAACGGCGTCATCGGTTGGGTCGTGCTCGCCTCAGGCATGAAGGATGCCGCGTCGGCCGCCGAGATGACCGAGCCGGGCGTGTTCCTCGTGCGCACGGCGATGTGCATCGTTCCAGGAATCCTCATCGTGATCTCGTACTTCGTGTACCGGCGCTTCTACGTGCTCGACGAAGGAAAGTACGCCGTGATCGTGGAGGAGCTGCAGGCGCGCAAGACGGAAGCGGCGACTGCCGCCCAGAGCACGAGTCCCGCGGATGAGGCAGAGGGGCGGCCTGTCGGTGCCTGAGCCCATTCGCTCGGCACGTGCGCTCACCGGCCGCAGCCGCATCCGCGACGTGCTCGCGCATCCGCTCGGCCGCGACATGATCGAGAGCCTCGCCCTGCAGGCCGGGCGCTCACCACGCTGGATCGACAACCCGGTGATGGGGGCGGTGCGCCTCGACGCGCTGCCGCGGCTGACCCGCGGCGCGGTCGACGACGCCTTCATCGACACCATCCTCGCGCTCATGGCGACGGTCACCGAGGTGCCGACGCCGAACGGGATGCCGCTGCGCGAGGCGTGGTTCAAAGAGGCGGTGGTCTACCAGGTCTACCCGCGCTCCTTCCAGGACTCGGATGGCGACGGCATCGGCGACCTGCGCGGCATCCTGTCGCGGCTCGACTACCTGCAGGGGCTCGGCGTCGACGCACTCTGGCTCTCGCCCATCTACGACTCGCCCATGGACGACATGGGCTACGACATCCGCGACTACCGCGCGATCCTCTCCGAGTTCGGCACGCTCGCCGACTTCGACGCGCTCGTCGCAGGGCTGCACGAGCGCGGAATGCGACTCATCATGGATCTCGTCGTGAATCACACCTCCGACGAGCACGAGTGGTTCCAGAAGGCACTCGCCGACCCCGAATCGCCGTACCGCGACTACTTCTTCCTGCGGGAGGGTCTGCCCGACGCACCGCCCAACAACTGGACCTCGTTCTTCTCGGGTTCGGCGTGGCGCTGGTTCCCCGAAGCCGAACGCTTCGGCCTGCACCTGTTCAGCTCGAAGCAGATGGACCTCGACTGGGAGAGTCCCGCCCTGCGCGCCGAGCTCGTCGACATGGTGCGCTGGTGGCGTGAGCGTGGCGTCGACGGCTTCCGCCTCGACGTCATCAACTACATCTCGAAAGCGCCCGGGCTCCCGAACGGCAACGAGCTCGTCGGCCGCCTCACCGGCTTCACGGGACTCGAGCACTACTTCCACGGGCCGCGCCTGCACGAGCATCTGCGGCAACTGCGGGCCGAGGCGTTCGACGACCCCGACTGCGTGGCGATCGGCGAGACGCCCGCGATCGGACCCCGGATGGGCAAGCTCATGGTGGGCGACGACCGCGGCGAACTCGACATGGTGTTCAACTTCGAGCATCTCGAGAACCCGGGCAAGGTGCGCTTCGACGAGTACCGCTACGACCTCCGCCATCTCAAGCGCTACTACACCCGCTGGCAGGCGGAGTACGGCGACGGGTACTGGATGAGCCTCTTCTTCGACAACCACGACAATCCCCGGATGGTGTCGAAGGTCGACCCGCGGCCCGAGCACCGCGCGGCCGTCGCGAAGCTGCTCGCGACGATCCTGTTGACCCTGCGCGGCACCCCCTTCCTCTTTCAAGGACAGGAGATCGGAGCCGTCAACCAGCACTTCACCGAACTCGCTCAGCTGCGCGATGTCGAGAGCATCAACCTCGCGACGGAACTTGCGGCATTCGGCACGGACTCCGACGAGGTGTTCGCTCGGCTGCTCGCGGGCACCCGCGACCACAGCCGCGTGCCGATGGCATGGGATGCCGACGGCGGGTTCACGAGCGGCACCCCGTGGATCGCGGGCGACGGCGACGACTCGATCAACGTCGCCGCCGAGGAGGGCGATCCGGATTCGGTGCTCGAGTGGCACCGCACGCTGATCGCACTGCGGCGCGAACACCCCGCGCTCGTCTACGGCGAGACCGTGGTGGAGCGGAGCGCACCCCGCGTGTGGCGCTACCGGCGGGTGCACGGGGCGGGAGAGTTCCTCGTCGTGCTCAACCTCGGCGACTCGCCGGCGCGTACCGCCGCCCCCGGGTCGGGCTGGCGGCTCGAGCTCGCGAGCAGCGGCAGCGGCAGCGGCAGCGGCAGGCTCGCGCCCTACGAAGCACGGGTGTACCGCCGAGTGGGCTGACCGGGTCCCTGCAGACTCCGTGTCCTCATTAATGCGGAATGGCGCAATTCCGGCGCGACGCCCATCATGAGAGAGATGTCAGCGGCTGCGATGGAATTGAGGAGTGGGGACGCAGGGGGCTCCTCCAGCGCAGCTGCGGCAGTAGGGGGCGAGGGCCTCAGGGTATTCACCCTGAGGCCACGCCGCTCCCTCGCACGGAGCATCGGACTGCCGATCGCAGCGCTCGCGATCCCGGTCCTGGCCGCCGAGATCTGGCTCATCGACTCGAGCGAAGCGCTGCCCGTCATGGCGGCCACCGCCGCGGTCGTGCTTTCCGTGGTCTTCGTCGCGTGGGTCGGCTACCGCCGCGCCAACGCGTCGATCAGTCGCTACGGCATCGTCGAACGGGGATTCTTCGGGGGCGTCTCGACCGTCGCCGCCCGTGATGTCGCCGGGGTGCTGCGCGTGCAGCTGTACCGCACGAACAGCCTCGACACGACGCAGGAGCTCTTCGTCGTCGAACGCACCGGTCGCGGCGCGTTCCGCATGCGCGGCCGGTTCTGGGACGAACCGACGATGAACCAGGTCGCCGAAGTGCTCGGCGTCGATGAGACCGTCGGTGCCGAGCCGATGACGCTCGCAGAGCTGCGCGAGGCCAACCCGCGCCTGCTCTACTGGTTCGAGCGACGCTCGCTCACCCGCTGACCCGCGCCGCTGCAGCCGCTCAGAGCATGCGCCCGCACGGTGCGCTCGAGGGAATACGGTGAACGCATGCCGCCTCCTCCGCTCCGCTCCGTCGAGCACCAGCAGCTCGCACTGCTCAGCACGATCCATCCGCTCGCCCGGGTGAGCGTGACGCTGGTCGAAGCCCTCGGCCGCACGCTCGCGACGTCGGTCACCGCGGCGCATCCCATCCCGCTCTTCGACAACTCGGGCATGGACGGGTATGCGGTGCACCTCGCCGATGTCGCTTCGGCGAGCGCGGAGTCGCCGGTCGTGCTCGAGCTCGTCGCCGACGTGGCGGCGGGCAGCGCGATCGACCCGGCACTGCCGCCGGGCACCGCCGCACGGGTCATGACCGGCGCTCCAGTGCCGAGCGCCGCCGACTCCGTCGTGCCCGTCGAGCACACCGCCGAGTTCACGGTGCATGCGGCATCGGGCGGGTGGCATCCCCAGCGTCCGGACGGCACGGCCGAATCGTCGACGGATGCCGCGACCGCCGCCCGCGCGAACCTCACGATCAGCGTCACGACCGCACCTGTTGCGGGCGCACACATCCGACGCACGGGTGAGGACGTGCGGGCTGGCGACACCGTGCTCGAGGCGGGCGTGCTGCTCACCGCACGGCATCTCGCCGCGGCTGCCGCCGCCGGCGCCGCAACGGTCGAGGTGCGACCTGCGCCGCGCGTCGCCGTGATCTCGACGGGCAGCGAACTGCGCCCGCCCGGCACGCCGCTCGTGCGCGGCCAGATCCCCGAGTCGAACTCGGTGCTCGTGGCCGGACTGGTCGACGAGGCCGGCGGGGTCGTGGTGCACCGCGCCGCGGTCGCCGACGACGAGCAGGAGTTGCTGGCGACGCTCGGATCGGTCGAGGCGGCAGGCGCCGACCTCGTCGTGCTCACGGGCGGAGTGAGCGCCGGCCTCTACGACGTCGTCAGGAGCGTGCTCTCGAAGTTCGGAACGGTCGAGTTCGCGAGGGTCGCGATGCAGCCCGGAAAACCCCAGGCGTTCGGGCGACTTCCGGGCGGCACCGCGGTGATCGGCCTGCCGGGCAATCCCGTGAGCGTCGCGGTCTCGTTCGAGGTGTTCGCACGCCCGGCGCTGCTCAGCATGCAGGGGCGCGCCGCGGTGCACCGGCCGACCGTGCAGGTCGTCGCGGCGACCGGGTGGCCGGCCTCTCCGGGGCGGACGCAGTACATGCCGATCACGGTCGGTGCCCCGTCGCGCACGGGCGGCGCGCCGACCGTGCGACCGGCGACGAGCGGCGGGTCGGGTTCGCACCTGGTCGGCGGCCTCGCCGCCGCAGACGGCTTCGCCATCGTGCCGGCCGACCGGCACGAGGTGCGCCCGGGCGACGAGCTGTCAGCCCTGCTGGTGAGGACGTGAGCACTGGCGACGACGTGAGCACTGCTGACGACATGAACACCTCGTCGCCGTCGCCGGCCGTGAGGTACGACGCGATCATCCTCGCCGGCGGTCGAGCATCTCGACTGGGCGGCGTGCAGAAGGCGGAGGTCGAGGTCGGCGGGCACGCCCTGCTCGACACCGCGCTCGAGGCGGCCGCGCGCTCGAACCGGATCGTCGTCGTCGGGCCGGAGGAGCTGCGACGCGAGCGGGGCCGCGACACCTCGGCGCGGTACGTAGGCGAGGACCCGCCGTTCGGCGGCCCGGTCGCCGGCATCGCCGCCGGCCTCAGCGCGCTCGGTGACTTCGCTTCGGCCCCGGTCTGGCTGCTCGTGCTCGCATGCGACCTCCCGTTCGCGCCCCGGGCGGTCGGGCTGCTCGAGCACGCGCTGATCGAGATCGACGCCGAGATCGACGCCGAAGCCGACGGCGAGGCCGACGGCGTGTGCCTGGTCGACGCCGACGGCCGCGAGCAGTGGCTCGCCGGCATCTACCACCGCACCTCGCTCCGGCACCGCGTCGACGGTCTCGCAGGCGGCGTCCACGGGGCATCCGTTCGGAAGCTCGTCGACGGGCTCGACCTTCGGCATGTCTTCGACGACGGCGCGGCGTTCGACGTGGACACGTGGCAGGATGTGGAAGAGGCCCGACGCAGCGCGAAGGAGTTGCCGTGAACGACGCGCAGACCCCTGAGCCGCCGAGACATCTGCCGGCCGAGCACCTCGAACCGTGGCTGACCGCGCTCGCCCAGGCGTTGCAGCTCGACGAGCGCGACGTGCCGATCCCGACGGTGCTCGACGTCGCCCGTGATGTCGCCCGCGGGGTCGCAAGGCCCGCCGCCCCGCTCAGCACCTTCCTCGTCGGCCTCGCCGCGGCGAAGAACGGCGGCGACGAAGACGCAGTCAGGGCGGCGGCCCGCATCGCCACCGAGCTCGCACGAGAGTGGTCTGCCAGAGACGACGGGCGCCGCGACGGGGCATCCTGATGAGCCTGCCCGACACGGAAGCCGCTCGCACCTTCGGGTCGTACAGTCGTGTCGCCCTGCTCCACCGTCTGCAGCAGCGAGCCGAGCAGACGGTGGCCGAGCTCGCCGCGGCCGTCGACCTGCACCACAACACGACCCGCGAACACCTACAGCGGCTCATCGACGACGGTTTCGTCACGGCGCACCCAGAGCACCGCACGAGCAGAGGACGGCCGCGCATGCTCTACAGCGCGGCGACCGGAAACATCGACGAGATGAACCGACCCGCGCTGCGGCGCCTGCGAAACGCCATCGAACGCAACGCCGTCGAGCGCCCCGCCGGGTCGCGCGACGACGGTGGGCTCGGTCGCGACGCGATGCGGCAGATCGACGCGCTCTCCGACCACCTCGATCAGTGCGGGTTCGACCAGGATCTCGACCGCGCGCAACTGACCGCCGAGCAGGTCGAGGTCAACCTCGCCGGCTGCCCGTTCCAGTCGATGGTCGACGAGCACGGCGACGTCGTCTGCTCGGTGCACCTCGGAGTCATCCGCAGCGTGCTCACGCATGCCGACGGGCCCATCGAGGCCCGTGAGCTCCTTCCCCTCACCGCCACCGGATGCTGCACGCTGCAGCTCGCCGTCGAACCCGACTGATTCGCCGCCCGGCGGATTATTCACGGCCCGTCGATCTTGCAGGTGCCACGGCACGCCGACAGACTGGCGAAACGGCCGATGGCACGTCGGTCCGGGTGACGTCGGGGAGCGAGATGACCATCGAGAAGACACCGGCCGAACGCATCGAGCCGGCCAACGACGGGCCGCTCGCCGACTCGCTCATGAAGATGGGCCGGTTCCTGCGCCGCGGCGAGGTCTCGGAGGACATGCGCTCGCTCTTCCTCGAGGGCGGGCGCCAGGGCGACGTCTTCTACCGCGACCGGTGGTCGCACGACAAGGTCGTGCGGTCGACGCACGGGGTCAACTGCACGGGCTCCTGTTCGTGGAAGGTGTACGTCAAGGACGGCATCATCACCTGGGAGACCCAGCAGACCGACTACCCGACGGTCGGCCCCGACTCGCCCGAGTACGAACCGCGCGGATGCCCCCGCGGCGCCGCCTTCAGCTGGTACACGTATTCGCCGACGCGGGTGCGGTACCCGTACATCAGGGGCACCCTCCTCACGATGTACCGCGAGGCGAAGGCCCGGCTCGGCGACCCCGTGCTCGCGTGGGCCGAGCTCACCGACGATCCCGAGACCTCGGCGCGCTACAAGCGGGCGCGCGGCAAGGGCGGGCTGGTGCGCGCGACGTGGGAGGAGGCGGTCGAGATCGTCGCCGCCGCGCACGTGCACACGATCAAGGCATACGGCCCCGACCGGGTCGCCGGCTTCTCGCCGATCCCGGCGATGTCGATGGTCTCGCACGGCGTCGGCGCCCGATTCATGAACCTCATCGGCGGCACGATGCAGTCGTTCTACGACTGGTACGCCGACCTCCCGGTCGCGAGCCCGCAGGTGTTCGGCGACCAGACCGACGTGCCCGAGTCGGCCGACTGGTGGAACGCGAGCTACCTCATGATGTGGGGTTCGAACGTGCCCGTGACGCGCACGCCCGACGCGCACTTCATGACCGAGGCGCGATACCGGGGCCAGAAGGTCATCACGGTCTCGCCCGACTACGCCGACAACACGAAGTTCGCCGACGAATGGCTCGCCCCGCACCCCGGCACCGACGGCGCGCTGGCGATGGCGATGGGCCACGTGATCCTGAAGGAGTTCCTCGTCGACCGCCGTACGCCGCGCTTCGAGAGTTACCTCAAGCAGTATGCGGATGCCCCGTACCTGATCGCACTCGAGGAGCGGGGTGACGCGTGGGTGCCGGGCAAGTTCCTCACGGCCAGCGACCTCGGGGGCTTCGGGGCGCGCGTTGCGAACGCCGAGTTCAAGACGGTGCTGCTCAATCAGCAGAGCGAGCCCATCGTGCCGAACGGATCGCTCGGCCACCGCTTCGGTGCCGATGACGAGGGCCACTGGAACCTGGACCTCGGTGACGTCGACCCGCTGCTCTCGGTCGCCGACGGCGCGGTCTGGAAGGGGGCGTCGGTCGCAGTCGACCTGCCTCGCTTCGATATCGCCCCAGAGGTCGGTGCCGAGCACGAGGGCGGGGCGGGTTCGGTCCGTCGCGGTGTGCCCGTCGCGCATGTCGCAGGCAAGACGGTGACGACGGTCTTCGACCTGCTGCTGGCGCAGTACGGCGTCGGCCGCGAGGGGCTTCCTGGCGAGTGGCCGACCGGCTACGACGATGCGAGCTCCCCCGGCACTCCGGCCTGGCAGGAGGAGATCACGAGCGTGCCGGCCGCGAAGGCCGAGCGCATCGGCCGGGAGTTCGCCGACAACGCGGAGCGGTCGGGCGGTCGCTCGATGATCCTCATGGGCGCAGGCACGAACCACTGGTTCCACTCCGACACGATCTACCGCACGTTCCTCGCGCTGACCACGATGACCGGATGCCAAGGGGTCAACGGCGGCGGTTGGGCGCACTACGTCGGCCAGGAGAAGGTACGCCCGCTCACCGGTTACAACCAGTACTCGAGCGCCGCCGACTGGGTGCGCCCCGCCCGCAACATGATCGGCACCGCGTTCTGGTACCTCGCCACCGACCAGTGGCGCTACGACGGGCTGCCCGCAGACCAGCTCGCCTCACCGCTCGCGAAGGGACTCTTCGAGGGGCGCACGACGGCCGACTGCCTCGTCGAGTCGGCCAAGCGCGGCTGGATGCCGAGCTATCCGACGTTCGACCGCAACCCGCTCGACCTCGTCGACGACGCGAAGGCGGCAGGCAAGGAGCCCGCGCAGTACGTGATCGACAGCCTCGCCGACGGTTCGCTGCACTACGCGGTCGAGGATCCCGACGCACCCGAGAACTTCCCGCGCGTGCTGAACGTCTGGCGCGCCAACATCCTCGGCTCCTCCGGCAAGGGCAATGAGTACTTCCTGAAGCACCTGCTGGGCACGGATGCCGCGGTGCGGGCGCCCGAGGCCGAGGACGACCGCCGCCCGCGCGACATGGTGTGGCGCGACGACGCCCCGATCGGCAAGCTCGACCTGCTCGTCACGACCGACTTCCGCATGACGTCGACGACGCTGTTCAGCGACATCGTGTTCCCCGCAGCCACCTGGTACGAGAAGCACGACCTGTCGTCGACCGACATGCACCCGTTCGTGCACTCGTTCAATCCGGCCATCAAGCCGCCGTGGCAGACGAAGACGGACTTCGACATCTTCCACGCGCTCGCCGCGCGGATGAGCGAGATGGCGGTGCAGCATCTCGGGGTTCGCCACGACCTCGTCGCCGCACCGCTCATGCACGACACCCCCGACGCGATGGCCACGCCGCACGGCACGGTGCGCGACGACCTGCCGCCAGTGCCCGGGGTGACGATGCCGAAGCTCGTCGTGGTCGAGCGCGACTACCCCGCGCTCGCCGCGAAGCTCGGCTCGCTCGGCCCGCTCGCCGCGAAGCTCGGCATGGTCACGAAGGGCATCACGTTCGACCCCACGCCTGAGGTCGAGTTGCTGAAGGCGTCGAACGGCGTCGTGACCTCGGGTCCGAACATCGGCGCCGTACGCCTCGACACCGATGTGCGGGTCTGCGAGCTGATCCTCGCCCTGTCGGGCACGACCAACGGCCGGCTCGCGGTGCAGGGCTTCCGCCAGCTCGAGCAGCGCACGGGGCAGGAGCTCGCAAGCCTCGCCGTCGACCACGAGGGGTCGCGCATCACGTTCCCCGACGTGCAGTCGCGGCCGGTGAGCGTCATCACCTCGCCCGAGTGGTCGGGCTCCGAGCACGGCGGTCGCCGCTACAGCGCCTTCACCGTGAACGTCGAGCACAAGAAGCCGTGGCACACGCTCACCGGTCGCATGCACTTCTTCCTCGACCATGACTGGATGTCGGAGCTCGGCGAGAACCTGCCGGTCTATCGCCCGCCGCTCGACCTGCACCGGCTCTACGGCGATGCGCGGGTCGGTTCGACCGAGCCGACGGGCGCACCCGGTTCGGCCGGTCATGCCGAGGTCGCGGTTCGCTACCTCACGCCGCACTCGAAGTGGTCGATCCACTCCGAGTACCAGGACAACCTGTTCATGCTCTCGCTCTCGCGCGGCGGCCCGACGATCTGGATGAGCCCGCAGGACGCCGCGAAGATCGGCGTGCGCGACAACGAGTGGATCGAGTCGTACAACCGGAACGGCGTCGTCGTCGCCCGGGCGATCGTCTCGCACCGCATGCCCGAGGGCACGGTGTTCATGTACCACGCGAAGGATCGCACGGTCGATGTGCCCCGCACGGAGACGAGCGGCCTGCGCGGCGGCATCCACAACTCGCTCACCAGGGTGCTCCTGAAACCGAGCCACCTGATCGGCGGCTACGCGCAGTTGTCGTTCGCGTTCAACTACCTCGGTCCGACCGGGAACCAGAGAGACGAGGTCACCGTGATCCGCCGCCGCAGCCAGGAGGTCGAGTACTGATGAAGGTCATGGCCCAGATGTCGATGGTGATGAATCTCGACAAGTGCATCGGATGCCACACCTGCAGTGTCACCTGCAAGCAGGCCTGGACGAATCGCTCGGGCGTCGAGTACGTGTGGTTCAACAACGTCGAGACGAGGCCGGGCATCGGCTACCCCCGCGGCTACGAAGACCAGGAGAAGTGGCAGGGCGGCTGGGTGCGCAACAAGCGCGGTCGGCTGAGCCTCAAGGCGGGCGGCCGCCTCTCGAAGTTCGCCCGCATCTTCTCGAACCCGAAACTGCCCGAGATCCACGACTACTACGAGCCGTGGACGTACGAGTACGACATGCTGCTGAACGCCCCCGCGGGCGAGCACACGCCGGTCGCGAAGCCCAAGAGCCTCATCGACGGCCGGGACATGAAGATCGAGTGGTCGGCGAACTGGGACGACAACCTCGGCGGTGCCGAGGAGACCATGGCCGACGACCCGATCCTCAAGCACATGAGCGAGCACGTCACGACCGAGTTCGAGAAGACGTTCATGTTCTACCTGCCGCGCATCTGCGAGCACTGCCTGAACCCCTCGTGCGTGGCATCCTGCCCCTCGGGAGCCATGTACAAGCGAGCCGAGGACGGCATCGTGCTCGTCGACCAGGACGCGTGCCGCGGCTGGCGGATGTGCGTGACCGGGTGCCCCTACAAGAAGGTCTACTTCAACCACAAGACCGGCAAGGCCGAGAAATGCACGCTCTGCTATCCGCGGCTCGAGGTCGGCCTGCCGACGGTGTGCTCCGAGACCTGCGTGGGGCGGCTGCGCTACCTGGGGCTCGTGCTCTACGACGCCGATCGGGTCGCCAAGGCCGCCGCCGTGAAAGACGAGAAGGACCTGCTCGACGCGCAGCGCTCGGTGTTCCTCGACCCGCACGACCCGGCCGTCGTCGAGGCCGCGCGAGCAGAGGGCATCCCCGAGGACTGGATCGAGGCGGCCCAGGCCAGCCCCATCTGGCGGCTCATCAACGACTACAAGGTCGCGCTGCCGCTGCATCCCGAGTACCGCACGATGCCGATGGTCTGGTACATCCCGCCGCTCTCCCCCGTCGTCGACGTCGTCGCGAGCAGCGGCAACGATGGTGAGGACGCACCGACGCTGTTCGCCGCGATCGAGAAGCTGCGCATCCCGATCGAGTACCTCGCCGGGCTCTTCACGGCGGGTGATGTCGCGCCGGTCGACGGAGTGCTTCGCCGGCTCGCGGCCATGAGGTCGTACATGCGCGGCATCAACCTCGGCGAGGGCCGCGACGAGGAGATCGCGACGGCCGTCGGCATGACCGGCACCGAGATCGAGGAGATGTACCGACTGCTCGCGATCGCGAAGTACGAGGATCGCTACGTCATCCCGAGCGCGCACACCGAGCAAGCCGCCGAGCTCGAGGAGATCGCGTGCTCGCTCGACTACGACGGCGGGCCCGGCATGGGCGGCGGCGGGCCGTTCGGCGCCGCGAGCGGCGGCGAGGTGCCGGTGGCGGTCGAGAACTTCCACGTGCTGAAGAACCGCCAGACCTCCGACCGGCCGTCGACGCCCGGCCGGGTGAACCTGCTGAACTGGGACGGCAACGGCTCGCCGCAGGGCCTGTTCCCGCCGACCGGGAAGGACCGGGAATGAGCAGCGCGTCGAGTCCTCGGTTGCGACCGCAGATCCAGCTGCGGAACATGCCGGAGCCGCTGCATCCGCTCGCCCTGAACGCCGAGCAGCGGGCCCGCACGCACATGATCGCCTCGCTCCTGCTCGACTACCCCGATGCCGCCTTCCATGAGCGGATGCCGCGGCTCGCGGCATCCCTTCGACAGGCCGACGACGGCGCGCCCGACCCGCTTCCCGGCCCGATCGAGGCGGCATTCACGACGTTCATGGAGGCAGCGGATGCCGCGGGCCCCGAGCGTCTCGCGCAGCAGTACGTCGTGACGTTCGACCTGAAGCGCAAGAGCTGCCTGTACCTCAGCTACTACGCGGCGGGCGACACCCGCAAGCGCGGCACCGCGCTCGTGACGTTCCTCGACGCGTACCGGGCGGCGGGCTGGGAGTTCGACGCCGATGAGCTGCCCGACTTCCTCCCGGCGGTGCTCGAGTTCTCGGCGGTCAGCGAGTCGCCAGTGGCCGAACAGCTGCTCGCAGCGCACCGCGACGGCATCGAGGTGCTCCGGGCCGCGCTGCTCTCGCAGCAGAGCCCCTGGGCCTCGATCGTCGAGGCCGTGTGCCTGTCGCTCCCCGAGATCGACGAGGCCGCTCGCGAGCGGATGCTCGCCCTCGTCAACGAGGGGCCGCCGACCGAGACCGTGGGCCTCAGCTTCGGGGCGCCGACCTTCCTCGGCAATCTCGAACCCTTCGCCCCCGGCGGGGCCGGGAACAAGGAGGTGCGGGTGTGAACGCGCTGGACATCCTGTTGTGGGTCGCCTTCCCCTATGCGGCGTTCGCCGTGTTCGTGGTCGGCCACATCTGGCGGTACCGCTACGACCAGTTCGGCTGGACCACCCGGTCGAGCCAGGTGTACGAGAACCGCCTGCTGCGCTGGGGCTCGCCCATGTTCCACCTCGGAATCCTGTTCGTGCTCGCCGGGCACATCGTCGGGCTGCTCATCCCGCGCGAGTGGCTGTACGCGATCGGCATCGACGAGCACATGTACCACCTCGGCGCGACGACGCTCGGCACGATCGCGGCCGTCTTCACCGTGGCCGGGCTCGCGATCCTCGTGTATCGACGACGCACGACGAATGCCGTCTTCCTCGCGACGACCGCCATGGACAAGGTCATGTACGTGTTCCTCGGGGCGACCCTGCTCTTCGGCTCGATCGCCACGATCATGTACCAGGTGTTCGGGCCGGGCTACGAGTACCGGGGCACCGTGGGTCCGTGGATGCGGAGCCTCATCCTGCTGCAGCCGCAGCCCGAGCTCATGGCCGACGTGCCGCTGATGTTCCAGCTGCACGTGCTGTGCGCGACGGCGCTCTTCGCGCTCTGGCCGTTCACGCGACTCGTGCACGTGTTCTCGGCACCGGTGGGTTACCTGTTCCGCCCGTACATCGTCTACCGCTCGCGCGACGCGACGCGCCCCGGGCGCCCCACCCGCCGCGGCTGGGAGGGCATCGAGCAGCCCGACGAGAAGCGACTGCACAAGCTCTGACCCCGTCGCTGCGGCGCCCTTCGCGAGTAGACTCCGACCATGGACCAAGACGTCAACGGTCGGACTCCGACGCGATCGCTTTCGGAGGAGGAGTGCTGGCAGCTCATCAGGGAGGCCCCATACGGTCGTCTCGCCGCAGCAGCCGCAGATGAGGTCGACATCTTCCCCGTGAACCACGCCGTCGACGGTGGCTCCATCGTCTTCCGCACCGCGGCGGGTACGAAGTTGCTCGAGCTCACGATCCGGCACCGTGTCGCCTTCCAGATCGACGGTGTCACCGAGACCGACGCGTTCAGCGTCGTCGTCAAGGGCGAGGCTGCGGAGTTCGACCGCCAGGGCGAGGTCGCCGAAGCCGAACGACTGGGCATCAGTCCCTGGGCGCCCGAACAGAAGGATCGCTGGGTGCGCATCAGGCCCACCGAGGTGCAGGGGCGCACGTTCGAGTTGCCGCACGCCGCAGCCGACTGAAGCGACTCGGTGCACGAACGCTTCGGGGCGCTGCATCACTGCAGGCGCGCGGACGACGCAGCACCGTCGCCGGCGCCGGGCCTCGCGTCGCGCAGCATGCCGGCCACGACGAGCGCGAACGCGCCGACCAGCACGAGCAGCCACAGTCCGAGCGAGTACGACATGGTCTCCGGGTTGTAGGTGGCACCCATCACGAGCGGCGGGAAGTAACCCCCGAGACCGCCCGCCGCAGCCACGACACCCGTGACGGCACCGACCTTGTCCTTCGGCGTCGACGGCCCGACCCAGGCGAAGACCGCGCCCATGCCGAGGCCCATCGCCGCGGCCATGGCGATGAACGTGGCGCCGGTGAGGATGCCCTCGGGAGGCTGCTGGCCGACGACGTACGCGAGCGACACGATGCCGGCGAGCGAGATGAGCGAGATGATCTTCGGCCCCACCTTGTCGGAGAGCACGCCGCCGATCGGCCGCGCGACGACCGCCGCCGCCGCGAACAGCGCGGTACGGGTGCCGGCACCCACGGGATCGACGTCGTCGGGGTAGATCGTGGTCAGGTACTTCGGCAGGAAGGTCGAGAACGCGACGAAGCCGCCGAAGACGATCGCGTAGAGGAACGACATCTCCCACGTGACGCGCAGCCGCAGCGCCCCCATGACCTTGGGGATCAGCCGCTGACGGCTCGGCTCCCAGACGGGTGAGTCGCGAAGGAAGAACCACACGACGACGGCCATCGCCACCATGATGGCGGCGAGCAGCAAGTGGGTCGGCAGGTAGCCGATGCTCTCGGCCAGTCGGGGCGTGGCGAAGGCCGAGATCGCCGTGCCGATCATGCCCACGCCGAAGACGCCGGTCGCGAATCCCCGCTTCGACGGCTCGTACCATGCGCTCGAGAACGGCACGCCGACGGCGAAGATCGTGCCGGCCACGCCCAGGTAGAACCCGGCCACCACGAGCAGCGGGAAGCTCTTCAGCTCACCCGCGAGGGCGACGAGCAACACAGCCGGAACGGAACCGAGCAGCACGAAGGTGAACATCTTTCGGCCGCCGAACCGGTCGGTGAACGCGCCGACGACGACGCGGCCGAGTGCGCCGACGAGCACGGGGGTGGCCAGCATGAGCGAGATCTGACCCTCGTCGAGTCCGAGTTCGGTCGCGTAGGTCTTCTGCAACGGCGCGATGACCATCCACGCCCAGAACCCGACCGTCGACGCGAGCGTCGCCAGCAGCACCTGGCCGAGCTGTCCGCGCAGCTCGGTTCTCGTCGATGGGGCGGTTGCTGCCAGCATGGTGCTCCCTTCGGACCGGCATCGCTCGGTGACATCCTGTGCCGACCGTAGCCCGCCGTCGCCCGACGCCGCCAGCACCGACCACCGGTTTTATTCGGGCTCCCGGCAGGTTCGGGCTGAGATCAGCGCGTCGCGATGCCGAGCAGCGGCGAATCGGCGCGGCTCGACGGCAGTTCGTGGAATCCGAGCCGGTCGTAGAACTGACGCGCGCCGGTGTTCGCGGCGTCCATGCCGAGGTGCACCCCCGGCACGCCCCGTTCGGCGAGGGCGGCTCGCAGCGTCTCGATGAGGCGGCGCCCGAACCCCCGGCCCTGCAGTTCGGGGAGGAGGTCGATGTGCAGGTGCGCCGGGTACTCGGCGAGTTCGGCGATGAGCATGCGATCGGGCGAGGTGCCCGCCTCGATGAGCTGCGCCTCGGTGAAGGCCGGCTCACGGCCGGTCGGGGCACCGGGCGACGGATGCCGCGCGGCGAATGCGGGGCCCCACTCACGCTTCCACCACCGGGCGAAAGCGGCGGTGTCGGCGACCCCGATCACGTAGCCGAGCACGCGATCGCCATCGGCGACGACGAAGGCGAGCTCCGGCGCGTACTCGACGTAGGGCAGCGCGAACACCTCGGGCATCAGGGTGTCGTCGGAGTAGACCCCGGTGGCGTCCCCGCCGCCGGCCGCCGTCAGCAGGCAGACCCGCGCGACCTGCTCGCGGTCGGCGGGGCGGTACGGGCGGATCTCGGGCATGCGTCCATCCTTCCGCACGCTCGAGACCGCTACTTGCGCCTGGCCATGCCGAAGAGGCCGGTGATGACGCTCGTCAGCACGTTCTGCGTGGTCTTCGAGCCGAGCACCTGCTCGAGCGCCGACCGCTCCTTCGACTGCGACGAGCGCGAGCGCGACCGCGAGGTGCCCGAGGTCTGCTTCATGAGCCGGTCGAACTCGGCCTGCGCCTTCTTGTCGGCCTTCGCGGCATCCGCTCGGATCTTCGCCTGCATCTTCTCGAACTCGACATCGGCCTTCGCCTTCGCGGCCGCCGCCTCTTCGGCGTCGACCCTCGCCGCGGCATCCGCGAGCTTCTTCGTGAGGATCTCGTGCGCCGACTCGCGGTCGATGCCGGTGCTGTACTTCGCGGTGAGCGGCGATGCAGCGACGGCCGCATCGATCGCGGCATCGGGCGACGGCGACATCGACGCCTGCGGCGCTCGCAGCCGCGTCCACGCGACGGGGCTCGGGGCGCCCTTCTCGTTCATGACCGTGACGATCGCCTCGCCCGTGCCGAGCATCGTGAGCGTCTCTTCGAGGTCGTAGCCCGACCTCGGATACGTCGAGACCGTCGCGCGCAGCGCCTTCGCGTCGTCGGGCGTGAAGGCGCGCAACTGGTGCTGGACGCGCGAGCCGAGCTGAGCGAGCACGTCGGCCGGCACGTCCTTCGGGGTCTGGGTGACGAAGAAGACACCCACTCCCTTCGAGCGGATGAGTCGCACCGTCTGCGTGATCTGGGCGAGGAAGTCCTTCGAGGCATCGGCGAAGAGCAGGTGCGCCTCGTCGAAGAAGAAGACGAGCTTCGGCTGGTCGACGTCGCCGACCTCGGGCAGGTCGGTGAAGAGGTCGGCGAGCAGCCACATGAGGAACGTGGAGTAGAGCGCCGGCTTGTCGGCGACGCCCGGCACCTCGAGCAGGCTGATGACGCCGCGGCCGTCGGCGGCCACGCGCAGGAACTCGGCCGTGTCGATCTCGGGTTCGCCGAAGAAGACGTCGGCGCCCTGGTCGGCGAAGGTGATGAGTTCCCGCAGGATCACGCCGACGGTCGCCTTCGACAGGCCGCCGAGCCCCTCGAGCTCGGGCTTGCCCTCGTCGCTCACGAGGTAGGCGAGCACCGCCCGCAGGTCTTCGAGGTCGAGCAGTGCGAGGCCGTGCTCGTTCGCGTAGTGGAAGACGAGGCCGAGGCTCGACTCCTGCGTCTCGTTGAGGCCGAGCGCCTTCGAGAGCAGCAGCGGGCCGAATCCCGAGATCGTCGCCCGGATGGGCACGCCGCGGCCGACGCCGCCGAGCGAGTAGAACTCGGTCGGGAAGCTCGCGGGGCTCCACCGCTGGCCGATGCCCTCGGTGCGCGCCAGCAGCTTCTCGTTGCCCTCGCCCGGTGTCGCGACGCCCGAGAGGTCGCCCTTGATGTCGGCGGCGAAGACGGCCACGCCATGGGCCGAGAGCTGCTCGGCGAGCACCTGCAGCGTGCGGGTCTTGCCGGTGCCGGTCGCACCGGCGACGAGCCCGTGCCGGTTCGTCATCGCGAGCGGAATGCGCACCGGCACGTCGGGCAGCGCCTCGCCGTTGACGAGTGCGCCGATCTCGAGGGCGGCGCCGTCCAGCTCGTAACCGGCTCGGATCGCATCGACCTGGGCCTGGTCGAGCGGGCCGGATGCGTCGGAGGCGGGCGCCGCGGCCGCAGGCGCCGCGGGTGCCGTCGGTGCCGGCACGGCTTCGGAGACCGCGGTATCCGTCACGGTTGCCGTCGCGCCCTCCGTCACGGTTGCCGTCGTCGCGGCCTCGGCGGCGGCCTTCGCGAGCACGGCGGCCTCCTCGGCCTTGCGCATCGCCTCCTCGGCCTGCGCCTGCAGCGCCTTCGCCGCCTCTGCCGCTGCCGCAGCGGCCTCCTGAGCCTGCTTCACCGCGTCATCAGCCATGCGGCGATCCTAGCGACGCGGCATCCGGGCGGGCCATCCGTTCGCACGGAAGGTCCCCGCCCGTGCACTGCGGATGCGTACGCTGGGCGCATGACCGATGCCGCGCTGATCGGCCCGGTGAGCGCGCCCGACGTGCACGTCATGACGTTCAACGTCCGGCGGCGCACCACCGCGCTGCCGGGGAGTCCCGACCGCTGGAATGCGCGTGCCCCGCTCGTCCGGCGTCTGCTGCGGGCCGAGCAGCCGACGCTTCTCGGCGTGCAGGAGGCACTCGCCGACCAGGTCGACGCGGTCGCGGGCGCCCACGGATCGCGGTATCGACGGGTCGGTCGCGGCCGCAGCGCCACGGGCGGCGGCGAGCACTGCGCGATCTTCTACGACGCCGACCGGCTCGAGCTGACCGCGTGGCGCCAGCGGGCCCTGTCCGCAACTCCGGATGCGCCCGGCTCGCGGTCGTTCGGCAACCTCACACGTCGCATCGTGGTGTCGGCCGAGTTCACCGACACAGCGACAGGGTCGGCACTGATCGTCTTCAACACCCATCTCGATCACGTCTCCGGGCGCTCGAGGCTCGCATCTGCGGCGATGATCCTCAACCTCGTGCTGCAGGCGGAATCCGCGGACCCCGATGCGGCGATCGTCGTGACCGGAGATTTCAACGCGGGTGCCGGCTCCGCGGTCACGCGCCGCCTGACGGCGGAGGGAGCGCTGCGGGACGCCTGGGACGCCGCGTCCGAGCGGCTGACGCCGCCGTGGGGAACCTACTCGAACTACCGCGCGCCGCGCCCGGGCGGCAGCCGCATCGATCGCATCCTCGTCGGTCGACGGGTCGACGTGCTCCGCGCCGGGGTGAACGCAGCGAGATTCGACGGCCGGGCGGCATCCGACCATGAACCGGTGCAGGCCGTGCTCCGCCCCGCGGTTCGCCCGACGATCTCGTCTGATGGCATGATCCGCACCTCGCTGCGGCGCCCCGAAGGACCGGCCGAGATCGTCGGCGACGTGCTCCGCGTGCTCAGCATCGTCGTGGCAGGCATCGGCTGGGGCCCGCTCTCGGGGTTGAGCTTCGTGGCGGCGTCGGCCGCGATGCTCGTCCCCCGACTGCTCCGAGTCCGGCCCGCCTTCGACATCCTCTTCGGCACGGCGGTGCTCCTCTCGACCTGGAGCAGCGTGCTCGGACTCTTCATCGCGGCGCGCTGGTGGGACCTCCCCATGCACTTCTTCACCAACGGCATCGTCGCGGCGATGCTCTACGTCGTGCTCGTGCGATTCCACGTGCTCGCCGACGCCGAAACGCTCCCGCGCCCCGTGCTCTCGGCCGCGCTCATGGTCACGGCGCTCGGCCTGTCACTCGGCGTGCTCTGGGAGTTCTTCGAGTGGTTCGGCCGCACCTACCTCGACCCGGAGATCCTGACCGGGTACGCGGACTCCCTCGGCGACCTCCTGCAGGGCGGTCTCGGGTCGCTCGTCGCCGGCCTGTCGATGCGGTTCCTCGCGGGTCGTCCCCGGCACGTCAGCGAGCGACTTCCCTCAGGGGAGGCGGGCCACTCGGACTGAGTGGGAACGCGGGCGCGCCGGTCACGTCAGGCGGATCGTCGGCCGGAGGCGCTCGGGCTTCGCGATGCCGAGGCGAGCCAAGCGCACCGCCGAGTTCAGGTAGAGGAACCCGACCAGTGCGAATTGCAGCGTCACGCCGACGCCGAGACCGACGGAGCCGCCGGCAGGCAGCTCGCCGACGCCGAACGCGCTCAACACCGTGCTCAGTGCCATCAGCACCGCGAACGCGACGAACAGGATGCCGAGCCGGCGGCTGAGCGTCGGCCACGCCGTCATGCGCCACCAGGCCCGCGGCGGGTCGATCGGTTCACCCTGTCCTCGGAAGATCCGCACCGCGAAGGCGAACGCCGCGAGATTCACGAGCGTGTTCACGACCTCGAGCGCCACAGCGGGCGTGCCGAGCTCACGGAGCAGGTCGGTGAACGCGTACGCGACGATCCACGCGACGACGATGTAGAGCACCTTGAGCTCCCAGCGAACGATCCTGAACGCAGGTGCTCTGCCCATGGTGTCTCCTTCGCCGGCCGGTGGTGGGATCAACCTACTCCGCGCGCGGTCAGGAGGGGAACGGCAACGCCCTGCCGGTCTCGACCCACGACTTGAAGCTCGACAGCACGAGCGGCCACGTGTCGGAAGTCTCGGCCTCGGCCGGGTGCCCCTCGCTCCACTCGTCGTTCGTGAACGTGAGCTTCGTGAGCGCCTCCCCCGCCGGTTCGAGGCGCCAGGTCATGCGGCTGCGGAGCTCGGCGTGGTTCTCGCGATAGGTGGGCCCGGGGTGCTCGGTGAGCTGCAGGATCGCGCCCGGCTCCGCCTGCAGCACCTCGCCGTAGACGTGCACGGTCTCGTCCCCGTCCTGGCCCGGCCCGACGTACTCGTAGCGGGCGCCGGGCACGAGCTCGCCCTGCAGCGCCGAGCCCCACATCACGGCGCGGCTGCCCTCCTCGCCGGTGATCGCCTCCCACACGCGGTCGGTGTCGGCGGCGACGAACAGGGTCATCTCGAAGTCGGTCATGGGTGTCCTCCTGTGATGGATTCGGTGGTCGGCATCGACGCTACGGAGGCCCCGGCACCCGCGTCTTGCACAAACGCGACGCCTCCCCGAGCCACCGCCCGGCGGAGCGCGGCGCGTCGGTGGCACTCGCGATACTGGGTGCATGCAGACGGGTGAGAACTACTGGCGTTCGCGCGCCGGCGCAGCCACGAAGGGCGTGCTCGCCGGTCGGCACGGCGAACCCGGCATCGCCCCGCTCGCGTCGGCGGCCGCAGCACAGGCTGCCGCCGACGACGCACCCGTGCGACTCGCCCGTCACGCCGTGAGCACCGACCTCGAGGGGCTCGTGCGCCACATCTGGATCCCCCGCTGGCGGCTGCCGCCCGGCATCGTCGTCGAGCAGGGCGTGCTCGACTACCCGTCGGCGAACCTCGTCGTCGAACGGCACGCGGCGGCGCTCTACGGACCGGAGCTCGGGCGCAGTCACCAGCGCCTCGAGGGCGAGGGGTGGGCGTTCGGCGTGCTGCTGCAGCCCGGCGTCGCGCACCGCCTCGCGCCCGGCCCCGTGCGCGAGATCGTCGGCTCGTCGGTCTGGCTCGATGCCCTGCGGGTGACGGATGCCGCCGGCTTCGCCGAGCAGGTGCGCGCTGCGGTCGAGGCCGGCGACGATGCATCCGCCGTCGCCGTGTTCGAATCGTGGCTACGGGCCCAGCGCATCGAGCTCGATGACGATGCCGCGCTCCTGCGGCGAGTCGTGGAGCTCGCCGAGACCGACCGGTCGATCGTTCGGGCCGACGAGCTCGCGGCAGCGTCGGGGCTGGGTCTTCGCGCGCTCGAGCGGCTGGTCCGCGGCCGCCTCGGCCTCACGCCGAAGTGGCTCATCGGGCGCTACCGCATGCAGGAGGCCTCGCAGGCGCTCGTGGCCGCCGAGCCGCCGTCGCTCGCCGAACTCGCCGCTGATCTCGGCTTCTCCGACCAGGCGCACTTCACCCGCCAGTTCCGCGCCGTGATCGGCGAGACGCCGCGGCGGTACGCTCGTGCGGCCGCGGCCGCGGCCGCCGCGGCCCCCGCCGAGTCGCCGGCGGCATCCGCCTGAGGGGCCGCCCTCCCCTTCGACGCCGCCGCGGCCTAGTGTGGGGAGCGTGAGCCCGAAGGCGTCGACGGCCGAGGTGCTGCAGATCGGCGACCGAGAGGTGCGCATCAGCAGCCCCGACAAGGTCGTGTTCCCCGAGCCGGGCCTCACGAAACTCGACGTCGTGCGGTACTACCTCGCCGTCGCCGAAGGCGCCCTGCGCGGCGCCGGCGGGCGGCCGATGGTGTTGAAGCGCTTCGTGAAGGGCATCGACCAGGAGGCCTTCTTCCAGAAGCGCGCCCCCGAGAAGCGGCCCGACTGGATCGAGACCGCGACGCTGCACTACGCCTCGGGCAACTCGGCCGAAGAGGTCGTGATCCGCGACGCCGCTGCGCTCGCCTGGGTCGTGAACCTCGGATGCCTCGACCTCAACCCGCACCCGGTGCGTGCCTCCGACCTCGATCACCCCGACGAGCTGCGCGTCGACCTCGACCCCATGCCGGGCGTCGAATGGGCGCAGATCATCGACGTCGCGATGGTCGCGCGCGAGGTGCTCGCCGACCACGGACTCGTCGGCTGGCCGAAGACCTCCGGCTCCCGCGGGCTGCACATCAACGTGCGCATCGAACCGAGATGGGACTACCGCGAGGTGCGGCTCGCCGCAGAGACGCTCGCTCGCGAGGTCGAGAACCGGGCGCCCGGCATGGCCTCGGCGAGGTGGTGGAAGGAGGAGCGGGGCGAGAGCGTCTTCGTCGACTTCAACCAGAACGCGAAGGACCGCACCGTTGCCTCGGCCTATTCGATCCGGCCCCTGCCCGATGCGCGCGTCTCGACGCCGCTCGACTGGGACGAGGTGCGCGGCAGCCACCCCGAGCGATTCACCGTGCCGACCGTGCTCGAGCGGTTCGCCGAGCGCGGCGACCCTGCGGCCGGCATCGACGACGCCGTCGGCGGCCTCGAGGGGCTGCTCGCCCTCGCGGAGGAGCTCGGCCCGGCCGAGAAGCCACCGAAGTCCTCCGACGGCTCGGGGCGCCGCGCATCGACCATGCCGCTCATCGAGATCGCGCGCGCCGAGACCAAGGCCGAGGCCCTCGAGGGGCTCGAACGCTGGAAGGCCCGGCACTCCGGAGTCGTGGCCCTCCTCCACCCCGCCGACGTGCTCGTCGACGGCATGCGCGGCAGCTCGTCGCTCTGGTACCGAATCCGGGTGAACCTGCAGCACGTGCCCGAGCCGCAGCGACCCGAGCAGGAGCCGCTCGAGATCGACTACGACCCCTGGGCCGACAAGGAGTGGAATCGCCAGTGAGCGACCTCGGACCGGTGAACCCCGGATTCGCCGGCGATGCCGCCTGGCTGCGGCACTGGCGCCTGCGCCCCGACGGCGAACCCGTGACGACGGCGTCGAGCCGGCTCATCCCCGTGCAGACGAGCGACGGCGTGCCGGCGATGCTGAAGCTCGCGCACACCGACGAGGAGGAGCGCGGCGCCGGACTGCTCGTCGCCCTCGCCGGCCACGGCGCCGCGCGAGTGCTCGCCCACAGCGACGAGGCCCTGCTCCTCGAGCGTGCGACCGGCAGCCGCGACCTCGTGCGCATGGTCGCCGACGGCGGCGACGACCAGGCAACGCGCACGATCTGCGCGGCGGCCGGCCGCATCCACGCGGCATCCGCTCTCGTGCTCGAACGCGCCGAGCCGCCCGAGCTGATCGACCTGCCGACGTGGTTCCGCGAGCTCTTCGCGGCGGCCGACGGGCTCGGAGCACTGCACCGGCGCGGCGCCGACATCGCACAGGCGCTGCTCGACGCCCCCCGCGACCCGGTCGTGCTGCACGGCGACCTGCACCACGGCAACGTGCTCGACTTCGGTGAGCGCGGCTGGCTCGCGATCGATCCGAAGGGGCTCGTCGGCGAAGCCGGCTTCGACTACTGCAACCTGCTCTGCAACCCCTCGCCCGAGCGGGCGCTGCGCCCCGGCCGACTCGAACGGCAGTTCGACGTGGTCGTCGAGGCGAGCGGCATCGAGCAGGCGAGGCTCGCGCGGTGGCTCGTCGCCTGGTGCGCGCTCTCGTCGACCTGGTTCGCGATCGACGACGACCCGCGGCGCGCGGCGTCCGCCGCGGCGATCGGAGAACGCGCGGCCTCGCTCCTCAGCGCGTGAGCGTGATCGGCGGCGCGCTCGCCCACTCGCGCACGAGGTCGTCGCGCACGGCGACGCCCGTGCCCGGGGCATCCGGAACCCGGAGCTGCCCGCGGTGCTCGCCCGTGCCGAGCACGAACGGATCGGTGACGTCGTCGGCGTAGTAGCGCGACGACGCCGAGGTGTCGCCCGGCAGCACGAAGCCGGGCAGTGCGGCGAGGGCGACGTTCGCGGCCCGGCCGATGCCGGTCTCGAGCATGCCGCCGCACCACACGGGCACGTCGAGGGCACGGCAGGCGTCGTGCACCCGCAGCGCTTCGAGGTAGCCGCCCATGCGACCGGGCTTGATGTTGACCACCGAGGTCGCACCCCGTTCGATCGCGTCGACCGCGGTCGCGGCATCGAGGATCGACTCGTCGAGGCACACGGGCGTCTCGCACGCGCTCGCGAGCAGCGCGTGGGTGGCGAGGTCCTCCTCGGCGAACGGCTGCTCGATGAGCAGCAGCCCGAACGCGTCGAGGCTCGCGAGCAACGGGATGTCGTCGGCGGTGTACGCCGTGTTCGCGTCGACCTGCAGCAGCCCGTCGCGACCGAGCAGCTCACGCACCGCGCCGACCGGCACGACGTCCCACCCGGGCTTGATCTTCAGCTTGATGCGGCGGTAGCCCTCCTCGACGTACCCCGTGACCTCGTCGAGCAGCTCCTCGAGCGTCGGGGCGATGCCGACCGAGACGCCGCAGTCCACCCAGTCGCGCACGGCGCCGAACGCCTCGCCCATCGAGCGGCCCTGCGCGCGCAGTTCGGCGTCGAGCACCGCGGCCTCGATGGCCCCCTTCGCCATGCGGTGGCCGGCGACGAAGGCGAGCGCCGGCGCGACGGATGCCGCGAGCGGCACGCCCGCCGACCTGGCGTCGGCCGACTCGGCGCCCCGTACGGCACGGGTCGCGCCGTCGGCCGTCGCACCCAGCAGTGCCGGCGCGAGGTAGCGTTCGATGACGGATGCCGCTCCCCCGACGTATTCGGCGGAGTAGAACGGGTCGCGGCCGGCGACGCACTCGCCCCATCCGTCGCCCAGGTCGGTGCGCACGTGCACGAGCAGCGCCTCGCGCACGGTCTCGCGGCCGAAGCTCGTCTCGAACGGGCGCACGAGCGGCACCTCGATGCGGTGCAGCTCGATCGCCTCGATGCGCGGTGCGGTGGCGGGTGCGGTGCTGGTCATTCGGCCTCCCGGTCGGGGTCGTCACTCGTGAAGACGTAGTCGCCCGCCGCGTCGAGCTCGGGTCGCAGCCCCGGTGCGGCGAGCGCGGCGAAGGCCTCGTGCGAGTGCTCGCGCAGCCGGGCGGCGTCGGCCGGGGCATCCGCTCGCAGCGCCTCGAAATCGGGGACGAGCGCGAAACCGGCGCGAGCCGACCACGCAGGCTGCGGTCCCAGGGCGAGCGCACGCGCCGTGCGAGCGGATGCCAGGCGCCACCGCACCTCGAAGCGGTCGCTGCGGTCGGCGCCCGTGATGGCGTCGTCGAGGCGACCGTAGAAGTCGGGGTGGAAGGCGGCGACCTCGGCGCCGAGCCGCACGAGGTTCATGCGCGCGTTGCGGCGGATGAGCGGATCATAGGTCCAGCGGATCTCGTCGACGCCGTGCTCGAGGCAGAGCGCGCGCTGGCGGAGCTTGAGGGCGAGGCCGATGCCACGGCCTCGCGCTGCGGGGTCGACGGCGTTCATGTGCGAGTGCAGGTGCAGCCCGCCCTCCCAGCCGAGGAAGCCGAGCGTGGCACCGACGACATCGCCGCCCGCGGGCCGAGGAGCGAGCGACGCGCGCGTCTCGAACCCCTGCACGGCGACGAGCAGCGTGTTGCCCGCGTGCGCGATCGCCTGCAGCATCGAGCGATCGGGCCCGCGACCGACGCCCCACGTCGCCTCGAACCCGGCGAGCGCACGGTCGAGCTCGCCGCCGGTCGCCTGGCGCGTCTCGACGCCCGCGTGCGCGTCGGCGGCGTCCGCGAGCTCCGTCGCCGCGATCGCCGCGGCAGACCCGGCGGCGACGGACGGCTGACGTGGATCGGTGCGCATGGCTCGACGGTATCGCCCGCCGGCAGGGCTCGTCGAGACGTCCGCACACCGCGATGCCCGCCCTCAGCAGAACCCGGCGATGCCCTCCCACGCCACCGGCGCCGGCACGAGGCCCTCGCGCATGACCGTGGCCTCGATGAGCCCGTACGGCCGATCGGCGGCATAGAACACCTCGTTGGGGTTGTCGAGGCCGAAGGGGCTGAGGTCGACGACGAAGTGGTGCTTGTTCGGCATAGAGAACCGGATCTCCGCGATCTCGGGGTGCACCTCGAGCACGCGCGACCCCATGTCGAAGAGCGTCTGCTGCAGGGCGGCCGAGTACCTCGCGGCGAACGCCTCGAGCATGAGCGCGCGCACGCTCGCGTAGGCCGCGTCGTAGTCGACGTCGGCGCCGACGTAACGCCAGCGCGCCGCGACATCCGTGGCCAGGATGCGGTCGTTCGTCTCCTGCAGGGTCGTGTACCGGTCCCTCGGGAAGCCCTCGAAGCCCGACTGCGTCGTCTTCAGCACGGTGAGCCCCTCGAGCCCGCCGAGGACGTGCCGGTCGTCGCCGTCGGCGACGACCACGGCGGTGCGCGTCTCCTCGCCCGAGCGCACGAAGGAGTGATCGTGCGGGGCGCCGTCGACCTCGATGCGCCGCCAGGCGAAGCGCTCGGCCTCCCAGCGGCCGCCGCTCACCCAGTCGAACGACGCCGTGAAGTGGTCGGCGAGGCGCAGCAGGAACGCCTCGGGCGAGCCCACGCCGTCGCGGGCGAACGCGAAGATCGTGTTCTTCTGCGTGTCGGTCGGGATGACGTGCGCGTTGTCGCCCGACGTGTGCGCTCCGGTGAAGTCGCCGCGAAGCTGCGAGGTGACGCTGAGGTCGTCGATCTCGTGACGGTCGGCGTCGCGGGTGACCTTCACGACGCGAACCTCGGCCTTGCCGTACTGGTTCGGTCCGAGCACGATCCTGCGGTCGGTCACGGGGTCTCCTTCCATGTCGCTCAGCTCCCCCGGTAGGTCGAATAGGCGAAGGGGCTCAGCAGGAGCGGCACGTGATAGTGCCGGCCCGCCTCGACGACCTCGAAGTGCAGCACGACCTCGGGATAGAACGTCTCGGTGCCACGCGCGGCGAAGAAGGCACCGGTGTCGAAGCGCAGGCGGTATTCGCCCGGCGGCACCGAGGCCGGGCCGAGCCCGGTCGCACGGCCGTCGGCGTCGGTGACGCCGGCACCGACGAGCGCCCAACCGGATGCCTCGCGCACGGCCAGCTCGACGGCGACGCCTTCGGCGGGGCGACCGGCGGTCGCGTCGAGCACATGCGTCGTGATCTGGGAGATGGTCATGGCGTCACGAGTCCCTTCAGTCGGAGCACGGCGATCTGGCGCAACTGCTCGGCGACGACCACGTCCTCCTCCGCCGCCGAGTGCGCGAGGCGCTCGTCGAGTACGTCGAGTATCTCGCTCGCCGACCTGCCCGCGGCCCGGATCAGGAAGACGCGCCCGAACTTCTCCTCGTATGCGAGGTTGCCGGCCGCCAGCGCCGCACCGACGGCGCGCGAGGTCGCGGCGACGCCGGCCTGCTCGCCCCGCGACATCCGCGCCTCGGCGGTCTCGCCGCCGGGCCGCCGGCCGATGGGCGGATGGTGCGCGAGCGCGCCCTCGACCTCGGCGGTGGTGAACGGCGACGCGGCCGCGCTTGCTGCGGCCACCAGCGCGTCGACCGAGGCGTACGGACGTCCGTCGGCGAGTGCCTCGACCCAGCGCGGGACGTCGAGGCACGGGCGGAGCACGTCGACCGCGGACCCGCGGTCGAGGCCGTTGAACGCGTCGAGCCTCATCATCTCGCCGGCTCCCTGCGCAGCAGCCGACCGCGCGCGACCTCGCGGTCGACCGGACGCCCCGCGAGCAGCGTCGCCCGCACCACTCCGACGAGCTCGCGCCCGTCGTACGGGCACACGGGGTGGCGGTGCTGGAGCGCCGCGGCATCGACCGTGAACGTCTCGTCGGGCGCGAAGACGGCGAGGTCGGCCGCCGCGCCTTCGGCGATGCGGCCCTTGTCGGTGAGACCGACGCCACGAGCGGGTGCCCCCGACATCCACTCGACGACCTGTTCGAGCCGGATGCCGCGGCCGCGCGCCGCGCTCCAGACGAGGGGCAACCCGAGCTGGAGCGAGGCGATGCCGCCCCACGCATCGGCGAAGTCCCCGTGACCCGGGTCCTTCACGAGCGTCGGCGCCGGCGAGTGATCGGAGACGATGAAGTCGATCACGCCCGACTCGAGTCCGCGCCAGAGGGCGTCGCGATTCGCGGCCTCGCGAATCGGCGGGCAGCACTTGAAGGCCGTGCCGCCCGCAGGCACCTCCTCCGCCGTGAGCGTGAGGTAGTGCGGGCAGGTCTCGACCGAGAGCCGCACCCCGGCGCGCCTGGCGTCGGCGATGCGGCCGAGCGAATCCGCCGAGCTCAGGTGCACCACGTGCGCGCGCACGCCGGTGCGCGCGGCGCCCTCGATGACGGCGGCGATCGCGGAGTCCTCAGCCTCACGTGGCCGCGACGCGAGGAAGTCGGCGTAGTCGACGCTGTGCGGGTGCGGCGCCGCGTCGATCAGCTGCGCGTCCTCGGCGTGCACGAGGAGCAGCGAGTCGGTCGCCGCGAGCACGGCCATCGCGGCCTCCATCTCGGCGGCGGTGACCGCGGCGAACTCCTCGACGCCCGAGTCCAGCAGGAAGCACTTGAAGCCGAAGACCCCGCCGCGCACGAGCGGCCCGAGTTCGGCGAGATTGCCCGGCACGACACCGCCCCAGAAGCCGACGTCGACGAACACCCGCCCGTCGGCCGCGCGGCGCTTCGTCTCGAGGGCGGCGACCGACGTGGTCGGCGGAATGCTGTTCAGCGGCATGTCGACGATGGTCGTCACGCCGCCCGCCGCCGCCGCGCGGGTCGCCGAGGCGAAGCCCTCCCACTCGGTGCGGCCCGGCTCGTCGACGTGCACGTGCGTGTCGACGAGGCCGGGGATCAGCACCTCGTCGTCGGCGAGCTGCATGACGCGCGACCCGGCGAGGGCGGTGCCCAGCGGTGCGATGCGGGCGATGACGCCGTCACGCACGGCGACCTCGGCCGGCGCGAACGCGCCGCCGAGGAGCATGCGATCGCCCCGGATCACGAGGTCGAAGGTCTCGCCCGACCCGGTCGGTGCCGATGCTCGACTCATGAGAGCCGGATCTGCCGGTTCACGTCTTTGTAGAGCAGGTAGCGGAACGGCCCCGGACCGCCCGCGTAGCACGCCTGCGGGCAGAACGCCCGCAGCCACATGAAGTCCCCGGCCTCGACCTCGACCCAGTCGTCGTTGAGCCGGTAGACCCCCTTGCCCTCGAGCACGAAGATCCCGTGCTCCATCACGTGGGTCTCCGCGAACGGCAGCGTGCCGCCCGGCTGGAACGTCACGATGTTGACGTGCATGTCGTGCGCGAGGTCGTCGGGGTCGACGAAGCGGGTCGTTGCCCACGCCCCGTTCGTGCCCGGCATCTCGCGCGGCTCGACGTCCTGGTCGCGGGTGACGAACGAGTCCGGCGCGGGGATGCCGTCGACCGGCTCGTACGCCTTCCGGATCCACTGGAAGCTCGTCGTGTCGACACCGTCGTTCGCCAGCGACCAGGTGGCGCCCGCGGCGAGGTAGGCGTAGCCGCCGGCTCGCAGCGTGTGCGGCTCGCCCTCGAGCACGAGGGTGAGCTCGCCGCTCGTGACGAACACGACGCCTTCCACGGCGGCCTCCTGCTCGGGCCGTTCCGCCCCGCCGCCCGGCCCGATCTCGACGATCAGCTGCGAGAAGGTCGTCGCGAAGCCCGCGATCGGCCGGGCGAGGATCCACGATCGCGTGGCCCTGAACCCCGGCAGCCGGCTCGTCACGATGTCGCGCAGCACGCCCTTCGGAATGACCGTGTACGCCTCCTTCACGATCGCCCGGTCGGTGAGCAGTTCGGTCTGGGCGGGCAGTCCGCCCTGCGGGGTGAAGTAGTTCATGCGGCCTCCTTCGTCGTCGAGCTGCGCCGAGGCATCCGCTCAGCCGTTCGCGAGCTTCGGCGGAGCGGGTGCGGGGCGGGCGGGCCCGGGGTGGGCGAGCACCCTGAGTGCATGCCGGTCGATGCCCACATCGGCGGCGACCTCGGTCTCGGCGAGCGCGCCGCAGTCGACGCCGCGCAGCACGAACCCGGCGAGGGCGCGTGCCGTCGCCGGTTCGTCGAGCACGGCGCCGGACTCGTGCGCGAGGTAGTCGCGGAGGCGTGCGGAGGCCGCGGCGTACCCTTCGCGGTAGAACGCGTAGGTCGCGATGAACCGGGTCGGCAGCTGGTTCGCGTGCAGGTCCCAGCCCTGCGGGAACCCGCGGTCGAGCGATCGGCGCACGAGCCTGGCATGGAGCCGCCATGCCTCATCGGCGCGGTCGCCGAGCGGGAGGAGGTTCGTCGACCCGTCGGAGAGCCGGATGCCGGTGCCCGCGACCGCGAGCTGCATGATCTCCTTCGCATGGTCGGCGACCGGGTGCTCCATCGACTGGTTCGCCGCCGAGATCTGCAGCGCCGCGCTGTAGTCGTAGGTGCCGTAGTGCAGCCCGCTGATGCGACCCGGCACGGCGGCGGGCAGCTGCGCGAGCGGTGACACGCCGTCGGGGCCGAGCACCAGTTGCGGCGTCTCGACCTGCACCTCGAAGCGGAGCCGGCCGTCGGGCAGTCCGTGCGCGCGCTCGAGGGCCGCCATGACGTCGGCCATCGCCTCGACCTGTGCCACCGTCGACACCTTCGGCATCGTGATCGCGAGGCCGGTCGGCAGGTCGCCGCGCGCGACGAGGGTGCTCACGAAGAGATCGAGGGTACGGATGCCGCGCGCCCGCGTCGACGCCTCGAAGCTCTTGATGCGCACGCCGATGAAGGGCGGCGCGAGCCCCGCGGCGACCGCCGCGGCGACGCGCTCGGCCAGTCGCCGGGCGTCGGAGTCCTCGACCTCGTCGCCGTGGTCGCCGTAGCCGTCCTCGAAGTCGAGGCGGAGGTCTTCGATGGGCTCCCGCTCGAGCTTGTCGCGCACGGCGGGCACGACCTGGTCGACGAGCGCCGGATCGAGGCCGACGCGAACGGCGAGCGCCTCGAGACCTCCCGCCGACTCTGCTGCGGCGAGCGCGGCGACGCCCCACTCGGCAGGCAGGCCCGCGTCGTAGCGGTCGGCCGGGACGTAGACCGTGTGCACCGGTTGACGCGATCCGTCGTCGCCCGGATAGGCGCTCGCGAGCAGCGCGTCGCTCGCGGCGAGGCGGCGGTCGACCGCCACCAGGTCGGCCGCGGTGAGCGCGGTGCGCGGTGCCGGTGCAGCGCGGGCGCTGCGAACGTGGGCCATGGCTCATCTTCGCCGGGTCGATGTCTCGGGCGCAACGATCAACTGCCGCTCCGACCTCCGGATGCACCGAGGGTCGGCGCGTAGACTCGGACCACCGAGCCGCTGGGTGCGACCCGGTGTTCGGCGCAGCGCAGCGCCGTGGAGGTGGTCGACCATGGATGACTTCGCCGTGACGGTCAACGGTCGGCGACGCCCCCTGCCCACTGTCGCCGCGCACACGAGCGCACTCGACTGGCTGCGCGAGACCGGCCTGTCGGGCGTCAAGGAGGGATGCGCCGAGGGCGAGTGCGGTGCCTGCGCGATGCTGCTCGCCACTCCCGACGATCGAGGCGGCACCGCGTGGACGGCGGTGAACGCCTGCCTCGTGCCCGTCGCTGCTCTGAACGGGCAGGAGATCGTCACCTCCGAGGGCCTCGGCTCTCCCGAAGCGCTGCACCCGGTGCAGGAGACGCTCGCCGGGGCCGGCGGCTCGCAGTGCGGGTACTGCACGCCGGGATTCGTCTGCAGCATGGCCGACGAGTACTACCGCGCCGATCGCGCGCCCGTCGCGGCGGGCGAGGAGCACGCCGAGCGCGGCCCCAACGGGTTCGAGCTGCACGCGCTCAGCGGTAACCTCTGCCGGTGCACGGGCTACCGTCCCATCCGCGACGCCGCGTACTCGCTCGGTTCGCCGACAGCCGATGACGAACTCGCCGCGAGGCGCGCACGGCCCGCACCTCGGGCCGCACCGACCGACCTCCGATCGCACGATGGCCGATTCATCCGCCCGGCGACGCTCGTCGAGGCACTCGGCGTGCTCGGCGATGCCCCCGACGCGCTCCTCGTGGCGGGATCGACCGATGTCGGCGTCGAGGTGAACCTGCGGGGCCTGCGCCCGCCGCTCGTCGTCGCGATCGACCAGCTCGACGAGCTGCGAACGCTCTCCTTCGACGATGACATGATCGAGGTCGGCGCGGCGCTGACCCTGTCCGAGGTCGAGCGCAGGCTCGGCGGGCGCGTTCCGCTCCTCGCGCAGTTCTTCCCGCAGTTCGCCTCCCGCCTGATCCGCAACCGCGCGACGTTCGGCGGCAACCTCGGCACGGGCTCGCCCATCGGCGACGCCCCTCCGGCGCTCCTCGCGCTCGGCGCACGTCTCGTGCTCGCCTCGAGCGCCGGGGAGCACGAGGTCGAGCTCTCCGAGTACTTCACGGGCTATCGGCAGACGGTGCGCCGACCCGACGAGATCATCCGCGCGGTGCGCATCCCGCTGCCGCTCGCGGGCGTCTCCGCGTTCCACAAGATCGCCAAGCGCCGTTTCGACGACATCTCGAGCGTCGCCCTCGGCTTCGCGCTCGACGTCGACGACGGGGTCGTCACCTCGGCGCGCATCGGCCTCGGCGGCGTGGCCGCCACCCCGCTGCGTGCGCTCGCCACCGAGGCGGCGCTCGTCGGCGAGACGTGGAACATCGCGACCGTGCGCGCCGCGTCGCAGGTGCTGGCGGCCGAGGGCACCCCGATCTCCGACCACCGGGCCTCGAGCGAGTACCGCTCGCGCATGCTCGGCAACGCCCTGCTGAAGTTGTACAGCGCCACGCTCATCGCTGCGAAGCAGGTGCCGGCATGAGCGCACTCGCCGACCGCCCGGCCGATCCCGTCGTGGGCCTCAGCCCCGCTCATGAGAGCGCGGCGCTGCATGTCACCGGCGCCGCGATGTACACCGACGACCTCGCCGCGCAGACGGCCGGTGTGCTCACCGCGTGGCCCGTGCAGTCGGCCGAGGCGCATGCCCGGGTGAAAATCGACGTCTCCCCCGCCTACGAGGTGGCGGGCGTCGTCCGCGTGCTCACGGCCGCCGACGTGCCCGGCCTCAACGACGCCGGCATCAAGCACGACGAGCCGCTCTTCCCCGACGAGGCGATGTACACCGGCCACGCGCTCGTCTGGGTGCTCGGCGAGACGGCCGAGGCGGCCCGCCTCGGCGCCGAGGCCGTGCGCGTCTCGTACGAACCCCTTCCGTCGTGCATCACCGTGGTCGAGGCGATCGCCGCCGGGTCGTATCAGGGCATCGCCCGCACCGTCGCCCGTGGCGACGCGTCCACCGCGATGACGGAGTCGGCGCACGTCTTCGAGGGCGTCTGCGAGGTCGGCGGCCAGGAGCACTTCTACCTCGAGACCCAGGCATCGCTCGCGCTTCTCGACTCCGAGGGCCAGTACTTCGTGCAGAGCTCGACGCAGCACCCCTCCGAGACGCAGGAGATCGTCGCCCACGTGCTCGGCGTGCCGTCGAGCCGGGTCACGGTGCAGTCCCTCCGCATGGGCGGCGCCTTCGGTGGGAAGGAGATGCAGCCCCACGGGCTCGCCGCCGTCGCCGCACTCGGCGCGAAGCTCACCGGTCGGCCGGTGCGCCTGCGACTGAATCGCACGCAGGACATCACCATGACCGGCAAGCGCCACCCGTTCCACATCACGTGGAGGGCGGGGTTCTCCGACGACGGGCTGATCCAGGCGCTCGAGGCCACGCTCACCGCCGACGGCGGCTGGAGCCTCGACCTCTCCGAGCCCGTGCTCGGCCGAGCGCTCTGCCACGTCGACAACGCCTACTGGATCCCGAACGTGCGCGTGCACGGCCGCATCGCGAAGACGAACAAGACCTCGCAGACCGCGTTCCGCGGCTTCGGCGGGCCGCAGGGCATGTTCCTCATCGAGGACGTCCTCGGCCGGGTCGCCCCGGTGCTCGGCATCGACCCGGCCGAACTCCGCCGCAGGAACTTCTACCGGCCTGGTCAGCGCACTCCGTACGGACAGCTCGTGAAGGACGCCGAGCGACTCCCGTCGATCTGGGCGCAGCTCCTCGACGAGAGTCGCTTCGAGCGACGCCGAAGCGAGGTCGCCGGGTTCAACGCGGCGCACGCGGACGCGAAGCGAGGGATCGCGATCACCCCGGTGAAGTTCGGCATCTCGTTCAACTTCTCGGCGTTCAACCAGGCCGGGGCGCTCGTGCACGTCTACAAGGACGGCTCGGTGCTCATCAACCACGGCGGCACCGAGATGGGACAGGGCCTGCACACGAAGATGCTGCAGGTCGCCGCGACGGCGCTGGGCCTGCGTCTCGAGCAGGTGCGGCTCGCCCCCACCCGCACCGACAAAGTGCCGAACACCTCGGCGACCGCCGCCTCCTCGAGTGCCGATCTCAACGGCGGCGCCGTGAAGCACGCCTGCGAGCAGATCCGCGACCGCATGGCGGCCGTCGCGGGCCGGCTCCTCGGCGTCGACGAACGGGACGTGCGGTTCGCGGGCGGATCCGTCACCGCACTCGGCAGCGAGGCCGAGCCCCTGACCTTCGCGGAGGTCGCGGAGGCCGCGTACCTGCAGCGCGTGCAGCTCTGGGCGGCGGGCTTCTACCGCACCGAGGGGTTGCACTGGAACCCCGACCGGATGCAGGGCTCGCCGTTCAAGTACTTCGCCTACGGCGCCGCCGTCACCGAGGTCGAGGTGGACGGCTTCACCGGGGCCACGCGGGTGCGCCGCGTCGACATCGTGCACGACGTCGGCGACTCGCTCTCGCCCATGCTCGATCTCGGCCAGATCGAGGGCGGCTACGTGCAGGGGGTCGGCTGGCTCACGCTCGAAGAGCTCCGATGGGATGAATCAGACGGCCCGCATCGCGGCCGGCTGCTGACCCAGTCGGCGAGTACGTACAAGCTGCCGAGCTTCTCGGAGATGCCCGAGGAGTTCCATGTGCGCCTCTTCGCGAACGCCCGCGAAGACGGAGCGGTCTACGGCTCGAAGGCGGTGGGCGAACCGCCGCTGATGCTCGCCTTCAGTGCACGTGAGGCGATCCGCGCGGCGGTCGGCGCGTTCGGCCCGGCCGGCCGGAGCGTGGAGCTCGGCTCGCCGGCGACGCCCGAGGCGGTCTTCTGGGCCGTCGAGTCCGCACGTGAGACCACGACCGCCGCGTCCGCCGACACGGTCGACGACGAGCGCGCCCCGAGGCTCGTTCCCGCTGCGGCGACCGAGACCTAGCCGAGGCGGGTGACGTGGACTGGCTCGAGGCCCTGCAGCGGCTCCGCGACGCGCGGACGCCCGCCGTGCTCGTCACCTTGGCCATGGTGCGCGGTCATGCGCCGCGCAACGGTGGGGCGAAGATGGTCGTCTCGACCGAGTCGGTGTTCGGCACGGTCGGCGGGGGCAACCTCGAGCAGACCGCGATCGAGCGTGCGCGTGCGATGCTCGCCTCCGCCGCCGCGGAGCCGGAGCTGCTCACCCTGACGCTCAGCGACCGGGCGACGACCGACTACGGCGTGCAATGCTGCGGAGGAGAGGTCACCATGCTGCTGGAACCCGTGCGGGTCGTGCCGTCGGTCGCCGTGTTCGGGGTCGGCCACGTCGGGCTCGAACTCGCCCGTATCCTCGGCCGTCAGGAGCTCGAGCTGCATCTCGTCGACTCCCGCGCCGAGATGCTCGCGCCCGAGCGCCTCGGGTCGCCGAGTGCCACCGGACTCCTCGCCGATGCCGTCGCCACCGTGCACCTGCATCACGAGCCCGTGCCCGAGGCCGCGTTGGCGCTGCTGCCGCCGGGTTCGCACGTGCTGATCATGACGCACGACCACGTCGAGGACCTCGCGATCACCGACGCGGCGCTGCGTCACCCCGAGCTCGGCTCGATCGGGCTCATCGGGTCGCATTCGAAGTGGGCTCGGTTCCGCAAGCAGCTCCTCGAACTCGACCACGACGAGGCGACCCTCGCCCGCGTGGAGACCCCCATCGGCATTCCGGAGGTCACCGGAAAGGCGCCCGCGACGATCGCGGTGAGCGTCGCAGCCCGCATCCTGCAGCTCATCGAGCGATCGGATGCTGCCGCCGCGACGGATGCCTCGCGGCAACGCCGCGCCACGCGCAGCGCTCAGTAGTCGATCCGCGAGGCGGTGCGACTCCACTCGGTGAACGGGGCGGTGCGCCGAGCCTCGCCGAGATCGATGCTGGCGACCGGCATCACGGCTCGCGCCTCGGCACCCTCTTCGAAGTAGCGGTAGAAGACCGCATCGTCGAAGCCGGCCGCCGCAGCGTCATGGCGATCGGCGGCGAAGTAGACGCGATCGATGCGGGCCCACAGCGAGGAGGCGAGGCACATGGGGCACGGCTCGCAGCTCGAGTAGAGGGTGGCGCCGCTGAGGTCGAAGGTGCCGAGTGCCTGACACGCCGCCCGGATCGCCGTGACCTCGGCGTGCGCGGTGGGGTCGAGGTTCGCGGTGACCCGGTTGACGCCCTCGAAGAGCCGTCCGTCGGCCGACACCACGATGGCCCCGAACGGCCCGCCGCTCCTGCGCACGTTCTCGGTGGCGAGCTCGACGGCTCGCTCGAGGTGGTCGGCCACGATCTGCTCCGTGCCGGCCGTGGGCTGCCCCGGGGGCGGCGTATCGAACTGGTCCATGGCGCTGGGTCCTCGCTGTCTCGCGTGAGCGGTTCGAGGCTAACAGCCGGGGTGTCCGTGATCCACGCGCGAGTTCGCCAGGCGAGCGACGGGACGGCGCGATTCCGGTTGTCATTCCGCATCTGCGGAAGTAATGTCCATTTCATGACGCAGTATCGGATCAGCGAAGCGGCCTCGCTCGTCGGCGTGAGTGACGACACCATCCGCCGATGGGTGCACGAAGGCCTGTTGCCTGCCGAGAAGGACGCCGCGGGCCGCCAGGTCGTGCCCGGCGCCGAGCTCGCGGCTCGGGCTGCCGAGATCGCTGCGGGCTCCGAGGATCGCAGCGGCGTTCGCCGCAGCGCGCGCAACCGGTTCGTCGGCCTCGTCACCCGCGTCGAGATCGACGGCCTCATGGCCCAGGTGGAACTGCAGTGCGGGCCGCACCGGGTCGTCTCCCTCATGTCGGCCGAGGCCGCGCGGGAACTGCGTCTCGAGGTCGGCTCGCGAGGCGTCGCGGTCGTCAAGGCGACGATGGTCATCGTCGAGACCGAGACGGGCCCCCGCGGATGACCCGGACCCGCCGTCTGCTCGTCGCGACCTCGGCCGCGATCCTCGCCGTCGCGTTCGGCGGTTGCGCCGGCGTGGGCACCGCACCCTCCGCCGATCCGAGCGGGTCGCCGAACGCGACGACCTCGGAGCTTCGGGGCGGACTCACGATCTTCGCCGCTGCCTCCCTCAGCGGGGCGTTCGACGAACTCGCCACCCGCTTCGAAGCACGTCATCCGGGCCTCGACGTCGCCCCGATCACCTACGACGGCTCGTCGACCCTCGCGACCCAGCTCAGCGAGGGCGCCGCCGCCGACGTCTTCGCCTCGGCCGACGACCGCACCATGGCGACGGTCGCCGAGGCCGGCCTCGTCGACGGAGACCCCGCGACCTTCGCCTCGAACGTGCTCGAGATCGCGGTGCAACCGGGCAACCCGCTCGGCATCGACGCGCTCGACGACCTCGGTGCAGCGGCATCCGCCCAGCCGCTCGTCGTGCTCTGCGCGCCCGAGGTGCCGTGCGGCCATGCCGCGCAGACGCTGTTCGATCGCGCCGGTGTCGACGTGACCCCCGTCAGCGAGGAGCAGAACGTCAGCGCCGTGCTCACGAAGGTCCGCTCGGGTGAGGCCGACGCCGGCCTCGTGTACGTGACCGACGTGCAGGCCGCCGACGGCGCGGTCGAGGGCATCGAGATCGACGGTGCGGATGCCGCGACCAACACCTACCCGGTCGCCGCCCTCGCCGACGCCGCGAATCCGGAGGCGGCGCGCGAGTTCGTCCGGTTCGTTCGCTCCGCGGAGGGGGCCGAGGTGCTGGCCTCCTTCGGATTCGGTCCACCGTGACCGACCTCGCCCGCGGGGAGCCGGTCGGGCGTGCCACCGTCGCCGGCCCGGGCGCCGATGTCGATCGCGCGCCCGGCCCTGTCGCGCGTCGCTCGTCCCTGCCGCCGTGGATCCTCGTGCCGGCCGGCGTCGCGGTCGCGGTGCTCGTGCTGCCGCTCGCCGCACTGCTCGTCCGGCTCGACTGGGCGAGCGTGCCCGCCGCGGTGACCTCGCCGGCCGCACTCGACGCCCTCGGGCTGTCACTCGTCACCGCGACGATCGCGACGACGGTCTGCGTCGTGCTCGGCGTGCCGCTGGCGTTCGTCATCGCCCGCAGCTCCCGACCGGTCGCGGCGGTACTGCGCACCCTCTCGACGCTGCCGCTCGTGCTGCCACCGCTCGTAGGCGGCATCGCCCTGCTCGCCCTGCTCGGCCGGACCGGACTGTTCGGCGGCGCGCTCGAGGCATTCGGACTCCGGGTGCCCTTCACCACGACCGCGGTCGTGATCGCGCAGACGTTCGTGGCCCTGCCGTTCCTCGTCATCTCGGTCGAAGGCGCGCTGCGCACCGCCGGCACGGGCTTCGAGTCCGTCGCCGCGGGACTCGGAGCCCGACGCTTCACCGTCTTCCGCCGCATCACGCTGCCCCTGATCGGCCCGGGGCTCCTCGCGGGCACCGTGCTCTGCTTCGCCCGAGCGCTCGGCGAGTTCGGGGCGACCGCGCTCTTCGCCGGCAACGCGGCCGGTACGACGCGCACGATGCCGCTCGCGATCTACACGGCGTTCAACGGCGCGGGCGTCAGCGAGGACACGGCGATCGCCCTCTCGCTCATGCTCATCGTCGTGGCGGTCGCGGTGCTGCTCGTCATGCGCGGCTGGCGCGAGGACACCGCGCGATGAGCGGTGGTGCAAGCAGTCGGCGCGACGCGGGCGGCGCCGACTCTGCGGCATCCGCCGGCCTCGTCGCCGAGGTCGCGGCGTCGATCGGCGCGTTCGAGCTGCGTGCCCGCATCGAGGTGGCACCGGGCGAGATCCTCGCGGTGCTCGGACCGAACGGGGCGGGCAAGTCGACCCTCCTGCAGGCGATCGCCGGCACGCTGCTGCCCGATTCGGGCACGGTGCGCGTCGGCGACCGCGAACTCACCGGGCGCATGCCCGGCTCGCGTGCGCCGCAGCACGATGTGCCGCCCGAGCTGCGCCGCATCGGGCTGCTCGGGCAGGAGCCGCTGCTGTTCCCGCACCTGAGCGTGCTCGAGAACGTCGCGTTCGCGGCACGAGCACGCGGCGAACGCGCGCACGGCGCGCGGGAATCAGCGCACGCGAGGCTCGAGCAGTTCGGACTCGCCGACCTCGCCCAGCGCCGGCCCCGGCAGCTCTCGGGCGGGCAGCAGCAGCGGGTGGCGCTCGCGCGCACGCTCGCCGCGGAACCCGAGGTGCTGCTGCTCGACGAGCCGTTCGCCGCGCTCGACGTGCAGGCCGCCGCCGAGATGCGAGAGCTGGTCGCCCGGATTCCTGCGGCCTCCGGCATTCCGATCGTGCTCGTCACCCACGACCCGCTCGACGCGATCGTGCTCGCCCGGCGCTCCGTGGTGCTGCAGTCGGGGCGCATCGCCGCAGCGGGGTCGACCGCGGAGGTGCTCGGGCATCCGACGACGCCGTTCGCGGCCGCGCTCGCTGGGGTGAACCTCGTCATCGGCACCGTCGATTCCGAGGGCTGCGTCGTGGTCGTCGAAGCTCCCGTGGCGGGCGGTGCCGGCGGTGCCGCCGGGCGTCCCGACGGCTCGTCACGGCCGAACGCGCCGTTCCTGCGCCTGCGGAGCACCGGTGACGGCGACGCTCGCGTGCAGCTCGGAGCCGCGGCATCCGCGGTCTTCAGCCCCGGCGCGGTGCACGCGGCACCCGCAGGCGATCGCTCGCCCGCGGCATCCGCTGTCAATGCCTGGACGGGCACGGTCGCCCAACTGCGCCCCGTGCCCGGCGGCGTGCGCATCGGCATCACCGAGTTCCCCGACCTCGCGGTCGACGTACCCTCGGCCGCGGCGGTCTCGCTCGACCTCGCGACGGGTGCGCGGCTCGAGTTCACGATCGCGGCGGCGGAGGTCTCGGTGCGGGCGCTGCCGGCCGCGGTGTTACGGTAGACGCCACAACAGGGGGTGCACCCGTGACGTCGTCGAGACCACCGGCCGAATCGCCCCGTTCCCATGGCGGTGCGGGTCTCGGCGCACGCCGCCTGCCCGCGACGGGCCGGCTCTCCGACCGCCTCGACCGGCCGCTCCGCGACCTGCGCATCTCGGTCACCGATCGGTGCAACTTCCGCTGCGTGTACTGCATGCCCAAGGCCGTGTTCGGGCGCGACTACGCCTTCCTCGAGCGCGAGGAGCTGCTCGACTTCGACGAGATCACCCGCATCGCTCGCGTCGCCGCGGCGCACGGAGTCGAGAAGCTCCGGCTCACGGGCGGCGAGCCGTTGCTCCGGCGCGGCATCGAAGACCTGATCTCGCGTCTCGCGGAACTCCGTACACCCGACGGCCGCCCCCTCGAGATCGCCCTCACCACGAACGGCGCCGCGCTCGCGGTGAAGGCCGATGCGCTGAAGGCAGCAGGCCTCACCCGGGTGACGGTCTCACTCGACTCCCTCGACGACGACGTGTTCCGGGCGATGAACGACGTCGGCTTCCCGATCGCCAGGGTGCTCGACGGCATGGAGGCCGCCCGCGCCGCGGGCCTCGGCCCGATCAAGGTCAACATGGTCGTCAAGCGCGGCGTGAACGATCACGAGGTGCTGCCCATGGCCCGCCACTTCCACGGCACTCCGTTCAGCCTGCGGTTCATCGAGTACATGGACGTCGGCACCTCCAACGGCTGGAGCCTCGACGAGGTGGTGCCCTCCGCCGAGATCGTCGAGCGCATCGGCCGCGAGCTCCCGCTCGAGCCCGTGGGCGAACTCGTGCCCGGCGAGACGGCGGCCCGGTGGCGCTACCGCGACGGCGGCGGTGAGATCGGCGTGATCTCGAGCGTCACGCAGGCCTTCTGCGGCACCTGCAACCGCGCCCGCATCTCGACCGACGGCCGCCTCTTCACCTGCCTCTTCGCCTCGGAGGGCCACGACCTGCGGGCTCTCCTGCGCGGCGGCATCGACGACGAGGGGCTCGCCGCGGCGATGGGCGCGATCTGGGGTGCGCGCGACGACCGCTACTCCGAGGTGCGGGCGGGCCTCACACCCGAGCTGCGCGGGGCGCGACCGAAGATCGAGATGTCGTACATCGGCGGGTGACCGCTCGTGGCGCGGCTCCCGGGTTTCAGAGCCCGACCCACTCCGAGACGCCGTCGACGAAGTGCTGGCGCTTCCAGATCGGCACCTGCTGCTTGACGAGTTCGACGAGGCGCTCGCACGCGTCGAACGCCTCGGCGCGGTGCGCAGCGGATGCCGCGGCGCAGAGTGCGACATCGCCGATGCGCAGCTCCCCCACCCGGTGCACGGCCGCCACGGCGATGCCGGTCTCGGCTGCGACCTGTCGCACGCACTCGGCGAGGAACCGCTCGGCCTCGGGGTGCGCACGGTAGTCGAGGGCCAGCACTCCCCGCCCGGCGTCGTGGTCGCGCACGATGCCGAGGAACACGACGACGGCGCCGCTCGCGTCGGCCTCCACCGCCGAGCGAACGGCGGTCTCGTCGATCGGCCCGTCGGTGACGAGGGCGAGGGGTTCGGTCATGCGGGTTCCTCACGAGTCGTGTTCGTGTCGACGGATGCCTCGGGCACCGGGCTCATCGCTGCACGAGCTCGCCGGCGACGGCGGCGAAGCTCACGATGCCGCCCGTGAGGTACTCGACCTCGGTGAGGCCGCGTTCGCGGAGCAGTCGAGCCGCCCGCCGCGATCGCAGGTCGTGCTCGCAGTAGACGACGACCGGGCCGGACCCGGGAGTCGGCCCCGCGCCCTCGGCGAGCGCGGCGAGCGGCACGAGCACGCTGTCGCGGATGCGGGCGAGCTCGGCCTCCTCGGGTTCGCGAACGTCGAGCAGGGTGAGCGGGGCGCCGCCGCGAAGGCGTTCGAGCAGGCCCGCAGCCGTCACGGCGGGCGGTGCCGGTGCGGGCGCGTGCGCCGCGTCATCCGTCGCCTGCTCGGCCGTTCGCAGGCCGCAGAACACCTCGTAGTCGATGAGGCTCGTGATCTCGGGGGCATCGGCGATCGCCGTGTAGGCGATCTCGCGCGACCGCCCCGAGAGGGCGTCGACGGTCGTCACCCGGCCGATGAGCGGCTCGCCGACGCCGGTGATGAGCTTCACGACCTCGGTGGCCATGAGCCCGCCGACCGTGGTGCAGAGACTCGGCAGCACGCCGCCGGCCTGGCACGAGAGCACCTCGTCGGGCGAGGGCGGCACCGGGAACAGGTCGCGGTACCCCGGCCCGTGCGCGTGCCATGCGGTGCCGACCTGGCCGTGGAAGCGCAGGATCGCACCCCAGACCAGCGGAACCCGGGCGAGCGACGCGGCGTCGTTGACGAGGTAGCGCGTCGGGAAGTTGTCGCTGCCGTCGACGACGAGGTCGTACCCGGCGAGCACCTCGCGGATGTCGGCGGCGGACAGGCGGGTGCGGTGGCGGACCACGCGGCAGTCGGGGTCGATCGCGGCGACCGTCTCGGCGAGCGAATCGACCTTCGGCCGGCCGAGGTCGGCGACGCCGTGGCTCGTCTGCCGGTGCAGGTTCGAGAGTTCGACGACGTCGTCGTCGACGACGCCGATCGTGCCGACCCCCGCGCCGGCGAGCGAGGGCACCACGACGCTGCCGAGTCCCCCGGCCCCTACGACGAGCACGCGAGCCGCCGCGAGGCGGCGCTGGGCGAGCTCGCCGAAGCCCGGCAGCATGAGCTGCCGACTGAATCGCGCGATGCGCTCGGCCGCGAGCGGCGGGCCGGGCTCGACGAGCGGGTGCATGCCCGCCATTGTACGCAGCGCATCGGCGCGCTTCCGGCGCTCCTGGCCCGCGCGAGGGCCGCCCGAGGCCGCCCCGGCCGGTGTACGGCCGGGCCGCAGCCCGCCGCGCGGCCCGGTCACGTCGGCCGCCCTGCCGGTAGCATCGTGGGCATGACGATCGTGACCGTGCGGTACTTCGCCGCCGCCGCCGAGGCGGCCGGTCGCGATGAGGAACGGCTCGAGCTGAGCGCCCCCGCCACGCTCGGCTCCCTCGGCGCACTGCTCGTCGAACGCCACGGTCAGGCGATGGCCAAGGTGCTCGCGTCGGGTTCCTTCCTCGTCGACGGCACGGTGCGTCGCGACGCCGACCACCCGGTCGCCGCGCAGGTCGACATCCTGCCGCCCTTCGCCGGCGGCTGACCGGAGGCACGGATGATGCGGACCTTCGCCGAACACCAGCACGCGGTGCGTGAGCTCCTCGCGCCGATCCGGGCCGCACTCGACGAGCCTGCAGGGTTCGAGCGGGTGGCGGTGTCCGACGCCGACGACGCCCGGCCCGGCCCCGGTCCCTCGGCGCTCGGGCGCGTGCTCGGGCTCGAGGTCGTCGCTCCGATCGACCTGCCCGCCTTCGCGAACTCCCAGATGGACGGATACGCCGTGCTCGCGGCCGATCTCGTCGGCGCCGCCCCCGGCGCTCCCGTCGTGCTCCCGGTCGGTGCCGTGAGCGCTGCGGGCGACCGGGTGGCCGACCACGCTCCCGGCACGGCCGCCCCGGTCATGACCGGAGCTCCGATCCCCGTCGGCGCCGACGCCGTCGTTCCGATCGAGGCCGCCGACCCGCCCCGGTTCCCCCGGCTCGGCGCCGACCGGCGCGCCGTCGCCGCGGGCACCCTCGTCGCCTTCGACCGGCCCGCCCCGCCCGGCGCCTTCGTGCGCGGCGTCGGCACCGACGTCGCCCGTGGCGAGCGGCTCCTGCCCGCCGGCATCCGACTCGGCCCTGCCCAGCTCGGCGCCCTGGCCGCCGCCGGGGTCACGACGGTGTCGGTGCGCCGGCCGGTCTCGGTGCTGCTCGTCTCGACGGGGCACGAGTTGCGCACACCGGGCGCATCGCTCGACTCGGGCCAGATCCACGATGCGAACACGACGATGCTCGCGGCAGCCCTCCGCGAGAGCGGTGCGCGGGTGCGCGAGACGGTCGCCCCCGACGACGCGGCCGCGCTCGTCGCGGTGCTCACGGAGTCCGCCCGTCACGTCGATCTGGTGGTGACCACCGGCGGTGTCAGCGCCGGCGCATTCGAGGTCGTGCGCGAAGCCCTCGCACCGCTCGGCGTGGCGTTCACGAAGGTCGCGCTGCAGCCCGGCGGACCGCAGGGCCTCGGGCTCGCCCGATTCCCGGCGACCGGCGACGGCAGCGGTGCCGGCGTCGAGGTGCCGGTCGTCGCGTTCCCCGGCAATCCTGTGAGCGCACTCGTCTCGTTCGAGCTGTTCCTGCGCCCGGTGCTGCGGGCGTTCGCCGGCCTCACCCCCGACCGACCGCGCGCGCGACTGCGGCTCGCGCACGACGTGACCTCGCCGCTCGACAAGCATCAGGTGCGCCGCGGCGTGCTCGACGGCGACGGCGACGTCGAGGTCGGGGCGCCGAGCTCGCACCTGCTGCACGCCTACGCGAACGCCACCGTGCTCGTGCACCTGCCCGTGGGAGTCGGCGACCTGCCGGCCGGAGCCCACGTCGACGTCTGGAGGATCGATGACTGAACCACGCCTGACCCATCTGCGCGGCGACGGCTCCGCGCACATGGTCGACGTCACCGACAAGGCGGTGACCCGGCGCACGGCGAGCGCGCAGGCCGTGCTCATCACGCGCATCGACGTGGTCGACGCCATCGCCGACGGCAGCCTGCCGAAGGGCGAGGCGATCGGCACCGCGCGCATCGCCGGCATCATGGCGGCCAAGCAGACGTCGACGCTCATCCCCCTGTGCCACCCGCTGCCGCTCACGAAGCTCGACGTCGACATCACGCCGGAGGGCGATCGCGTGCGCATCGTCGCGACCGTCACCACGAAGGGCGTCACCGGCGTCGAGATGGAGGCGCTGACCGCCGCGACCGTGTCGGCGCTCACGCTCTACGACATGATCAAGGCCGTCGACAACCGCGCGGTCGTCACCGACGTGATGGTGCTCGCGAAGGCGGGCGGCAAGAGCGGCGACTGGTCGCGCGAATGACCCCGACCGAGCGGATGCCGCGCACCGCCGTCGTCATCGTCGCGTCGACGCGTGCCGCGGCGGGCGTCGCCGACGACCGCACCGGGCCGGTGATCGCGGCCTGGCTCGTCGAGCGCGGCTTCGACCCCGTCGGCCCCGTGGTGGTCGCCGACGGCGTGCCCACGGCCGACGCCCTGCAGCGGGCCCTCGCCGGCCACCCGTCGGTCATCATCACGACCGGCGGCACCGGGGTCTCCCCGACCGACGGCACCCCCGAGGCGACGGCGCCGCTGCTCGATCGCGAGCTGCCGGGGTTCATGGAGGAACTGCGCCGTCGCGGCGCGGCGACGACACCCACCGCCCTGCTCTCACGAGGACTCGCGGGCGTGTCGGGGTCGACGCTCGTCGTGAACCTCCCGGGTTCCGCCGGCGGGGTGCGCGACGGGCTCGGGCTGCTCGGCGAGGTGCTCGAGCACACCCTCGATCAACTCGCCGGGGGCGACCACCCAGCGGCGGGGTGATCTCGTCACGGACCCTCTCGCATGCGCGTCGTCGCCACGACGGAGTTGTCGTGGGGATTCTGATGACCGGTCGCCATCGGTAGAGTGCGTCACATGACAACGGACGTCACTCTCTATATCGGCAGCGTCGCACCCAACTATGCGAAGTTCCGCTTCACTGACGGCCCAACGTGGGAAGGTGTCCGGTCCCAGATCATGGATGCGATGAATGCGGGCAAGGGGACCATCGAGATCGATCGCAAGCGAGACAAGGTCGTCTACGTCTACAGCCCGTTCCTTCCGGTGAGTTGGGTCGAGTCCAGCGTCTAGCGACGGTTCCCTGCTGCGGATCCATCGGCCCTCGGGCCGTCGACGCGGGCCGTGACAACACTCGGTGATGCTGACAAGATGACGGCATGGCGCGCGCGTTGCGAGTGGTCCCCGGTCGTCGTTCAGCGAGACCGGCCAGAAGGTCGGTGGGGCGGGCATGACCACGCACCTGATCAAACCGCTCACGCCGGAGACCTTTCCGGCGTGGCTCGCGCTCGCGCAGAAGCACAACGGGGTCTGGGGCGGGTGCTACTGCTCGTATTTCCACGACGACACGGAGCACACCGTCAAGGAGGAGTACGACCGGCCGACGTTCAAGCAGCGACTCGTGGCCGAAGGCATCGCTCACGCCGCGCTCGTCTTCGACGGCGACGACGCGATCGCGTGGTGCGAGTACGGCAGCCCGGTCGAACTGCCGAACATCTACCACCGCAAGCAGTACGACGCGGGCGAGACCAACCCGGCGCCGTGGCGCATCACGTGCTTCTTCGTCGACCGCGACCACCGGCGTTCGGGAGTGGCACGGGAGGCGCTTGGACGGCGCGCTGGAGCTGATCGCGCAGGCCGGCGGGGGCGAGGTGGTCTCGTTCCCCAACGAGCTCACCCCCGGCAAGAAGACCTCGTCGTCGTTCCTCCACAACGGCACGAGGGCGATGTTCGAGCAGGCGGGATTCACGTTCGAGCGAAACATCGGCAAGAGCAAGACGGTGATGCGCAGAACGGTGCCGCCGGCCGGCAGCTGACGAAGAGGCGCATCCGGGCGAGGCCCAGCACTCGATCCCGTCGCTCGACGGTCGACCCCGGACGACCCCACGCGATGCGTTCGCGCTCGGGTGCTCAGTCCGCAGACGCGCGACGCCGTCGCTCACCCCACGCCATGCGTTCGCGCTCGAGCGGACCGGCGAGCGCCGCCCAGAGGAGCAGCGCCACACCCGCCCCGGCGAGCGCCCCACCGAGGGTGTCGGTCAGCCAGTGCGCACCGAGATAGGTGCGGCTGTACGCCATCAGCGCGGTGTAGACGGCGCCGAGCACCCACACCCAGGTGCGCGGCACGATCATGCCCATGACGACCGCGATCGTCGCTGCATTCGCGACGTGGCCCGACGGGAACGACCCGAAATCTGAGACGACGATCATGTCCTCGGGCCGAGCCCGCCCGAACAGGTGCTTCAGCACCTGCACCATGCCGGCACTCGCGGCCGACGCCACGATGAAGTACAAGGCCCCCCACGGTCGCCGAACGATGAGCAGCACGATCGCGGCTCCGATCGGCACCACGAACACCCCGACGAACCCGCCGCCCAGCGTGTTCATGGCATAGGCGAACCACTCCCCGAAGGGGGTTCGCGTGCTCACCACGAACTCCGCCCACGCCTCGTCGACGGCGAAGCGGTTCTCGCCCGACGACGTCAAGGCGAGCACGCCGAGCAGGCTCGCGAGCAGGAGCGCCGTCGCCCCCGCGATGATCGGAACGCGGCGGGAGACCCGCGGCCGGGTATCGGACGACTCCACCGATTCGAGGCTCATGCACTCACGCTATCGTCGGGTTCGCGGCATCCGCGTGAGGTCACCGCCGATTTCGCGGGCGGATGCCTCGCGCCTTCACTCGCTCAGCGGCGGCACGGTCCTCGGGCGCACGAGCAGCCACAGCGCCGCGATCGCCACGATGCCCGCGAGCAGCATCACGAACGCCATGGGCACGGCGCTGGCGACGCCCATGAGGCCGATCAGCGGTGAGATGACGCCGGCGAGGCCGAAGTTCAGGGCGCCGAGCAGCGACGCCGCCGTGCCGGCCTCCGCGCCGTGGTGCGCGAGGGCGAGCACCTGCACGGCGGGGAACGCGAAGCCGCAGGCGAGGATGTAGAACCAGAGCGGGATCGCCGTGCCCCAGAACCCGCTTCCCGACGCGTCGAGCGCCATGATCGCCACGGCCATCGCAAGGTGCACGACCGTCGTGCCGGCGAGGATCCATTGCGGCGCCACCGAGCCGCGCATGAGCCGCGAGCTCGTCTGCACGCCGATGATGACGCCGACGGAGTTCACGGCGAAGAGCAGGCCGTACTCCTGGGCGTTGAAGGCGTAGAGGTCCTGGAAGAGGAACGACGAGGTCGAGAGGTAGCCGAACAACCCCGTGAAGGTCATGCCGCCGATGAGCGCGGCGCCGAGGTAGACGCGGTCGCGGAAGAGCGCCGCGTAGCGATCGCGCAGCGTCGAGTGGCCGGAGACCTGCCGACGCGAGGCGGGCAGGGTCTCGACGATGAAGAAGGCGACGGCCACGACGACGACCGCGCCGTAGATCGCGAGCACGACGAAGATGCCGCGCCAGTCCATGACCTGCAGCAGCTGCGACCCGATGACGGGGGCGAGCACGGGCGCGAGGCCGTTCACGAGCGCGAGTCGCGAGAGCATGCGCACGAGCGGCTTGCCGCCGAAGAGGTCGCGCACCATCGCCATGGCGACCACGCCACCGGCTGCGGCGCCGAAGCCCTGCAGCAGTCGGAAGACCGAGAGCCAGACGATGTCGGGGGCGAAGGCCGCAGCGAGGGATGCCGCGATGTGCAGGGCCGTCGCGAGGATGAGCGGCAGGCGACGACCCACCTTGTCGCTCCACGGGCCGACGATGAGCTGGCCGAGGCCGAACCCGACCATGGTGCCCGTCAGGGTCAGCTGCACGGCCGAGGCGGAGACGCCGAGCTCGTCCTGCAGCACCGGGAAGGCGGGCAGGTAGAGGTCGACGGTGAACGGGCCGAGCGCCGTGAGTGCGCCGAGCACGAGCACGTAGACGAGTCGCTGCCGGCTGCTCAGCCGGTCGCCCGGGTGCGACGGCTGGACGTAGTCGTCGGGACGGATGACGGGGATGGAGGAGGTGGAGGACATCGTGTTTCCAGGCGTGCTCGGATGCGGCGGCGCACGCCCTCGGACGCCGGGAGATGGGGAGGCGGCGCCCCGATGGGACGCCGCCTGTGCGATTCGGCCGTCGCGCGGCTCGAATCGATTCGACACCTTCGAGTGTAGTCGAGGGCACCCGCCCCGAAGCAAGTCCCGATCGGGACGAGCGCTACACGGTGCGCGCCTCGTCGGCGGAGCCCCCACGGGCCGGGGTCGCACTTCCCTCGGGCGACGACGCGGCGTGCACCGCGGCGAGGTATCCGAAGACGGCGGCCGGCCCGATGGTCGACCCGGGGCCGGGGTACGTGCGCCCCATGACCGAGGCCGTCGTGTTGCCCGCGGCGTAGAGCCCGTCGATGACACGGCCGTCGACGTCGACCACGCGGGCATGCTCATCGGTCAGCAGGCCGCCCTTGGTGCCCAGGTCGCCGGGCACGAGCTGCACCGCGGTGAAGGGGCCCTTCTCGAGCGCGCCGAGGTTCGGGTTCGGCTTCACCCACGGGTCGCTGTAGTAGCGGTCGTATGCGGTGCCGCCTCGACCGAAGTCCACGTCGACGCCGGTGCGGGCGAACCCGTTGAACCGCTCGACCGTCGCGAGGAAGGTCGCACGGTCGACTCCCATCTTCTCGGCGAGCTCACCGAGCGTGCCAGCCTTGACGACCACTCCCTGCTCGACGAGCGCCGTGCCGCCCATGAGCAGCGCGCCGAACATGTACCGCTGCCGGTGCCGCCGCTCGACGACGAGCCACGACGGGTTCGCGGGCGAGATCGGATCGCGCTCGAGCAGGTGATGGCCGAAGTCGATGTAGCTCTCGGACTCGTTGAGATAGCGGCGGCCCGACTGGTCGACGACGATGCTGAACGGGTCGGATCGCTCGTTCAGCACGAACTGCGCCTGCTTGCCGGGGATCGGCACGGATGCACCCCACCAGGCGTCGTCCATGAGCGCGACGTCCGCGCCGGCCGCGACGCCCGCCTCGATGGCCGTGCCGAGGTCGCCCTCGGCCGCCGACGTGTACCCCGCGATGCCGTGGTACTTCTGCCGCCAGGCCGAGTTCGCGGCGAAGCCGCCCGCGCCGAGGATCACGCCGCGCCTCGCACGGATGCGCTGCAGGCCGTCGGGAGTCGCGACGACGGCCCCGACCACTCGCCCGCGCTCGTCCTTCAGGAGTTCGGTGAGCGGGCTGCTCAGCAGCATCTGCACGCCCTGCTGCTTCGCGATGGCGCCGAGCTGCAGCATGAGGCCGCCGCCGAAGCCGTACAGCTTCTTGCCGGTGACCAGTCCTCCGAGGGTGCGGAACACGAAACGCGCGCCGCGCACGAAGCCCGAGAACGAGGACCACGCGCGCATGAGCAGCCACACGTCGTCGGTCTGCATCGGGGCGGGGATGGAGTCGCCCGTGCGCGAGGTCTCACGCCAGTCGCCGAGCCTGCGCGCATCGAAGGGCTTGGACTCGATGCCGCGCCCGATCTTGCCGCCCGGCCGGTCGGGGTAGTAGTCGGGATAGTCCTTCGCGACCGCCCACCGCACCCCGAGCTGCTCGAGACGCGTGACGAGCTCGGGAATCGTGTCGACGAACGCCGCGCGTCGCTCGGGCGAACTGGCCGGGCCGATCGAGTCGCTCGGGCCGATCGCGGATTCCAGGTAGGTCAGCGCCTCCTCGCGGGAGTCGGCGATGCCCGTGCGACGCATGATCGGATTGTTCGGCATCCACAGTCCGCCGCCGCTGCGCATCGTCGTGCCGCCCCACCGGTCGGTGCTCTCGACCACGAGCACGGAGAGCCCTCGATCTGCCGCGGTGATGGCCGCGGTCATGCCCGCCGCACCGGTGCCGGCGACGAGGACGTCGACCTCGCGGTCCCAGGATTGCGTCATTGCTCCTCCTTCTACCGGACATCGTTGTCCGGTTGTTCGGTTGAACGCTAACACCTGCGACACACGAGGGGAAGAGCGAGGCGACGGCTCCCGACACGACGAAGGGCGCCTCCCGTGAGGGAGACGCCCTTCGTGTGCTTGCGCGAGGTTGGACGGGGTCTCGATACGACCGGCCGGAAGGGCCGGTCACTCGACCCTGACCATCACGGAGCTACGCTCCGTTCAGGGTCAGAAGTCCATGCCGCCCGTCGGGTCGCCGGCCGGAGCCGCGTTCTTCTCGGGCTTGTCGGCGACGACGGCCTCGGTGGTGAGGAACAGGCCCGCGATCGACGCAGCGTTCAGCAGCGCGGAGCGGGTGACCTTCACCGGGTCGTTGATGCCGGCAGCGAGCATGTCGACGTACTCGCCGGTCGCGGCGTTGAGGCCCTGGCCGACCGGGAGGTTGCGCACGCGGTCGACCACGACGCCCGGCTCGAGGCCGGCGTTGAGGGCGATCTGCTTCAGCGGCGCGTCGATCGCGACGCGAACGATGTTCGCGCCGGTCGCCTCGTCGCCCGTGAGCTCGAGCTTCTCGAAGGCGGTCTTGCCGGCCTGGATGAGGGCGACGCCACCACCGGCGACGATGCCCTCTTCGACGGCGGCCTTCGCGTTGCGAACGGCGTCCTCGATGCGGTGCTTGCGCTCCTTGAGCTCGACCTCGGTCGCCGCACCCGCCTTGATGACGGCGACGCCGCCGGCGAGCTTGGCGAGGCGCTCCTGGAGCTTCTCGCGGTCGTAGTCGGAGTCGGTGTTCTCGATCTCCTTGCGGATCTGCGCGACGCGGCCGGCGATGGCCTCCTCGTCGCCGCCACCCTCGACGATGGTCGTCTCGTCCTTGGTGATGATGACCTTGCGAGCCGAGCCGAGCAGGTCGAGGGTGACGTTCTCGAGCTTGAGGCCGACCTCCTCGGAGATGACCTGGCCACCGGTGAGGGTCGCGATGTCCTGCAGCTGCGCCTTGCGACGGTCGCCGAAGCCGGGAGCCTTGACGGCGACCGACTTGAAGATGCCGCGGATCTTGTTGACGATCAGCGTCGCGAGTGCTTCGCCGTCGACGTCTTCAGCGATGATGAGGAGCTGCTTGCCGGTCTGGATGACCTTGTCGACGATCGGCAGCAGGTCCTTGATGTTCGAGACCTTGCCGTTGACGATCAGGATGTAGGGGTCTTCGAAGACCGCTTCCTGGCGCTCGGGGTCGGTGACGAAGTACGCCGACAGGTAGCCCTTGTCGAAGCGCATGCCCTCGGTCAGCTCGAGCTCGGTGCCGAAGGTGTTCGACTCCTCGACGGTGACGACGCCCTCCTTGCCGACCTTGTCGATCGCCTCGGCGATGAGCGCACCGATCTGCTCGTCGGCGGCGGAGATCGATGCCGTGGCGGCGATCTCTTCCTTCGTCTCGACGTCCTTCGCGTTGGCGAGGAGCTCGGCCTCGACGGCCGCGACGGCCTTCTCGATGCCGCGCTTGAGCGAGATGGGGTCGGCGCCTGCGGCGACGTTGCGGAGGCCCTCGCGCACGAGCGCCTGGGCGAGCACGACCGAGGTCGTGGTGCCGTCACCGGCGACGTCGTCGGTCTTCTTGGCGACCTCCTTGACGAGCTCGGCACCGATCTTCTCGTACGGGTCGTCGAGTTCGATCTCCTTGGCGATCGACACACCGTCGTTCGTGATCGTGGGTGCGCCCCACTTCTTCTCGAGCACGACGTTGCGTCCGCGCGGGCCGAGGGTCACCTTCACCGCGTCGGCGAGCGTGTTCAGGCCACGCTCGAGGCCACGACGGGCCTCCTCGTTGAAAGCAATGATCTTTGCCATGTGTTTCTCTCGTCCTTTCCCGGACGTCTTCAAAGATTCGTTGGGTTAGCACTCAAAACGAGTGAGTGCTAAATCGATTCTGGCACTCGACCGCCACGAGTGCAAGCGAGCCCGAGGCTGTCCGCTCAGGGCGTGAAGGTCGCAGAACCCTCGCCCGGCACGAGCTCGACCCACGTGTTGCCGGGAGCCAGCCGCAGCGGAGAACCGTCGTCGGCCGTGAGGATGATCGGCGACTCCGACGCATCCTTCGTCCAAGTGCCATGAGCCGTTCGCCCTCCGGCGGAGACCCAGGCCTCGCCCGACCCGATCATCACGGTCTTCGGCACCTCGCCGTAGCGCCAGTCGATCGCGACGCGCACGGTCACGACGTTCGTCGCCCGCACCCGCTCGCCGGACGCCTCCGTGTCGGGCGAGCCCTCCTGCGAACGCAACCAGACGGATGCCGCGGCATCCCACTCCCAACTGGGGAACCGGCCCTCGGAGAAGACGAGGTCGACGCGCGACGTCGGCACCGCGGCGAGCGCCGGGGCCGCGAGCGGATCGGCTGTGCCGTAGGCGAACTGCACGGGCGGCGGCGCGAGCGCGGCGTTGCGGGAGACCGCCTCTGCCGACTCGAGGATCACGTCGTGCGGCCCGGGCCGTTCATCGGCCCGGAAGAAGAGTCCCGTCTCGTCGTAGTCGAAGACGAGGTTCACGAGGGGCGTCGCCATCATCATCGCGACGAACTGGTCCTGGCCGCCCGAGTAGGCGATGATGCCACCGAAGGGCGAGGCGATGTCCGGATCCATGGGGCGGATCGATCGCACAGGGCCGACCTCGTCGGGGACGTCCGAATGCCAGATCGCGACGTAGCGGGTGAGACCGCCCTCGACGAGCTCCTCGAAGACGATGTCGGTGCGATTCAGGGCGATCTGCGGGCGCGCCTCTTCGTGGTTGTCGACCTTCACCGCGAGCGAGGGGTGCGCGAGCGCGGCCTCCTCTGCGGGCGTTCCGCGCAGCGGGGCGAACGAGACCGCGGCGGCCGCCGAATCGGAGGAGGGTCGTGCCTCGGCCTCGGTCGGTGCCGGAGCGGGGCGCGGCGATTGGCAGGCGGCCAGCAGCAGCGTCGCCGTGACGAGCACGGCGATGCGCGCTCCCCGCCGGAGCGGAGCCGGCTCGGCCTGCGCTGCCATGCGGTCAGCGTAGACCCGCGCACCGCCGGAGATGCGAGAGCGCGCCGCCGGAGCGGCGGCGCGCCCGCGAATCGACGTCAGGCCGGGCGGACGCCTTCGGCCTGCGGCCCCTTGGAACCGGTGCCGACCTCGAAGACGACCTGCTGCCCCTCCTCGAGGACCTTGTACCCCGACATGTCGATGGCGGAGTAGTGGACGAAGACGTCCTGGCCCCCCTCATCGACGGTGATGAATCCGTAGCCCTTTTCAGCGTTGAACCACTTGACGGTTCCGTTCGCCATGCGTTGCTCCCATGTTGCCGTGTCCGATCAGCACCCGCCCGTGGCCCGTGCCGGACCGCCCTCTCGCGAACAGGGTGCCAGGGACGGAACCGTGCGCTCGCGCTTGAGAGCGGCCGAAACCAGATACTCACGACAGGGCGTTCGTGCACAAGGGCCTGCGGAGCGGTGCGGATATCGGAATGGCAACGATTCGGGTCGCGCCCGAGGGGCGGCGCGGGTCGATCAGCCCGCCGTGGCCTCGGCATAGTCGGAGCCGAGCACGACGACGAGCTGGTTGCCGGTGGCGGCGAACTGCTCGGACATCCGCACATCGGCCTCGGGCAGGAACTGCGCGACACCGCGAGCAGCGCCCTCGAGTTCGGGGGTCGCGTAGTAGACGACGGTCTCGGTGAGCGTCTCATCGCTCGCGTTCGCCGCCGACCCCACGGGAACCCCGTTGGCCGTGAGCGTCTCCGACGCCTTCGCCGCCAGTCCGGCCGTCGCGGTGCCGTTCAGCACGAGCACGGGGATGTCGGGGGCGATCACGGGTTCGGCGGTGACGACCGGCGTCGCGCTCGGGGTCGAGACCGGTGCCTCGCCGAAGTTCAGCCGGTCGTTGAAGACCATGACGCCGCCGATGCCGACCGCGGCGAGCACCACCGTCGCCAGTGCCGCCCAGCCGAAGGTGATCCATCCGGCTCCACGGCGCGCCGGGGCGCGATGCGCACCGACCCGGTCGATGCCGTGCGGGATCGAGTCGAAGCGATCGCGGGGGAACTTCTGCGCCATGGGTCCAGTCGTCTGTCGGGGCCGGGCTCAGTCGAGCGGTCGGCCGATCGAGAGCGAACGACGCGTCCGCGCCGCTGCACGAGCCGCACGCATCCGCTGCAGGCGTTTGACCAGCATCGGGTCGTGCCTCAGCGCTGCCGGTGAATCGATGAGCTCGCCGAGGATCCGATAGTAGCGGGCGGCGGAGATGCCGAACTCGTCGCGGATCGCCTCCGCCTTCGCGCCGGGATGCTGCCACGCGCGCGACTCGAAGGCGAGCACCCGGGCGTCGCGCTCGTCGAGCTCCGATTCGACGGAACGGTGCGGCAGGCGCTCGGCGCTCATCGGACCTCCCGTTCGAGGCGAGCCGGATGCACCGCCTGCACGTCATCCTAGACACCGGTGCCTCTGCGGGAGCCGAGTGCCGGCGGCGTGTGCCGGTCCGTATGCGGCCCGGGATCTCGCGTCGATGCCGCGGAACACCGGAGCAGGGCACCGCGTTGCACCCCATGTCGGAACCCACAGGCGAACCTGCGACCATGGAGGGCACCGACGCGAGCACAGGGAGGACGCTTCATGGCGTACAACGTGGACAAGACCGACGACGAGTGGCGCGCCGAACTCGGCGACGAGCAGTACGCGGTGCTCCGCGAGGCCGCGACCGAGCGCCCGTGGACGGGCGAGCTGCTCGACGAGGAGCGTGCCGGCGTCTACTCCTGCGCCGCCTGCGGCGCCGAACTGTTCCAGAGCGGCACGAAGTTCGACTCGGGCTGCGGCTGGCCGAGCTTCTACGAGTCGGTGCGCCCCGAGGCCGTCCAGCTCATCGAGGACTCCTCGCTCGGCATGGTGCGCACCGAGGTGCGCTGCGCGAACTGCGGCTCGCACCTGGGCCACGTCTTCCCCGACGGCTTCGGCACGCCCACCGGCGACCGGTACTGCATGAACTCGATCGCCCTCGACTTCTCCGCCGAGTCCTGAGTGGCGCGGCCTGTTCGGGAGGCGATGCTCGCGAGGCGTTCGACCCCCAAGGTCACGGATGCCGCACCCGACGACGCTGAGATCCTCGACCTGCTCGAGGTGGCCGCCCGGGTCGCCGACCACGCCGCGCTGCGGCCGTGGCGGGTGATCGCGTTGCGCGGCGAAGCACGGAACCGCCTCGGTGACGCGCTCGCCGCGGCCTCGGGCCTCGGCGGTGAGCAGAGCGCCCGCCTCGCGGCCAAGCCGCTGCGCGCATCGCTGCTGCTCGCGATCGTCGCGACCACGACACGGCACTTCAAGGTCCCCGCGTGGGAGCAGGAGGCGGTCGCCGCAGGCGTCGCCCACCAGTTGAGCCTGCTCCTCGACGACGCCGGGTGGGGCGTCATGTGGCGCAGTGGGCCGCACACGAGGCATCCGCTCGTCGCCGAGATGCACCGCCTCGCCGACGGCGAGCAGCTGCTCGGCTGGCTCTACGTCGGCGGCGTGCCCGACGGCACGCGACCGGATCGGGGCCCTGAGGTCGACGCGGCCTCGAGGTTCAGCTCGCTGCAGTGACCTCTGCCGGCGCCAGCGCATGCTTGCGCCGACCCCATCGGATCGAAGCGACCACCACGGCGACGAGGGCGAGCACGGTGCCGCCGATGGTCGCGATGCCGACCGGCTCATCGGCCGTGGGCAGCATCAGGTCGAGCGCGAGGGCCGCGACGAGTTGCCCTGCGACGCCGCAGAGGGCGAGCAGCAGCACGCCGAGTCGCCGCACGAGCATCGCCTGCCCGGCGATGAAGATGCAGCCGAGCGCCCCACCCGTGTAGAGCCAGGGTTCGGCGGGCAGCGCGGTCGGCCAGCCTGCGGATGCCGCGTGCACGAGCATCACCACGACGAGCGCCGTCGTTCCGACCGCGAAGTTGACCACCGTCGCGGTGAGCGCGCTGTCGGCGACCGCCTTGACCCGCCCGTTCACCGCCTGCTGCCACGACGCGCCGACGCCCGCGATGAACGGCAGCACCATGAGCAGGATCGGGGCATCGCCGGTGAGCTGCGCCGACACGGCCCAGCCGATCGCCGCGAGGGCGAGCACGGCGCCGACCACGCGTGTCGTGCTGAGCGGTCGGCGCCCGCCCGGGCCGAGCCCGATGACGTCGAACACGATGCCGCCCACCGTCTGGCCCGCGACGATCGCGATCGTGAACAGGGCGACGCCGATGATGCCGGCCGAGAGGCCCTGCGTCGTCACGAACCAGGCGCCCGCGAGCCCGCCGAGCACCATCCACCACGGAAGCGCCCGGGCGCGCAGCGCCTCGCCGACCTTCGCGAGCCCGATTCGTCCCGGTTTCCACATGGTGAGCACGACGAGCAGGATCACGAGCCCGCTCCCGAAGGAGATCGCGGCGGCGACGTACGGGTCGTCGAGCGCCACCGCGAGCTGCCCGTTGACGCGCGACTGCAACGCGGTGCCCGCGCCGAACAGCAGTGCGAGCACGAGCGCGATCCAGATCGGGATTCGCGATTGCTCGACGTGCTGGTGGTGATGGGTTCCGGTGCCCGCCGAGGGCGGTTGCTGGGCTGCGTGCTGAGTCAAGAGCCGGCTGCGGGACTCGAACCCGCAACCACCGCTTTACAAGAGCGGTGCGCTACCAATTGCGCCAAGCCGGCGAGGGGATGCCTCGACCACATCCTACCGATCACCGAGCGGCGGTCCGGCATGCCGTCGCGGTCGCCGAACGCACGAAGGCCCGGCACTCGGCCGGGCCTTCGCAGCGATCTCGCGCGCTACGGCGCCGGAGTGGGCGTCGGCGAGGGGGTCGAGGTCGACTCCGAGAAGGTCTCGCCGGTCGCCTGCAGCACGAACGACTGGAACTCTGCGGGGTCGGTCAGCGAGCCCTCGTACTGCTTGCCGTTCACGAGCACGGTCGGGGTGCCCTTGATCGCCTCGAGGTCGGAGTTCGGCACCGGCTCGGTCAGCGCGCGCGTCGTGGCATCCTGCACCCACTTCTTGAAGGTGGTGTCATCGATGCACTGCTCGATCGTCGACAGCGAGCTCACACCCGCCTTCTTGGCGAGCGACTTGATCTCGGCGTTGTTGAGGCCGACGGAGGTCTCCTCGGGCTGGTTCTCGAACAGCAGCGCGTTGAAGTCGAAGAACGACTCGGGCGAGGTGTTCGCCACGCAGGCCGCCGCGTTCGCCGCGCGCAGCGAGTACTGCGTTCCGGCGGACTTGTTGGTCAGCAGGGCGATGGGGTGGACCTCGAGCGTCGCCGCTCCGGACTCGACCATCGTTCGGATGGAGTCGGCGTTCGTCGTCTCGAACTGGCCGCAGAACGGGCACAGGTAGTCGATGTACGTGACGATGTTCGCCACGGTGCCGCTGTCGTCGGGCACCGTGGGGGTGGGCGTCGCACCGGCGGCCAGCGCCGGGGTCTCGGTCGGGGTGATCACGCCGTCGACGCCGGTGAGCAGGATGCCGTCACTCGCCATGTTGGCCGGGCCGGGGCCGTCGGGCTTGATGTTGTTGAAGATCAGGCCGCCGATGAGCGCTGCGATCGCGACCACGGCGACGATGACGCCGCCCTGGATCAGCCACTTGTTTCGTCGCTCTCGCTTCTTCTGCTCCTCGCGGAGCACCCGGGCCTTCTCGCGCGCGGCTTCGCGCTGCTCGTTACGGGTGGGGCGTGGCTGATTCGATCCGCCGTTGCTCATCGATGGTCACTCCGGTCGCTGTGTGGGCGCGCATGTATGCATGCGGACGCACACACGATAGTAGGGACGATGGCTGTGAAACACCCAAACGGATTCCGCGAGCCGGCCGGATCCGAGCTGAGTGCCGCTGTCCGCCCGCGTGCGGAGCACCCGGTCGCGCGTGCGATACTGAGGGGGCGTCAGCGTCGACGCAGTCCATCACTACGGATCGTCCGGCACGTACCTGCCGGTGAAGGAGAAACACGAAAATGGCGTCAGTCACGTTCGACAAGGCAACCCGCCTCTACCCCGGCGGCACCCGCCCCGCCGTCGACCAGCTCGACCTCGAGGTCGCAGACGGCGAGTTCCTCGTCCTCGTCGGCCCCTCCGGTTGCGGCAAGTCGACCTCGCTCCGCATGCTCGCGGGCCTCGAAGAGGTCAACGACGGCAACATCTTCATCGGCGACCGCAACGTCACCGACGTGCCGCCGAAAGACCGCGACATCGCCATGGTCTTCCAGAACTACGCGCTCTACCCGCACATGACCGTCGCCGAGAACATGGGCTTCGCCCTGAAGATCGCCGGCGTCGGCAAGGAGGAGCGCGCAGCTCGCGTGCTCGAAGCCGCGAAGCTCCTCGACCTCGAGCCCTACCTGGCCCGCAAGCCGAAGGCGCTCTCGGGCGGCCAGCGTCAGCGCGTCGCCATGGGCCGCGCCATCGTCCGTCAGCCCCAGGTCTTCCTCATGGACGAGCCGCTGTCGAACCTCGACGCCAAGCTCCGCGTGCAGACCCGCACCCAGATCGCGTCGCTCCAGCGCCGCCTCGGGGTCACGACCGTATACGTCACGCACGACCAGACCGAGGCCCTCACCATGGGTGACCGCATCGCTGTGCTGAAGGACGGCCTGCTGCAGCAGGTCGGCACCCCGCGCGACCTCTACGAGAAGCCCAACAACGTGTTCGTCGCCGGCTTCATCGGCTCGCCCGCGATGAACCTCTTCCACGCCGACCTCGTCGACGACGGCGTGCTGTTCGGCACCGCCACCGTTCCGGTCGACCGCGAGACGCTCGCCCAGTCGAGCGGCAAGGTCGCCACCATCGGCGTGCGCCCCGAAGACATCACCGTCTCCCCCGTCCAGGGCGAAGGCCTCGCGGTCGAGGTCGACCTCGTCGAGGAGCTCGGTGCCGACGGCTACCTCTACGGCCACTCCATGGTCGAGGGCAAGCGCACCGACATCGTCGCCCGCGTCGACGGTCGCATGCACCCGAGCGCCGGTGACAAGGTCTACCTGACCGCGACGCCGCACCACGTGCACCTCTTCGACGTCGAGTCCGGCGAGCGCCTCGGCAACAAGGCCGTGGTCGCCTGACCAACCCTGTCGATCGGTGATGCCGGCCGGGCTCCTGCCCGGCCGGCATCGCCGTATCCGCGGGAGGCATCCGATCACGACGACTCTCCATCACGTCGTTTCGATGCAGCCCGACCCGACTACGCTGAGGCACACATGAGCGGATCACTCTCCATCACGTCGTTTCGATGCAGCCCGACCCGACTACGCTGAGGCACACATGAGCGGATCACTCTCCATCACGTCGGCCATGGCCGATCCGGCACTCCTCGACCTTCCGTGGGAACTGCCGCTCGAGGCCTGGCCGAACGACACGATCGCGGCGCTGCCGAAGGGCATCTCGCGCCACCTCGTGCGCTTCGCGCACCTCGGCGCGCACATCGTGGCGATCAAGGAGACGACGGCCGAGATGGCCAAGGGCGAGTACGAGATGCTGCGCACCCTGCAGCGGCTCGACATCCCCTGCGTCGACCCGGTCGCCGTCATCACCAATCGCACCGACGACGAGGGCGATGCGCTGAAGCCCGTGCTCGTCACCCGGCACCTGCGGTTCTCGCTCCCCTATCGGGCGCTGTTCTCGCAGACGTTGCGTCCCGATACCGCGACACGACTCGTCGACGCCCTCGCGGTGCTGCTCGTGCGCTTGCACATCGTGGGCTTCTTCTGGGGCGACGTGTCGCTGTCGAACACCCTCTTCCGCCGCGACGCCGGCGCCTTCGCCGCATACCTCGTCGATGCCGAGACGGGCAAGCTCTACGAGGGCGGCCTCTCGAACGGGCAGCGCGAGAACGACCTCGAGATCGCCCGGGTCAACATCGCCGGCGAGCTCCTCGACCTCGAGGCGGGCGGCAAGGTCGCCGACGAACTCGACCCGGTCAACATCTCGAACGGCATCGTCGAGGCCTACCGCAGCCTCTGGCTCGAGCTCACCGGCTCCGAGTCGTTCTCGAGCGCCGAGCGCTGGCGCATCAACGAACGCGTGAACCGGCTGAACGAACTCGGCTTCGACATCGAAGAGCTCGCGATCAAGACGGATGACTCGGGCACGACCGTGCGCATCCAGCCGAAGGTCGTCGACGCCGGCCACCACCAGCGCCGCCTGCTGCGGTTGACCGGTCTCGACGCCGGCGAGAACCAGGCGCGACGACTGCTGAACGACCTCGACTCCTATCGGGCGGCGTACGACAAGTCCGACCTCGACGAGGAGATGGTCGCCCACGAATGGCTCATGCGGGTGTTCGAACCCGTCGTGCGGGCGATTCCGCGGGAGCTCCGCGGAAAGCTCGAACCGGCCGAGGTCTTCCACCAGCTGCTCGACCACCGCTGGTTCCTCGCGCAGCAGGTGGGCCACGACATCCCGCTCGCCGAGGCGGTGAGCTCGTACATCAACACGGTGCTGCGCCATCGGCGCGACGAGGCGACCGTGATCGGCCCGCCGACCGGCGCGTTCACGTCGCCGATCGAGACGATTCCGTCGACCGACACCGCGGCGTTCGCCGCACTCGACCCCGACGACGACGGCGACTGGCGCGCGAACGTCTGATCGCGGCATCCGCCCGCCGCCGCCACGCCAGAGCTGCACGCGCGATCCCGGGGAACGCCGACGGACTGCTGCCCGCCGGCGTCACCGAGAAGCCTCAGCCGTCGGCGCGGAGCTTCGAGATCTCGTAGAGCGTGACGGATGCCGCGATGCCGGCGTTCAGCGACTCGGTCGAGGCCGAGATCGGGATCGACACGATCGCATCGCACGTCTCGGCGACGAGGCGCGAGAGTCCCTTGCCCTCACTGCCGACCACGATCACGATCGGGCGGTCGGCCCAGCTGAGTCCGGGGAGCGACACGTCGCCGCCGCCGTCGAGGCCGAGCACGAAGACGCCGCGCTCCTTGAGCGCCTTGAGGGTCTGCGTGAGGTTCGGCGCCATCGCGACGGGCACGCGAGCCGCGGCACCGGCAGAGGTCTTCCATGCGGCCGCGTTCACGCCGACCGAGCGGCGCTGCGGCACGATGACGCCCTGGCCGCCGAACGCGCCGGTCGAGCGCAGGATCGCGCCGAGGTTGCGCGGGTCGGTGATGCCGTCGAGCGCCACGAAGAGCGGCGTCTCGTCGCGGGCGAGCACCTCGTCGAGCAGTTCGATGGGGTGCGCGTACTCGTACGGCGGCACCTTGAGCGCGAGGCCCTGGTGCACGCCGCCCTCGCCGGCGAGCCGGTCGAGTTCGGGGCGCATGACCTCGAGGATCGGGATGCCGCGATTGGTCGCGACCTTCATGGCCTCGCGCACCCGGTCGTCCATCTCGACGCGCGCGGCGACGTAGAGGGTCGTGGCGGGGATGCGCGCCCGAAGCGCCTCGACGACCGAGTTGCGGCCGGTCACGATCTCGGACTCGTCGCCCGTCTTCGCCCGTCGGGCTGCGCCGGAGGCACCGCGCGGGGCACCGGGGCGCTGGCCCGAACCCTGTCCGGCGACGCGCTTGCCGCCGGTCGCTGCGTAGCGCTCCTGCGCCGCCTTCTTCTTGCCTGCGGGGTGCCAGGCACGGTCTTCGGCCTTCGGCGTCGGCCCCTTGCCTTCGAGGGCCTGTCGGCCCTGGCCGCCCGAGCCGACCTGCTTGTTCTTCGCCTTCCGCACGGCTCCGGCGCGCGACTTGCCGCTGCTGCCCTTCATAGTCCCAAGCTCCAATGCGTTCCGGTAGAACTGTCTTCGATGGTGATGCCCGCTGCCGAGAGTTCGGCACGGATCCGGTCTGCGGCAGCGTAGTCCCTCGACTCGCGCGCAGCCTGTCGGTCTTCGATGAGGCGCGTGACGAGCGCCTCGAGTGCGGATGCCGCGGGGCCGGAGTCGGCCGTCGCCCAGTGCGGGTCGCGCGGGTCGATGCCGAGCACTTCGACCATGGCCGAGACCTGGCCGTGCGCGACGGCGGCATCGTGCAGCTCTTCGGCGTCGAGCGCCTGGTTGCCGGCGCGCACGGTGTCGTGCAGCACTGCGAGCGCCTGGGGCACGCCGAGGTCGTCGTCCATCGCCGCGGCGAACGCGTCGGGGAGGACCGGGGCGCCGACACCAGCGAACCTGGTACCGGCGAGGCGCCGTTCGACCCTGGAGAGGAAGCCGCGGATGCGATCGACCGCCGCCTCGGCCTCAGCGAGCGAGCCGGGCGCGTAGTCGAGCGTCGAGCGGTAGTGCGCCGCACCCAGGAGGTAGCGCACGGCGAGCGGCGAGGCGAGTTCGAACAGCTCGACGGCGTAGACGGAGTTGCCGAGCGACTTCGACATCTTCTGCCCGCCGATGTTCACGAGGCCGTTGTGCACCCAGTACCGCGCGAACGCGTCGCCCGCGGCCGCGGACTGGGCGAGTTCGTTCTCGTGGTGCGGGAACCGCAGGTCGAGTCCGCCGCCGTGGATGTCGAACTCGGAGCCGAGGTAGCGGGTCACCATCGCCGAGCACTCGATGTGCCAGCCGGGCCGTCCGTCGCCCCAGGGCGACTTCCATGACGCGGACTCGGGCTCCTCGGGCTTTCGCCCCTTCCAGAGTGCGAAGTCGCGCGGGTCGCGCTTGCCGCGCGGATCGGCGTCGGCCGCGGCCTCCATGTTGTCGCGCTGCTGCCGGGTGAGTTCGCCATATGCCGGCCAGCTCGCGGTGTCGAAGTAGACGTCGCCCGAGGCATCCGGAGCGGCGTATGCGTGACCACGCTCGATCAGCCGCGCGATGAGCTCGACCATCTGCTGCACGCTCGCAGTCGCCCGCGGCTCGTACGTGGGAGCCAAGATGCCGAGCGAGGTATAGGCGGCGGTGAACTCGAGCTCGACGCGGTAGGCCAGGGCCCACCAGGGCTCGTCGGTGCCGTTGTCGGTCGCCGCGTTCAGGATCTTGTCGTCGATGTCGGTGACGTTGCGCACGAACACGACGTCGTTGCCCTGCTGGGCGAACCAACGACGCATGATGTCGTAGACGAGGGCGCTGCGCAGGTGCCCGATGTGGGGACTCGACTGCACGGTCGGACCGCAGACGTACATGCCGACGCGCCCATCGCGCAGGGGCGCGAAGTCGCGCAGGGCCTGGGCCTTCGAGTCGTAGAGTCGCACGGTCACCCGCCAAGCCTACCGGCCGGGCGTGTCAGCCCCCCGCGCGATGACTCAGCTGCGCGGAAGGAGCATCGCGGTGGCGATCGCGGCGACGCCCTCGCCGCGGCCGGTGAACCCGAGCGCGTCGCTCGTGGTCGCGGCGACGCTCACGGGCGCGTCGAGGATTCGGGACAGCAGCGCCTCGGCTTCGGCGCGACGCGGCGCGAGCTTCGGACGATTGCCGACGATCTGCACGGTCACGTTGCCGACTCGCCAGCCCGCAGCCTCGACGAGTCGCCGGGTCTCGGCGAGGAAGATCTCGCCGTGGGCGCCCGCGAAGCGCGCGTCTGCCGTGCCGAACACCTGGCCGACGTCGCCGAGGCCCGCTGCGGCGAGCAGGGAATCGCAGATCGCGTGCGCCGCGGCATCGCCGTCGGAGTGCCCCGAGAGGCCGCGTTCGCCCGGCCACTCGAGGCCGGCCAGCCAGAGCGGCGTCGCCGCGTCCTCGGCGAAGGCGTGCACGTCGGTGCCGGTGCCGACCCTGGGTGCCGCGGCGCCGCGCGACGCCTGCGCGGCGCGCTCGGCGACGAACTGTTCGGCACGATGCAGGTCGGCCGGCACGGTGATCTTGAACGCGCGCACGTCGCCCGGCACCGCGTCGACGACGAGCCCGGCGGATGCCACGAGCGCCGCGTCATCCGTGAACTCCTCGTGCGCCGTGGCGTAGGCGTGGTCGAGCGAGGCCCGCGGGAAGCCCTGCGGCGTCTGCACCGCCCGGAGCGCGGAGCGGTCGACCGTCTCGAGCACGCGGCCGTCGTCGGAGACGCGCTTGACCGTGTCGACGACGTCGAGCGCCGGCACGATGCCGCGTCGACGCGCGCGCACGGCGCCCACGACCTCGTCGAAGAGCAGGGCAGGGGCGAGCGCGCGCGCGGCGTCGTGCACGAGCACGGTGTCGACCGAGGCGGGGAGCACGGCGAGCCCGCCGGCGACCGACTCCTGCCGGGTCGCGCCGCCGGCGACGACGACGATCTCCGCGGCAGCGGCCTCGGCGACCGGGGCGAAGTGCGATCGGGTCGACTCGACGCGGTCGGCCGGCACCACGAGCACGAGGTGCGGGGTCTCACGCATGCCGAGCACGGAATCGACGGCGACCGAGAGCACCGTGCCCGAGCCGAGCGGCACGAAGGCCTTGGGCTCGGCATGGCCGAGCCGGGTGCCGCTGCCCGCGGCGACGACGATGACGGCGATCGCTGAACTCACGGTTCGAGCGTAGTCGCGCCGTGGCCGGGCGGAGGCGGGGAACGGACGTCTGCGCGGCGCACGGCTCCCCCGGACCGGCCCGGATACGACGAACGGCGGGTGCATGGGCACCCGCCGTTCGTGTGGAACTCCCGCTAAGAGGCGAGGACCTCGTCGAGCACGGTCGAGGCCGCCTCTTCGTCGGTCTTCTCCGCGAGCGCGAGCTCGGAGATGAGAATCTGGCGCGCCTTGGCGAGCATTCGCTTCTCGCCTGCAGAGAGCCCGCGGTCCTGATCGCGGCGCCAGAGGTCGCGAACGACCTCTGAGACCTTGATCACGTCACCCGATGCGAGCTTCTCGAGATTCGCCTTGTAGCGACGCGACCAGTTGGTCGGCTCCTCGGTGAAGGGGGCACGCAGCACCTCGAAGACCTTGTCGAGGCCCTCTTTGCCGATGACGTCGCGAACGCCGACCAGGTCGACGTTCTCAGCGGGCACCTCGATGACGAGGTCTCCCTGCGTGACGTTCAGCTTGAGGTAGAGCTTCTCTTCACCCTTGATGATGCGTTTCTTGACCTCGGTGATCGTTGCGGCACCGTGGTGGGGGTAAACGACGGTTTCGCCAACCTCAAAAAGCATGAATAGATGTCCTTTCGGCAACTATCAGGATATCACATTCGGGATCATGCTAAGGTTCCGCCCCCTCTCGAGGCGGGCGCTGCTCGTAGGATATGCTCGGTTCGTTCCCTTCGCGCCCGGGCCTCTGCTCGTGCGCGACCACGCACTTGGAGGTTCTGTGAAGGCGCGTCTCGCGGCATCCGCTGCTCTGGCCCTCGGCATCGCGCTCGGCGCGAGCGGCTGCTCGATGGTCACCTACCAGGCGACGACCGAGCACTACGACGCGAGCGACGGCGTCTCCGTCGACGTCGGCGAGCTCGACCTCCGCAACGTCCTCGTCGTCTCCGACGACGGCGTCGAGGGCACGCTCGTCATGACGGTCGTCAACAACGGCACCGAAGACGTCTCCCTCCATGTGCAGTTCGGCACCGGTGGCGGCGGCGACCACACCATCGAGGTCGAGGCCGGCTCCGAAGTGGCGTTCGGCGTCGACGCGGTGGAGGGCACCGACGAGGTCGAGCCCATCGTCCTCGAGGACATCGACACGCTTCCCGGGGCCTTCCTGCCCATGTTCTTCGAGTACTCGGGCGCCGAGGGCGTCGAGAAGCTCGTCCCGGTGCTCGACGGCCGACTCCCCGAATACGAGAACCTCGTCCCGTAGCCTCGGCGCGGCCAGCAGACGACGAACGGGTGGGATGCTCCGGCACCCACCCGTTTCGCGTGCCCGGCGACGCGAGGCCGCGCGCCGGACAAGCCGCCGGACATGCCGCCGATCAGGCCTCGAAGCGGTACCCGAGCCCGCGCACGGTGACGAGCTGCACGGGTTCCGACGGCTGCTGCTCGATCTTCGAGCGGATGCGCTTGATGTGCACGTCGAGCGTCTTCGTGTCGCCGAAGTAGTCGGAGCCCCAGACCCGGTCGATGAGCTGGCCTCGGGTGAGCACACGGCCCGGGTTGCGCATGAGCAGCTCGAGCAGCTCGAATTCCTTCAGCGGCATGGGCACGGGCTCGCCGTCGACCTCGACCGTGTGCCGGTCGACGTCCATGCGCACCCGGCCGCCCTCGATCACGGCTTCGTCGAAGTCCTCGATCTCGATGCGCCGGCGCAGCACCGCGCGGATGCGCGCGAGCAGCTCACGGGTCGAGTAGGGCTTCGTGACGTAGTCGTCGGCGCCGAGCTCAAGCCCGACGACGATGTCGATCTCGGAGTCCTTCGCCGTCAGCATGATGATCGGCACCGTCGAGCGGCTGCGGATCTCGCGGCAGACCTCGGTGCCCGGCAGTCCCGGCAGCATGAGGTCGAGGAGAACCAGGTCGGCGCCCGCCCGGTCGAAGGCCTCGACGGCCGACGGGCCGTCGGCCGCGACCTCCACCTCGTAGCCCTCTCGTTCGAGCAGGAAGCTCAGCGGGTCGCTCAGCGCGATCTCGTCTTCGACGAGCAGGATGCGGGTCACGTACGGTCTCCTCGATCGGAGGCTGCGGGTTTCGCAGCCGGTGGTACTGACGTGCGGCGCTTCGTGGAGCGCGGGTCCGCGGCATCCACTCGCCCGTCGCCGTTGCGTCCGCCGGACTCGGCGGGCGTGGCCTTCGGTTCGTCGTCGGCGCCCGGTTCGATGGCGGCCTCGGCCAGCGGCAGCCGGATCATGAAGGTCGAGCCGCGTCCGGGCTGCGACCACACCCGCACATCGCCGCCGTGGTTCTGCACGGTGTGCTTGACGATGCTGAGTCCGAGGCCCGAGCCGCCCGTGTTGCGCGAGCGCGCCTGATCGACGCGGTAGAACCGCTCGAACACCCGCTCGAGCTCGTCGGCCTCGATGCCGATGCCCTGGTCGGTGACCGCGATCTCGACGACGTCGCCGTCGACCTTCGCCCCCACACCGACACGGCCGCCGGGGTTCGAGTAGGCGATCGCGTTGGCGATGAGGTTGTGCACGGCGACGACGAGGAGTGCCCGGTCGCCGTAGACCTCGGCCTTCTTCGTCGAGGCTCGCACGGCCACCTCGACCTGCTTGGCACCGGCCACGATGCGGTTCTGGTCGACGGCGGCGGCGATGACCTGGTCGACCCGCACGAGGCGGTCGGGCCGCAGTGCGTCGCGGGCCTGCAGTCGCGAGAGCTCGATGACCTCGCTCGTGATGTGCGCGAGCCGGGCGGCCTCGACCGAGAGCCGGCCGGCGAAGCGGCGCACCTGATCGGGCTCGTCGGCCGCCTGGTCGAGCGCCTCGGCGAGCAGGCTCACCGAGGCGATCGGCGTCTTGAGCTCGTGGCTGATGTTCGCGACGAAGTCGCGCCGCACCTCGTCGAGGCGGTGCGCCTCGGTGCGATCCTCGGCGAGCAGCAGCACGAAGCGGGTGCCGAGCCGGGCGACGCGCACGTGGAGTCGCATCGTCGACTCTCCGAACGGTCCGCGAGCCAGAGTCACCTCGTCGACGAGCGGCTCGCCGCCGCGTCGAACGGATGCCGCGAGCTCGAGCAGTTCGGGATGCACGAGCGCCTGCTGGCGCACGAGCCCCATGGCGAGCGCACCGGGCGAGGCGCGGAGCACGTTGTTCGAGGGGTCGAGCACGACGCCGGCCGACTCCAGCACCTCGAGCACCTGGTCGACCCCGTCGGGGATCGTCGGTGCGACGACCTTCGCCGCGCTCGAGCCGCGGCGCTCGGCCATGTGCAGCATGACCATGAATGCGGCGCCGAGGAAGATGCCGAAGGCCAGCGCCGTGAGCACCGACCAGGTGGAGTCCATGGCACCAGACTAACGAGCCGCTCGAGGCCGATCCGCCGTTGTCCCGCTGTGCGGCGGTACGTTAACGAGTATTCAGCCTCTCGGCACCTGTTGTTCATCTTGCGCAGAGAGGATGCTCCGAGGGTCGGAATGCCCGGGCACGTCCGCGCCCGGCACGGGCCAGAACAGAGAAGGATTCGACAACATGCGTGAGGTGTTCCAGCAGGAACTGCGCGAGGTGCAGGAAGGGCTCGTCGAGCTCGCCGGTCTCGTGGCCGATTCGATCGAGAAGGCGACGCGTGCGTTCAACGAGTCCGACGTGAGCCTCGCAGAAGAGGTGATCGCCGACGATGACCGCATCGATCAGGAGACGGTCGCGCTCGACGAGCTCGCGATCACGATCCTCGCCAGGCAGCAACCGGTCGCGCGCGACCTCCGCATCGTCGTGAGCGCACTGCGGATCAGCGCGTCGCTCGAGCGCATGGGCGACATGTCGACGCACATCGCCCAGCTCGCCCGCTACCGCTTCCCCGACAAGGTCGTGCCGAAGTCGCTGCGCCCGACGTTCGCCGAGATGGGCCGCCTCGACGTCGAGATCGCCCGCCGACTCGTCGAGCTCCTGCGCACCGAAGACGTGCACCTCGCGGAGGAGATCCGCAACGAGGACGACAAGGTCGACGCCCTGCACCTGCAGGTGTTCGACAAGGTGCTCGGCGAGACGTGGAAGGGCGAGGCCGTCGACACGGTCGACGCCACCCTCGCGAGCCGGTACCACGAGCGCTTCGCCGACCACGCGGTCTCGATCGCCAAGAAGGTGCAGTACCTCGCCACCGGCGACTGGGACCCCGAGAAGTCCGCGCTCTGACGTGGGCGCTCGGTCTCGGCCGAGTGTGCGAGAAGGCCCGGCGGATGCGACATCCGCCGGGCCTTCGTCGTTCGTCTGTGCGGGGCTACTTCTTGCCCTGCGCGGCCACGGCGGCCGCGCCGGCCGCAGCAGCCTCGGGGTCGAGGTACTCGCCCGGGCCGAGCGGCATGAAGTCATCGCCGAGGCGATACACGAGCGGGATGCCGGTCGGGATGTTGAGCTCGGCGATCTCGTCGTCGCTGATGCCGTCGAGGTGCTTCACGAGGGCGCGCAGCGAGTTGCCGTGGGCGGTCACGAGCACCGTCTTGCCTGCCGCGAGGTCGGGCACGATGTCGGACTGCCAGTACGGAAGCATGCGCGCGATGACGTCTTTCAGGCACTCGGTGCGCGGCAGTTCGTCGTCGGCCAGGTTCGCGTAGCGCGGGTCGCCGACCTGCGAGTACTCGGCGTCGTCGGCCAGCACGGGCGGCGGCACGTCGAACGAGCGACGCCAGAGCTGGAACTGCTCGGGCCCGTACTTCTCGAGCGTCTCGGCCTTGTCGAGGCCCTGCAGCGCACCGTAGTGGCGCTCGTTGAGACGCCAGGAACGGCGCACGTCGATCCACGCACGGTCGGCGACGTCGAGGGCGATGTTCGCCGTCTGGATCGCGCGCGTGAGCACCGAGGTGTGCAGCACATCGGGAAGGAGGCCCGATTCGGCGAGCAGCTCGCCGGCGCGGGCCGCCTCGGCGGTGCCGAGTTCGCTGAGCCGCACGTCGACCCAACCGGTGAACAGGTTCTTCTGGTTCCATTCGCTGTTGCCGTGGCGAAGCAGCACGAGGGTGTGAGGCATGCGATCAGCCTACCGGCGCGGCATCCGTCGCCGGCGCGAGGTTACCCCTTGTGCACGCCGAGACGAGGGAGCCGCGGCACCTCGACGGCCGCGCCCGCATCGGCCGGCACGATCTCGACCTGTGCGGCCGCGATCTCGGTGCCGTGGCTCAGCACGATGAGCGGCAGGTCGGCAGGCACCGCACGCTTCACGACCGCGAGCGAGACCGGGCCGAGCTCGTGGTGCATCACCGCGGTGGTGATGCGGCCGACGACCTTGCGCTCGGGTGCTTCGCCCGCTGCAGGTTCGGGGCGCACCTTCTCGCCGACGACCTCGTCGCCCGGCGCCGGCAGCACGGTGTCGCTGCCGTCGAGGTGCAGCAGCACGAGCCTGCGCGGGGGCCGGCCGAGGTTCAGCACCTTGGCGACCGTCTCCTGGCCCTTGTAGCAGCCCTTGCCGAGATCGACCGCGCTGCGCAGCCAGTCGAGCTCGTGCGGGATGGTGCGGTCGTCGACCTCGGTCGCGAGTCGCGGGCGCCACGCGGCGACCCGGAGCGCCTCGGCCGCAAGGGAGCCCGCCGCGTCGACGGACCCCGCCCGCACGGCGGCGGCCGCTTCGGCGAGCGCGGTGCGCGGCACGATGCGTTCGATCCAGTGCCAGTCGGATGCCGGGTGGCCGGCGTCGTGGGCGTACTGGTGGCCGCCGGGGCGAGGGTGCGCCCACGGGTCGACCCAGTCGAGTGCGACGCCTGCAGGGGCGAAAGCCGGAGTCGCGGCGTCGAGCGCCGACGTCGACATGGCGCCGAGCACGGCGACGTCGCCGCTCGCGTCGGCGACCTCGACGCGCAGCATGAAGCGCATGCGATCGAGGAATGCGGCGATGCCCGCGGCCTCGTCGCCCTCGACGATGAGCCAGGTCGTCTCGCCGTCGTCGATCACGTGCGCGGCGTGCTCGACCCTGCCCGACGCGTCGAGCAGCAGCGCTTCGGTGCCCTCTCCGGGCTGCAGGCGCGCGAGCGCCTGGCTGGCCATGGAGTGCAGCCACGACAGTCGGTCGGGGCCGGTGACGGTCACGACGCCGCGGTTCGAGAGGTCGACGATCGCGTCGCCGCGCTCGAGGTGACGCTGCTCGACGATGGGGTTGCCGTAGTGACCGGCGACGCCGGTGTCGACGCCCCCGGGCGCAGCCGCGACGGCTCCGGGGAGTGCGAGGAACGGGGATTCCATCATCAGTCGACCTTCGCGAGTCTGGCCGACGCGTGGGTGCGCAGGTCTTGGCCGAGCGCGGCGATGTCCCACGCCCAGAGCAGGTGGCCGTCGACGAGACCGTAGAGGCGGGTCGCCGCGGAGTAGTCCTTCGCGCCGCTGCCCCGCATGACGGCGTCGGTCGCGAGGTCGATGCGCGGCCCCTTGACCTGGCCGAGGTAGAGCTCGCTGACTCCGCCGGGGTGCACGAGCGACACCTCGACGTCGAACCCGCCGTCGGCGTTGCGGAGCGACTCGACCGAGTCGGCGTCGGCGAATCGAGGCTCGCCGCGCGCCGGCAGCATCGCCGGACCCTGGTCGCCCTCGCCCAGTTCTCGGGCGAGGCGCCAGTAGCCGGTCTCGGTGACGAGCGGAGTCGGCTCGCCGCCTTCTTCTACCGGGAACAGCCAGGTGTACGACGTGTAGTTCAGGTGCGGCAGTCCGTCGTGGCTGAAGCTGACGCGCTGACCGAACTCGTGCGTGACCGACTCCTCGCCGGCCTTGTAGTCGATGACGCCCGATCCCTCCCAGACGCCGAGGAGCCAGGAGAGCGGCACGAGCTCTGCCGGGAGATCGACGGGCAGCTCGATCATCGCCACGTCTTCACCAGCACCTAGCGCTGGCCCTTGAAGAGCTTGTAGACGACCACTCCGCTGATCCACGCGATCGCGAGGCTCGCGAGACCGAGCAGGCCGATGAAGAGGAGTTCGAGGGCGAGCAGCTCAGACATGCTTCGAGTGTATCCCGCTCACGCGGTCGCGATGGGCGCGACCACGAGCGCGGCGATCGCGACGATCGCGGCGGCTCCGGTGATGCTCCAGCTCACGCGCAGCACGAAGCCCTCGGGACGTCGCGTCGCGAGCTGCACGATGAGCGCTCCGATCACGGATGCCGCGAGCACGATGCCGAGCGCACCGTAGACGCCGAGGCGCGACGCGTCCCCGAACCAGGCCGCGGTCCCGGAGTAGGCCAGCGTCACGATCACGATCGACCCGATGAGCGCGATCGCCCAGACGACGGCGATCCCGAGCCATCCGCTGCTCGTCTCGGTCTGGTCCAAGTCGTCTCCCCATTCGTGTCGCGGTGCGCGTCTCCGCGTCCCGTAGTATTGACCGCACCTTACTACTGGAGGGTATGCGTGGCGCAGCTGCTGATCTTGTCGCCGGCAGCAAACGATGACGTTCTTCCGGCTCTGTCACTCCTGACTCACCGAACCCGGGTCATTCCCGCTTCGCCTGAGCAGCTGGTCAGAGCGCCGGAATCAGATCTCGTCTTCCTCGATGCCCGCACCAATCTGGCCGGCGCGAAGGCGCTCTCGCAGATTCTCCGCACGACCGGCCTCTCGGTGCCGCTCCTGCTCATCGTCACCGAAGGCGGGCTCACCGCCGTCACGCCCGACTGGGGCATCGATGATGTCGTGCTCGAACACGCCGGGCCGGCCGAGCTCGACGCACGCATCCGACTCGCGATCGGGCGCTCGCAGTCGTCGCAGCCGAGCGAGCGCATCCAGACATCCGGCGTCGTGATCGACGAGGCGAGCTACTCCGCGAAGGTGCACGGTCGCACGCTCGACCTCACCTACAAGGAGTTCGAGCTGCTCCGCTTCCTCGCCGCCCATCCCTCGCGCGTCTTCACCCGCGAACAGCTGCTCAGCGAGGTCTGGGGCTACGACTACTTCGGCGGCACCCGCACTGTCGACGTGCACGTGCGACGGCTTCGGGCCAAGCTCGGCGACCTCGACAGCCTGATCGGCACGGTGCGCAACGTCGGCTACCGCTTCAACGTGCATGAAGACGACGAGGACGCCCCCGTCACCGCACGTTGACCCGCACCTCATCTGCCGGTCACACCCCAGTGGCATGATGTGGAGATGACCGCCGACAGCATCCTCGACGACCGCACGTCGAGCGACTTCGACGACGACTTCGAGCCGTTCGACCTCGAAGGCGCACCCGAACTCGAATCCGAACGCTATCTCGACCGCGAACTCAGCTGGCTCGCGTTCAACCAGCGCGTACTCGAGCTGGCCGAAGACCCTCGCGTGCCCGTGCTCGAACGGGCGAACTTCCTCGCGATCTTCGCGTCGAACCTCGACGAGTTCTTCATGGTGCGTGTCGCCGGGCTGAAGCGGCGCATCGTCACGGGCCTCGCCGTGCCCACGAACGTCGGCCGCTCGCCGCTCGACGTGCTGAGCGACATCTCGGCGAAGGCGCACGAACTGCAGGAGCGGCACGCAGCCGCGTACCAGCAGCTCGTCAAGCCCACGCTCGCCGAGTCCGGCATCCGCATCATCACCTGGGGCGAGCTCGGCGACGTCGAGCACGAGCACCTGCGCGACTACTTCTCGAAGCAGATCTTCCCCGTGCTGATGCCGCTCGCGGTCGACCCCGCCCATCCGTTCCCCTACATCTCGGGTCTGTCGCTGAACCTCTCGGTGCGTGTGCGAAACAGCCGCACCGGCCGACAGGAGTTCGCGCGCGTCAAGGTGCCGCAGATGCTGCCGCGGTTCGTGCGCGTCGACCCAGGCGAGTCCATCGAGGACGCCAGGTACATCACGCTCGAAGACCTCATCGCCAACCACCTCGGCGACCTCTTCCCCGGCATGGAGATCGTGGAGCACCACGTGTTCCGCGTCACGCGCAACGAAGACGTCGAGATCGAGGAGGACGAGACCGAGAACCTGATCAAGGCGCTCGAGAAGGAGCTGCTGCGCCGCAGGTTCGGCCCGCCCATCCGCCTCGAGATCACCGACGACATGGACGAGGTGACGCTCGGCCTGCTCGTGCGCGAGCTCGACGTCACCGAGCAGGAGGTCTTCCGCCTGCCTGCGCCGCTCGACCTCGGCGGCCTGTTCGACCTCTCGCGGCTCGACCGCCCCGAACTGCACTACCCGACGCACGTGCCGACGACCGCGCTGCAACTGCAGCCGAGCGACTCGAACCTCCGGGCCGACGTGTTCACGGCGATCTCGCGTCAAGACGTGCTGCTTCACCACCCCTACGAGTCCTTCGCCACGAGCGTGCAGGCCTTCCTCGAGCAGGCCGCTGCCGACCCCGACGTGCTCGCGATCAAGCAGACCCTCTACCGCACCTCGGGCGACAGCCCCATCGTCGAGGCGCTCATCGACGCGGCCGAATCGGGCAAGCAGGTGCTCGCCCTCGTCGAGATCAAGGCGCGCTTCGACGAGCAGGCCAACATCTCATGGGCGCGCAAGCTCGAGAAGGCCGGTGTGCACGTCGTCTACGGCCTCGTCGGGCTGAAGACGCACTGCAAGCTCGCCCTCGTGATCCGTCAGGAGAAGGGAGGCCTGCGTCACTACAGCCACATCGGCACGGGCAACTACAACCCGAAGACGAGCCGCATCTACGAGGACCTCGGCCTGCTCACCGCCGACGACCAGGTCGGCAAAGACCTGACCCGGCTCTTCAACGAGCTCTCGGGCTACGCCATCGAGAAGAAGTTCAAGCGACTGCTCGTGGCCCCGCTCCACCTGCGCAAGGGCCTCCTGAAGCTCATCGCGGGCGAGATCGCCAATGCCGAGGCAGGCCGCCCGGCCGGCATCCGCATCAAGATGAACTCCATCGTCGACGAGGCGATCATCGACGCGCTCTACCGGGCGTCCAACGCGGGCGTGCCGGTCGAGGTGTGGGTGCGCGGCATCTGCAGCCTCCGCCCCGGCATCCCCGGCCTCAGCGAGCACATCACGGTTCGGTCGATCCTGGGCCGCTACCTCGAGCACTCGCGCATCTTCTCGTTCTTGAACGACGGCGACCCGCAGGTCTACATCGGCTCGGCCGACATGATGCACCGCAACCTCGACCGTCGGGTCGAGGCGCTCGTGCGCCTCGCCGATCCGAGCCACCTGACCGAGATCGACGCACTCTTCGACCTCGCGATGGCCGAGACCACGAGCTCATGGTGGCTCGACGGCTCGGGCGAATGGATCCGCCACGCGACCGACGAGGCGGGGCATCCGCTCGACGACATGCAGAATAGGCTCATGCAGCAGATCGGCCAGCGCACCCGCTCAGGGCAGCGCCCACGATCGGGTTCCAGGCGTTGACGACGGCGATCTACGCCGCGGGGGCCGTCTGCTGGCGCCTCATCGACGGCAAGGTGCACGTGCTGGTGATCCACCGCACCGTCTACGGCGACGTCACGATCCCCAAGGGCAAGGTCGACCCGGGCGAATCCCTGCCGCAGACCGCCGTACGCGAGATCGAGGAGGAGACCGGGCTGTCCGTCGCGCTCGGCGCGCCGCTCGGCGTCTCCCGCTATCCGCTGCCGAGCGGACGCGAGAAGATCGTGCACTACTGGGCCGCCGAGGTGAGCGATCGGGCCGTGCAGCGCTCGACCTTCAAACCCAACGCCGAGGTGGCCGCGCTCGAGTGGGTCACCATCAAGCGTGCGCGCACCTACTTGAGCTACGAGCCCGACGTCGAGATCCTCGACGCCTTCGCGACGCTCGTCGACCAAGGGGTCACCTCGACCTTCGCGCTCGCCGTCGTGCGTCATGGCAAGGCCGTCGGCCGCTCGTCGTGGCCCGGTGACGACGCGACACGGCCGCTCACCGAGCGGGGTGTCGAGCAGGCTGCGGGCCTCGTCGCGACGCTCGGCGCATGGGCGCCGAAGCGCATCGTGTCGAGTCCGGCAGTGCGCTGCGTGACGACGGTCACCCCGCTCGCCGCGGCTGCGGGCCTCGAGATCAAGCGCGACGCCGGCATCAGCCAAGACGCCTGGGAGGCCGGCGAAGACGAGGTCCGTCGCGTCGTCGGCAAGCGGGTGCGCGCCGGCAGGAGCGCGATCATCTGCAGCCACGGCCCGGTGCTGCCCGAGATCATGCGCGAGGTGGCCCTCGCCACCGGCACGCCGCTCGGCTCCTACGTGACGGATGCCGCGGGCCTCGAGACCGGTGCGTTCAGTGTCGTGCACCTCTCGGCCACGAGCCCGGGGTCAGGCATCATCGCGATCGAGACGCACGCACCCCGCGCCTGAGTCGACTCCGGGGATCTCCACAGCATTCCCAGCAGGCTCCCAGTCGTGGGCGCGGAGCGCCGCCGCGACCCATGGACCGGCGTCGCCGGCAGTCCGCGAGGCCAGCGCGACAGCGGTCGTTCACCTGCTGTTTACCGTCGTAACGGATGCTCGTAAGGCGCGCTCATTAGCGTCGCAGGCGGGTCGGCACCGGCCCACAACCTGCAATCGAACCCCGGAAGGGAATTCACGTGAACCTCAAGCGTCTCGGCGTGCCCGCCGTCATCGCCGTCACTGCGGCGATCGCGCTCAGCTCCTGTGCCACGAACGAAGGCGGCGCAGCTCCGTCGGAGTCGGCATCGACGCTCTCGGGCAACCTCGTCGGCGCGGGCGCGTCCTCGCAGGATGCGGCCCAGCAGTCGTGGATCGCCGGTTTCCAGACCGCGAACCCCGACGTCACCGTCGACTACGACCCCTCCGGATCGGGTGCAGGTCGCGAGACCTTCCTCGAAGGCGCCAGCGACTTCGCCGGCTCCGACCGTGCGTTCAAGGACGAGGAGCTCGCCGCGGGCGGCTTCAAGAAGTGCGCCGCCGACTCGACCATCGTCGAGCTGCCGCTCTACATCTCGCCGATCGCGGTCATCTTCAACGTCGAGGGCGTCGACACGCTCGACCTCGACGCAGCAACCGTCGCCGGCATCTTCGCCGGCACGATCACGAAGTGGAACGACCCGGCGATCGCCGCGACGAACCCCGACGCGACGCTGCCCGACCTCGCCATCACGCCCGTGCACCGCTCGGACGACTCGGGCACCACCGAGAACTTCACCGAGTACCTCGGCGCAGCAGCGGCTGACGTGTGGACCTGGGAAGCCGACGGCGTGTGGCCGCTCGAAGGCGGCGAAGCCGCACAGGGCACCTCCGGTCTCGTCGACGCCGTGAGCAACGGCAACGGCACCATCGGCTACGCCGACGCCTCGCGCGCCGGCGACCTCGGCACCGTCTCGATCAAGGTCGGCGACGAGTTCGTGCCGTACTCCCCCGAGGCTGCTGCCGCGATCGTCGACCACTCGCCGTTCGCCGAAGGCCGTGCCGAGGGCGACCTCGCCATCGAGATCGACCGCACCTCGGAAGAGGCCGGCGTCTACCCGATCGTGCTCGTGAGCTACCTCATCGCGTGCGGCCAGTACGAGGACCCGGCGAACGTCGACCTCGTCAAGGGCTACCTCTCGTACATCGCGAGCCCCGAGGGCCAGGACACCGCAGCGGCTGACGCCGGTTCGGCTCCGATCTCGGACTCGCTCCGCGAGAAGATCACTGCTGCGATCGACTCGATCCAGTAGTAGGTTCGTGCCCGACCTCGATCGTCCGCGACGGGGTCGGGCACGATCGCGTCTCCAGAACCCGACTCAAGAACTCCGAGGATCGCACCAGATGACGTCCGCACCGGCCCCGATCAAGACGAAGCTCCGCATCGGCGACCTCGTCTTCTCCCGCTCGGCGGTGTTCGCGGGATCGATGATCCTCGTCACCCTGGCAGCGGTGGCCATCTTCCTCATCGTGCAGAGCATCCCCGCGGTGGTGGCCACGACCGAAGACGCCTCCATCCTCAAGACGAACTTCTGGGACTACGTCGGTCCGCTCGTCTTCGGCACGGTCTGGGCGGCCGCCCTCGCGCTCCTCGTCGCCCTGCCGATCTCCATCGGCATCGCGCTCTTCATCTCGCACTACGCTCCGCGCCGGCTCGCCTCGGTGCTCGGCTACGTCGTCGACCTCCTCGCAGCGGTGCCATCGGTCGTCTTCGGCCTGTGGGGCATCGGCGTCTTCGCTCCGGCCCTCGTCGACGCCTACGCCTGGCTGAATGAGTACCTCGGCTGGATCCCCCTCTTCAGCGGCACCCCCTCGGCCACGGGCCGCACGATCCTGACAGCGGCCCTCGTGCTCGCCGTCATGGTGCTGCCGATCATGACCGCGATCTGCCGCGAGGTGTTCCTGCAGACGCCCGTGCTGCACGAGGAGGCCGCCCTCGCCCTCGGCGCCACGCGCTGGGAGATGATCCGCACGGCCGTGCTGCCCTTCGGCCGCTCCGGCATCATCTCCGCCTCGGTGCTCGGCCTCGGCCGTGCGCTCGGCGAGACGATGGCCGTCGCGATGGTGCTCTCCGCCTCGCCGGTGATCACGTTCCAGCTGCTGACCTCGGTCAACCCGAACACGATCGCGGCGAACATCGCGCTCAGCTTCCCCGAGGCGTACGGACTGAACGTCAACGTCCTGATCGCCACCGGCCTCATCCTCTTCGTCGTGACCTTCGCGGTCAACGCCTTCGCGCGCTGGATCGTCAGCCGCCGCAAGGAATTCTCGGGAGCCAACTGATGACCATCCAGACCACTCAGGCTCCCGAGACCGGCGTCGCCATCGCCAACTCGCTGACCGCCGGACGACTCCCGAAGTCGGCGCCGTGGACGATCCTCGTCGCCGCCGTCGCCGTCTCCGCCGCGGTGTTCGGCGTCGTCTCCTTCGGTTCCGGCTCCGGCTACAACTGGGGCGGGGCGCTCTTCATCGGCGCACTCCTCTACATCCCGGCCATCTGGCTGTTCTCGACGCTCGTCGAGGGTCGCCGCCGGGCGATGGACCGACTCGTCACCGCGCTCGTGACGGGCGCCTTCCTGCTCGCGATGATCCCGCTCGTCTCGCTCGGCATCACGGTCGTGAGCCTCGGTGCCGCCCGCTTCGACGCCGACTTCTTCTCGATGTCGATGCGCAACGTCACGGGCGAGGGCGGCGGCATCGTGCACGCGATCGTCGGCACCCTGCTCATGACGGGCGCGGCCGCGGTGATCTCGATCCCGATCGGCCTCATGACCTCGATCTACCTCGTCGAGTACGGACGTGGCAGGCTCGCCCGCGGCGTCACCTTCCTCGTCGACGTCATGACGGGCATCCCGTCGATCGTCGCCGGCCTCTTCGCCTACTCGCTGTTCGCGATCTTCCTGGGCCCCGGCACCCGCACCGGCATCGCCGGCGCCGTCGCGCTCTCGCTCCTCATGATCCCCGTGGTCGTGCGCTCGAGTGAGGAGATGCTCCGCCTCGTGCCGAACGAACTCCGCGAGGCCGCCTTCGCGCTCGGCGTTCCGAAGTGGCTGACGATCGTCAAGGTCGTGCTGCCCACCTCGATCGCCGGCATCACGACGGGCGTCATGCTCTCGATCGCCCGCGTCATCGGCGAAACGGCGCCGCTCCTCATCGCTGCCGGGTTCACCGCCAGCGTGAACTACAACCTCTTCGACGGCCGCATGCAGTCGCTGCCCGTGTTCGTGTACACGCAGTACGCGAACCAGGGCAACCCGCCGCAGGCCTACCTCGACCGCGCGTGGGCCGCCGCCCTCACCCTCATCCTCATCGTCATGGCGCTGAACCTCATCGCGAGGCTCGTCGCCCGATTCTTCGCGCCGAAGTTCGGCCGCTGACCCCCGCAAGCAAAGGAAACCCGTGTCCAAGCGCATCGAGGTCCGTGACCTCAACGTCTACTACTCGAAGTTCCTCGCCGTCGAGGGCGTCAACCTCGCGATCGAGCCCCGCAGCGTCACCGCCTTCATCGGCCCCTCGGGCTGCGGCAAGTCGACCTTCCTCCGCACGTTGAACCGCATGCACGAGGTCATCCCCGGCGCCCGCGTCGAGGGCGAGGTGCTCATCGACGGCAACAACCTCTACGACCCCGACGTCGACCCGGTGCTCGTGCGCCGTCAGGTGGGCATGGTCTTCCAGCGACCCAACCCGTTCCCGACGATGTCGATCAAGGAGAACGTGCTCGCGGGCGTGAAGCTCAACAACAAGCGCATCTCGAAGCCCGACGCCGAGGAGCTGGTCGAGAAGTCGCTGCGCGGCGCCAACCTGTGGAACGAGGTCAAGGACCGCCTCGACCGCCCCGGATCCGGCCTCTCGGGCGGCCAGCAGCAGCGTCTCTGCATCGCCCGCGCGATCGCCGTCTCCCCCGAGGTCATCCTCATGGACGAGCCGTGCTCGGCGCTCGACCCCATCTCGACCCTCGCGATCGAGGACCTCATCGAAGACCTGAAGCAGCAGTACACGATCGTGATCGTGACGCACAACATGCAGCAGGCCTCGCGCGTCAGCGACAAGACCGCGTTCTTCAACATCGCGGGCACGGGCAAGCCCGGCAACCTCATCGAGTACGACGACACCACGACGATCTTCTCGAACCCGTCGGTGCAGGCGACCGAGGACTACGTCTCGGGTCGCTTCGGCTGAGCCCGGCGGCGCCACTGGCGCCGCACCGACCGCGCGACGCTAGTCGCGGGGTGCGAGCAGGTAGTCGTTGAACGCACGCGTCTCCGCGGCGTCGTAGGCGACGGATGCCCCGTCGAGCCGGGTCACTCCTGCCGCGAGGCGCACGCTCGAGACGAGCCAGATCGCGTCGGCCGTGGCGAGCTCGCCGACGGGGATGTCGCGGTATTCGGTGGCCCGCCCGGTGGACTCCAGGTGCTCGAAGAGGCTCTGTTGCGTGGTGCCGTGCAGGATCGCGCCGGACGGCGCGGGCGTCGAGTACACGTCGCCGTGCCGGAGGATCACGCTCGACGTCGGGCCCTCCATGACGTAGCCGTCCGAGGAGATGAAGATCGTGTCGTCGGCGCCGCGACGGTGCGCTTCGCGCAGTGCCGCCATGTTCGTGGCGTAGCTCAGGGTCTTCGCGCCGAGCAGGAGCCACGGCGCACGTTCCGCTGCGTCGTGCGCGTACCCGCGGTCGAGTGTGACGGCGGTGATGCCGCGCTGGCGCACCGCGGTGAAGTCGGCCGCGGGCACGGCATGCAGCCACGCGGTGGGGGCGGGGCCGTGCTCGACGCCTCGGCTCAGCACGAGCTTGAGCGCGAACTCGCCACGCTGCGGGAGCCGTGCGACCGCGGTGTCGATCGCGGCCTGCCACTGGGCGAGGTTCGGCTCGGGCAGCTCGCAGATGATCGCCGAGTTGCGCAGGCGTTCGAGGTGCGGCCGGGTCTCCTGCGCGTGGCCGTCGACGACGCCGATGGTCTCGAAGATGCCGTCGCCCCGCTGCGTCGACAGTTCGCCGACGCGCAGCGCGGGCGCCGTCGCATCGACGTCGCGCAGGGTCGATGCGACGTCGACGTCGCGCGCGTCGGCGGGAGCGGGTTCGATCAGGAGCGTGACGGTCGCTGGCATGTTCCGATGCTACGCGGATGCCGCGGGCTCTCGCCGCGCCGAGGCATCCGCTCATCGCCTCACGTGCGGTGCGACGAGCGCGGGCAGGAAAGAGGCCGGCCGCAGAACGCCTCTCGGCGCGAGGCCGCTCGGAGCGGCGAATATTGGAGCCCGGGGTTACTGCGGCCGGCCACGTCAATTCTAAACGACGTCGGGAGGGTGTTCATTCCCACCGTGCACGTCGGCTCGTCAATCGAGCGCGTCGCGGCGCCAGAGGCGGGCGCAGGAGGTCAGCTCGTCGGCGAGCTCGACGAGGCGGTGGGCCCGGATCGTGAGCTTCGTCGGGCGATCGGGGTGCACCGCATCGGTCTCGTCGGCGTCGTCGGCGAGGCTCGCCGAGCCGGTCGCCGCGACGCGCGCGAATGCCGCGGCTCGTTCGAGGGCCACGGCGAAGTCGCCCGTGAACAGCCCGTGCAGGATGCGGTCGGCGAGTTCGACGACCTCGTCGGGCCCGGCGGGGATGGCCGCACCCGCGACGACCTGGTCGATCGTGTGCGAGACCTCGGCACCGCGCTGGAACGCGAGGCTCATGCTGCGAGGGTCTTGGCGGATGAGGGCGCGCAGCAGGTACACGCGCCAGAGCGCGCCCGGCAGGCTCTTGGCCGAGGCACGCGACCAGAGCTCGGCGATCGCGTCGATGCCGTGCTCGTCGGTGTAGGCGACGAGTCGTGCGACGACCTCGGGATCGGGGTCGGCCTGCACCCGGGAGAGCAGGGCGGCGGCCGTGTCGTGGGCGACCCGGCTCAGGTGCGCCGGATCCTCCGCACCTTTGAATGCCTCGAACATGCCGGGCGGGAACTTGGTGGGACGGGAGAATTCGGAAGCCATCGCCGCACACCTTACTCGTCTTCGCCGGGAGCCGACCTCGTGCGGATCACTCCCGCGCGCCGGCGATCCCGTGCTCGAACGCCCAGATGACGACGTGCACGCGGTCGGCGAGGTCGAGCTTGGCGAGGATCGACCGGACGTGGGTCTTCACGGTGTTGCCGGTCAGGTAGAGGCGGGCAGCGACCTGCTCGTTCGAGGCTCCGGTGACGAGCTGCATGAGCACCTCTCGCTCGCGCGGCGTCAGGGCGGCGAGCAGCTCGGTGGGATCGGCGGGAGTCGCGGCCTGCGCGACGAACTCGACGAGGCTCGCAGTCGCCCGGGGAGCGAGCACGGCGTCGCCTCCGTGGACCGCCCGGATCGCCGCGGCGATCTCGTCGCTCGAGGCATCCTTCGTAAGAAAGCCGCTCGCGCCCGCGCGGATCGCCGCGAACACGTACTCGTCGAGGTCGTACGTCGTGAGGATGAGCGCCCGCGTCGCCGGATGCTCGGCGAGGAGCCGGCGGGTGGCTTCGATGCCGTCGAGCCGGGGCATCCGGATGTCCATCAGCACGACGTCGAGGCGGTGTGCTCGGGCCAGTTCGAGGAGCTCGCCGCCGTCGGACGCCGTGCCGACGAGTTCGAAGTCGGCGTGCGCCTCCACCATGACGGCCACGGCGGAACGGATGAGCTCCTGGTCGTCGGCGATGGCGACGCGGATGCGAGCGGATGCCACTTGGTCGGCGCCGGTCATCGCTTCGTCTCCGACGGAGGCAGCGGCAACGTCAGTCGGGTGCGCCATCCGCCGCCGTCGAGCGGGCCGTTCTCGAAGTCGCCGCCCAGCTGCCGCGTCCGTTCCCGCATGCCACGGATGCCGCGGCCCTCGGGCCGGCCGAGCACGGCGGGCTCCGCTCTGCCGTCGTCGTCGACGGTCACCTCGAGCACCTCGGCTCCCCACTCGAGTCGCACCGCGCTCCGCGTCGGCGCCTGCGTGTGCTTCAGCGTGTTCGTGAGGGACTCCTGCACGACGCGGTAGACCGTGAGGCCGAGGCCCGGGCTGACCGCGCGAGCCGCCCCGGCCTGTTCGAGCGTCACCGCGCGGCCAGGCGCCGCGGCGCGATCGACGAGCTCCGGCAGATCCGCCAGACCCGGACTCGGCTCCATCGGGGCGGCATCGTGCTCGCCGTCGCCCGGAGGCACGGCCAGCACGGAGACGAGGCCGCGCATGTCCGTCATCGCGCTGCGACCGGTCGCCACGACGTGTTCGATCGCCGCGCGGGCGCGCACGTCGTCGCGCCCGAGCAGCACGCGTGACGCCTCGGCCTGGGCGACCATGACGGCGAGCGAGTGCGACACCACATCGTGCAGGTCGCGGCCAAGGCGCCGGCGTTCTTCAGCAGCGGCCTCGCGCTCGCGCTGCAGGCGGAGCTCGGCGGCCTGCTCGCGCGCGAGCTCCCGCGCGGCGCGGGTGCGGCGGAGTTCGAGCCGCGAGCGACCGAGCGCCCATGCGGCTCCGATCGAGGCGACGAGGAATCCCGCGAGCGTGATCAGCGCGCCCGGTTCGGAGACGATCGCATCGGCCGCTTCGTGGGCGATCGCCACCGCCGTGATCAGCGCGGCTCCCGTGAGCCCCAGGGCGAGCGCAGCGGCGTCGGCCAGACGCTCGCCGCTCGCCGCCGCCGTGAAGACGAAGACGAGGTAGACGAGGCTGCTCGGCAGCAGTACCGCGATGGTTGGGCTGCCCGGCAGGCTCGCCGCGGTCAGTGCCAGCATGATCACCGAGGCGAGCACCAGCACGCCGACCGGCGAGCGCCGGCGCAGGGCCACGGCCGCGTGCAGCAGCACGAAGGAGCCGAGGACGACGACCCTCCAGCCCGCGTCCACCGGCATCGCTCGGAACACTTCGACGATCGTGAGCGGCAGCAGTGCCGCGGCGGCGGCGAGCGCCGCCACCAGGTCCGCGAGCGTCGGATTCCGCGCCGTTCGGGCGGGGGCGTCTGCAGGGTCCATGTCGACGATCACGCTACCGGCGCCGTCGGGCGCGCGCCTCACCCGCCGGGGTGAGGCGCGCGATCCGTCACGCTGGCACGCTGACCGTGGCCGCACCGAGCGGCCGCTCACCGATCCAGAGGAGCTGCATCGTGACCACCACCGACCCGGTCGCCCGCGCCATTCCGAGTCGACCGGACTCACTCCGTCGCCGAGCTGCGGAACACGTCCGGCCGCTCGCCCTCACGGCGCTCGTCGCCTCCGCGATCGTCACCGGACTCTCGATCGTCTGGCTCGTGGACCCGGCGATCAGCCCGTTCGCCAACCCCGTCACACCGAGCCTCGCGACCCTGCTGCTCGACCCGACGGCGGCAGCGCTCCTCTCCCTCGCCACCGGCGCAGCCGGGGTGGTGCTGGCCACGTTGCTCGCCGCCCGTCGCGTGTCACGACCGCGGTCGCTCGCCGCGGGCGCCGGCGCATCGGCCCTCGCCATCGCGTTCGGCTTCACGTTCGGCAGCATGTCGGGCATCGCCATCACCGGATACCTCTTCGGCGCTGTAGCGGTGGTCGCCGGCCTCGTCACGATCGCGGTCGCCCTCGTGCGGGCACCGCGGCTCGGCGCGGCGCTGCTGGCCGGATTGCTCCTGCTGATCGCGGTATCCGTCTGGTGGGCGGGGCTCACCCTCGAAGGTCTCGCGGGCTTCGCCGTCGGAGTCGGTGGCGCGCTCGCGGCAGGGCTGCCGGGCTTCGCGGTCGTCGGGCTCGGGATGACCTCCGCACTCGTCTGGGCGGCGACGGCGATCGTGACGCTCCGTTCGGCAGGTTCGGGTCGCGTAGCAGCGTGGCTCGTACGACACCGTCGGGTGCTCACCGTGCTCGCCGCGATCGGGCCGCTCCCCTACGCCGTGGCGCGGGCGAGCTGGTTGACGCCGTGGCCGCTCTTCGGGCCGAGCAACGCGCACCTCGAACCGGCGACGCTCACCACCGGCCTCGTGATCGGCGCGGGTGCCGCCGCCGCCAGCCTCCTCACACTCGGGCTGATCCTGCCGTGGGGTCGCGTCTTCCCGGGCTGGATGCCGCGCGTCGGCGGACGTCCCGTTCCGGTCGGCGTCGCCGCCGTTCCCGGCTTCATCGCGGCCGGAATCCTCTGCATCGCCGCCGTGCCCATGCTGCTGACCACGGTCGGCCCGGTGGAGGCACCGGCCGATGCCCTGCTGGTGAACCTCGTGCTGCCGTTCTGGTTCTGGGGCCCGATGCTCGGGCTCGCGGTGGGCGCGTACGTCGAGTGGCGGGCGTCGGATCGGGACCCGTCGACGTGAAGGGCTGTCCCCTGTACTGGGTGGAGCCGCACTCTCGACGCCCACATGATGTGAGGAATACTCTGACACCGGCCGCCGGCGACGGCGCCACCCGAGGGAACGCCGTCCGGCATGACCTCGAGCCACTCCATCCCGAGGAGATCGTTCATGCACACGCGTATTCCACTCATCGGCGTCGCGATGGCGGCAGCCGTCGCACTCGCCGTCGCAACCCCGGCGATCGCCGCCCAACCCAGCGGCACGCCCTCCACACGAGCCGATGGCCTCGTGACCCCGCTCGGACTCGCCATCGACGCATCCGGTCGCGCCTACGTCTCGCAGAACTTCATCGGCGTACTCTCCCTCATCGACAAGAAGGGTGACGCGACAGCGGTCGTGGCCACCGAGGGCGACGAGGTCAGCGCACCCGCCGTCGAGGGCGGCACCGTGTACTACGTGACCACGAACGGCGATCACACGAGCGCGTGGCTGAATTCGACGACCAACGGAGTCGAGACCTCGATCGCCGACCTCGCCGGGTACGAGGCCACGGTGAACCCCGACTCGGTCAATACCTACGGGTTCAGCGACCTGAGCGCCGAATGCGAAGCCGAGTTCGTACCGTTCCCGCCGTTCCCGCCGCTCGGCATGCCGAACTACACGGGCATCGTCGACACGCACGCCTACGGCGCGACCGCCGTCGGCGGCGATGTGTACATCGCCGATGCCGGCGCGAACGCCGTGCTCAAGGTCGATGCGGAGGGCGTCGTCTCGACCGTCGCCGTGCTGCCACCGGCCGCACCGATCACGGTCACCGCGGAGAACATCGGCGAGGCTCCGTGGCCCGCCTGCGTCTACGGGCACGACTACCGCGCCGAACCCGTGCCCACCGATGTCGAAATGGGACCCGACGGCCTGCTCTACGTGACGAGCCTGCCCGGCGGCTCGGAGGATCCGACTCTCGGCCCGCGCGGCGTCGTGTACTCGATCGACCCCGGCACCGGTGAGACGAATCTCGTCGCGACCGGCTTCGGCGGCGCGACGGGCATCGCCGTCGCCTCGAACGGCACGCTCTACGTCGCCGAACTCTTCGGCGGCCCGATGGGCGCCGGACAGGTCGCGGTCGTGGCCCCGGGTGCGAGCTCGGCGACCTCCGTCATCGAGGTCTCGATGCCCTCGGCCGTCTCGGTACGCGCAGAGACGCTCTACGTGACGACGGACTCGCTGGGTGACGCCAAGCTGACCGTCGTTCCGTTGAAGGGCGGCGCGCACGCCAAGAAGTGACCAGCTGAACCGAAGGATGGGTCGCGCGCGAGTGCGGCCCATCCGTCAGTTCAGGCACGGCACTGAAGCCGCTCAGTCGTCGAGGGCCGCACGCCGCATGAGGGCCGTGCGCCAGTTCTCGCCCATGCGTTCATAGGTCACCTTCGCGTGGCAGTTGCGACACCGCACGTCGCATTTCGCGATCTCGGCCATGACACGACTGACGGAATAGCCGTTCTGAACCAACCGCATCACCTCGGCCTGGTTGCCGCTCCCGACGCGGTGGTCGAAATCGAGCACGCGCACGTCGCTCTCACCGCAATCGACGCACGGATGGGCGAGCAGGTACCCGCCGACCCTCTCGATCGCCAGTCTCCGTTGCCCGGCTCTGCGTGCCATGACGACGCGAACGTGCGCATCACGATTCCGCGCATAGTATGCACGCGCCTGTGCCCGGTTGCAGTCGCGGCAGACGTTCTGAACGCCGTCGGGCGACGCGGACTTGACGTTGAACTGGGACCGCGGCAGGTTTCGCCGGCACATGCAGCATTCCTTCACGTCGGCACGGTAACCGCACCTCCCGACAGACCACCGAAGCCACCGTCGGAATCGGCCTGTTAGGCTGTCTCCGCCCCCATAGCTCAGTTGGTTAGAGCAACGGACTTCAACAAAAAATAGGAGCGCCAGCGTCGAAATACGCTGGATGACCGCCGCTATATGCTGGAACACCCTGAGAGCCCGAGGTACTCGCCCGAAAGGGCAGTGACAATCCGAGGGATTGGGCAATCAGCAGGTAACCGCAAGGGAACCTCAGAGACTACACGCGGCGCACCTGACCGGCTCGGCCGAAGGTGAAGATATAGTCCAGACTGCAAGCCGGTGACGGTGGCTAGGGAAACCTAGTGCAGCAGGTTAATCCGTGGGTCCAGGGTTCGAGTCCCTGTGGGGGCACCGATCGGTGCGGCGGCATCGTCACGCGACAATGCTTCGCTCCGAATGACCGGAATGCGAAGATGCTTCGGGCGCGCCGCATCGAGCCCGTTCCCGGGCACCGCCTCGGCGGGCGCTCGAACTACTCGGTCTGGTCGACGATGGGTGCGTCGGGGGCGTTGGTGCGCACCGACTCGATGCCGTTCTTCGCGGCCGCCTTCGTCGTGTAGGCCTCGGATGCCGCGATCGTCTGGCCATTGCCGGCCTTCAGTCGGAACCTGAACTGTCCGCTCGCATCCTCATAGAGCTCGAACGTTCCCGCCATGGCGGCTCCTCCCCAGGTGTCCCTTGCGCCCACGTCCTCGTGGCCACGTACTCACGCTAGCCCTCGCACCGGCGCTGGCACCAGAGGCGGGCGGGACTTCACCGGGATTGTTTCCCGCCGTGACATCCGTTCGTCGACCGATCGACGCGGATGCCGCGGCCTTCGTCAGCCGACGATGGCGCGCAGCCCGGCCATGAGTGCGATGCGCTCGGCCGAGTTGCGGGCGAGCGGCGTGACGGCGAGGGTCGTGACGCCGGCCTCGGCGAACGCGGCGACCCGCTCGGCGATGTGAGCGGCCGGGCCGATGAGCGAGATCGCGCTGACGAGCTCGTCGGGCACCGCGGCGATCGCCTCGTCTTTGCGGCCCTCGAGGTAGAGGTCTTGAATGTGCGCGGCCTCGGCCTCGAAGCCGTAGTTCGAGATGAGCTCGTTGTAGAAGTTCTTGCCGCGGGCGCCCATGCCGCCGATGTAAAGCGCGAGCTGCGGCTTGACGAGCGGCAGCACCTGCTCGGGGTGGTCGGTGATCGCGAACGCGGGGCTCGCGAAGATGTCGAGCGGCGCGAGCTCGGGCGCGCGCTTCGCGGTGCCCGCGGCGAGCGCGTCGCCCCACACGCCGGCGGCCCGTTCGGGGTGGAAGAACATCGGCAGCCAGCCGTCGGCGATCTCGGCGGTCTGCTCGACCGACTTCAGGCCGAGCGAGGCGATCGTGATCGGGATGCGCTCGCGCACGGGGTGGTTGATGAGCTTCAGCGGCTTGCCGAGCCCGGTGCCCTCTCCCGCGGGCAGCGGGATCTTGTAGCGGCGCCCGTCGTGCACGACGGGCTCGCGGCGCCAGACCATGCGGCAGATGTCGACGAGTTCGCGGGTGCGGCCGAGCGGCGCGTCGTAGGGCACCCCATGGAAGCCCTCGATGACCTGCGGACCGGATGCCCCGATGCCGAGCTCGAACCGGCCGTCGGAGACGTAGTCGAGGCCCGCGGCAGTCATCGCCGTGAGCGTGGGCGTGCGCGTGTAGAGCTGCAGGATGCCTGAGGCGAGCGTGATGGTCGAGGTGCGGGCCGCGAGGAAGCCGAGCTGGCTCACCGCGTCGAACGAGTACGCCTCGGGCACGGCGATGAGATCGACGCCCGCGCGCTCGAGTTCGACGACCTCGTCGGCGACCGCTCGGAATCCGCCCGCGTAATTCAGGAACATGCCGACGCGCATCCGTCACTCCTCATCGTGTGCTGGCCCGGCCGTTCGGCTATGGGCACTCAGACCCTAACCGAGAGGCAGCGGCGTGGCGGCATCCGTTGTGGCTCGTCGACTACGTGGGGATGACGACGATCGGTTCGGTCGTGGGTTGCGGCGAACCGCCCGCGGGCTCGACGGTGACGCCGACGGCGACGCCCGGCGCGAAGTCGCCCTCGAGCACACGCCACGTCTCGCCCTCGGCCACGTCGAACGTGCCGGCCGACTGGGCGCCCGCATCGTCGATGTACCAGAGCTCGTAGGTCGACGCCTCGCCCACATCGGGCAGTCCCTCGACGACGACGCCTGAGCGGCCCTGCTCGGCCGACCAGTAGAGCGTGACCGCTCCGCCGCCCTCGAGCTCGTGCGTCGACGACTCCACGTCCGGCGCCTCGGCGATCGCCGCCATCTCGCGCTGGGCCCCCCAGCCGTTGGGTCCGGTCCAGGCGACCCCGATGATCGCGCCGGCGATGAGCACGACGGATGCCGCCGCTGCCGCGATGATCGCGCCCGGACGCTGGAACCACCGGCGCTTCGCCGCGCGCGCGGCCGGCCCTGGTGCGCGAGGCGCCTGCGGCGCCACGGGCGAGGCCGCAGGCACAGTCGCGGCCGCGGGGACGTCGGGCGCCGCGGCATCCGGAAGCTGTTGCGCCAGCCCGTCGAGCTGTGCCAGCAGCCGGGACTTCAGCGCCGGCGGCGGCTCGACGGGCTCGGCCGCACCGGTGAGCAGCGCCGCCGTCTCGGCGAAGCCGTCGGCCTCGTCGCGCAACTCGGCGTCTTCGGCGAGCGCGCGCTCGACGGCGGCTCGTTCCTCGGCGTCGACGGCGTCGAGCGCATATGCGGCGACGGCGTCGCGGAGCGCGTCGTGCTCATCGGGTGCCGGCGCGCCGCCGGCCTCGTCGCGCTCGTCGCGCGGCTCGTTCGTGTCGCTCACGTCGTCACCCCCAATGCGGTTCGCAATCTGATCATGCCGTCTCGCAATCGGGTCTTGACGGTGCCGAGCGGCACTTCGAGGCGGTCGGCGATCTCGCTCTGCGTGAGTCCGCCGTAGTAGGCCAGCGAAACACACTCGCGTTGCAGATCGCTGAGACCCCCGAGAGCGTCGACGACCCGCTCGTGCTCGACCCTGATCTCGACCGCCTCGGCGACCGTGTCGACGGGCACGTCCAGGTCGCGCACTCCGATGCGGAGATCGCGGTCGCGGGCCGCCTGGGAGGCGCGGATGCGGTCGACGGAGCGGCGATGCGCGAGCGTGAACATCCACGCGAGAGCGCTGCCGCGCGTCGCGTCGAACCGCGGGGCCACCTGCCAGATCTCGAGGTACACGTCCTGCGTCACCTCCTCGGCCTGCGCCGGATCGACGACGAGCCTGCGGACGAGTCCGAAGACCCGCGCCGAGGTCTGGTCGTAGAGCTCGCCGAACGCGTCCCGGTCGCCCGTTCCGACCCTGGTGAGCAGTTCCTCAGCGGTCGGGCCGGACTCCGGCGCAGTGAGGTCACTGTCGCGGTCGGCCACGCGCCCCAGCATGCCAGACGGGACGCCGGTCGTCGTGCGGGCCACGATGACCGCTCGGTGCGGTGCGGAGACATGGCTCATCCGAAGGTGAAGGAGTAGGCGTCGACACCGGGGGTCACGGTGACGGTGAGGATTCCGGATGCCGCGGCATCCGTCTTCACGAGCTCGTACGAGCGAGGCACGCCGCTGATCTCGATCTCGCGGCGCTCACGGCCGTCGTCGACGACGACCGTGCCCTCACCTCCGAGCACCATCCGCACCTCGCTCGCGGTGTAGTCGAGTCGCACCCTTGCGTCGCCGGCCGCCGGGGCGACCGACTGGGTGTCGAGCGCCCAGGAGCCGTCGAGGGCGAAGGAGTCGGCGGCGAGCTGCTTCGGGAACGCGAAGGAGGTCGTCGCCCGGCGATACGGCTCGCGCCCGCCGAAGTTGACCTGCTTCGTCGTGCCGAGGAAGGTCTCGGGCGTCGTGGAACCGGCCTCGGGGGTGTCGTCGGCCTGCTCGGTGACCGGCGGCAGCATCGCCTCGGGATCGGCGTCCTGCAGCAACTCGCGGATCAACCCCTCGGTCGCGGCGTAGTTGCCCTCGCCGAACGAGATGTGGCGCACCACGCCCTCGGCGTCGATCAGGTAGTGCGCCGGCCAGTAGCGGTTGCGGTAGTTCGTCCACGTCGCGAGCGAGTTGTCGAGTCCCACCGGATAGTCGATGCCGAAGGCGGCGATGCCCGCCTCGACGTTGCGCGGCTCCTTCTCGAAGGCGTACTCGGGCGAGTGGATGCCGACGACGGCGAGGCCCGAGTCGCGGTAGGCCTCGTCCCAGGCGACGACGTGCGGAACGGACCGCTGGCAGTTGATGCACGAGTAGGCCCAGAAGTCGACGAGTACGACCTGTCCGCGCAGCTCCGCGAGGTCGACGGGCGTGCCCGCCTCGGTGTTGAACCATTGCTCGATGCCCCTGATCGACGGTGCCGTGCCGCACGACTCGAGCACGGCGGCGCCGTTCGTGCACTGGTCGAGCTCGTCGTTCTCGTCGTTCACCAGGCCGCCGAGGTCGAGGGCACGCGTGATCTCGTCGGACTCGGCGAGCTCCTGCTGGAAGGCGCTCGTGTAGTCGGGCACGAGTCGCTGCAGCAATTGGGGCAGGTTGAAGACGAGTCCCACGGCGAGCGCGATCATCACGACGCCGCCGGTGATGCGGATGCCGCGCTGGTGGGTGCGGAAGGTCTTCACCCGTTCGGCGACCCGCCGGCCCGCGAGGGCGAAGATGAGGAGCGGAAGCGCGGCCCCCACGGCGAACGAGACGGTCAGCACCACCGTCTCGACTCCGATGCGCCCCGTCGAGCCGGCGACCGTGATGGCCGCGAGCACGGGACCCGCGCACGGCACGTACACGGCGCCGAGGGCCAGGCCGAGCGGGAACCCGCCCTGCTCGGTGCCGACGTTCCTCCTCGGGATCCACGAGAACGGCTTCTCGAGCAGCTCTTCGAAGCGAGGCACGATGAGCCCGATGCCGATGAGCACGAGCACGACGATGCCGGCCCAGCGCAACACGTCCTGCGGCAGCCCGAGCAGGGCGAGCAGGAGCGAGCCGACGAGCGTGAAGACGCTGAAGCTCACCACCAGCCCCGCGATGACGAGGTACGGTCGCCAGCGCCCCGCCGCCGGGGCATCCGTTGTGCCCCTCGCGCTCTGCGCTCCGCCCGACAGGAAGATGACCGGCAGCACCGGGAGGATGCAGGGCGAGATGCCGGTGATGAGGCCTCCGAGGAGGCCGATGAGGGCGAGGGTGATCACGGGGTCCTGCTTTCTCGGGTCGACGGTGGTTCGCAGCGGAGGCGGGATCCGATTGGTCGCCGGGTTCGCCGATCTCCGACCAATCCGATCGGCGACCGGCGCCGAACCCCTCGCAACGACCCGCTTCCGCGGTCGCCATTCACGAAGGAGTCGACCGATGCGTTCCACGAACCGCAGCACCCGCACCGCCCTCGCGGCGTTCTCGATCACGGCGGTCGCCGTGCTCGGGCTCGCCGGATGCAGCATGGGCGGCAGCGCCGCCGAGAACGACGAACCCGCGATGTCGTCGGAGGAGACCCAGCCAACCGAGCAGGCGATGGAGGCCGACCCCGCTGCCGACCTCGTCGGACCGGGCTGCGCCGCCTACGCCGACGCCGTGCCCGAAGGCCCGGGTTCCGTCGTCGGCATGTCCACCGACCCGGTGGCCGTCGCCGCATCGAACAATCCGCTGCTGACGACGCTCGTCGCCGCGGTCTCGGGACAGCTGAACCCCGACGTCGACCTGGTCGACACCCTGAACGGTGACGAGTTCACCGTGTTCGCACCCGTCGACGACGCGTTCGCGAAGATCGACGCGGCGACGATCGAGTCGCTGAAGACCGACTCGGCGACGCTCTCGAAGATCCTCACCTACCACGTGGTGCCGGGTCAGCTCTCGCCCGATGAGGTCGTCGGCACGCAGACCACCGTCGAGGGCGGCACCGTCGAGGTGACCGGCTCGGGCGACACGCTCATGGTCAACGACGCCGCGGTCATCTGCGGCGGCGTGCACACCGCGAACGCGACGGTGTACCTCATCGACTCGGTGCTGATGCCCACCATGTAGCTCCATCACCGAGCGCGGACGAGCGGCCCCGCCGACCCGACGGCGGGGCCGTTCACGCGAACGGTCCGTTCCCGCGCGCCACGGTCTGCGCGCCTTCAGCACTCTCGAAGACGGATGCCTCAGGCTGGAGTCCCCCGGCCTCGAAGGGAGCCCCCGTGGTCTGGAGCATCGTGCTCGACGTCGCACTCGTGCTCGTCTTCATCGGCGCGATCGTGAACGGCTGGCGCGCCGGACTCCTGCGCACGGCCGCCGGACTCGTGGGTCTCGTCGCCGCCGGCATCGCCGCGTACTTCGTGATGCCGTGGATCGCAGCCCTGGTGCCATGGCCCGAGTGGCGGGCGCCCGCGGCGATCGCGGCGGCCGTCACCCTGCTCTGCCTCGGCGCCTGGCTCGGCGCGGTGGTCGGGCGGCTCCTGAGCCGTGGTGTGCGGGCGGTCAAACTCGGCGCGCTCGATCGCATCCTCGGCGCCGTGGGCAACCTGCTCGTGACCGCGTTCGTCGTCGCGCTCGTCGCCTCGGGCGTCTCGGCGATGGGCGTGCCCGTGCTCTCCCCCGCGATCGCCGGGTCGCGCGTGCTGCAGGGGCTCGACGCCGTCACCCCCGCACCGACCCGCACGCTGCTCGCCGAGATCCGCACGGCCGCCCTCGGCGACGGCCTCCCCTGGCTCGTCGACGTGCTCGGTGGGCCGACCGAGGCCCCCGCCCTGCCCACGTTCGACGTCGACGATCCCGAACTCGCCGCCGCCGCGGCATCCGTCGTGCGCGTCACCGGCAGCGCCTTCCAGTGCGGCTCGACCCTCTCGGGCAGCGGCTTCGTCGTCGCGCCCGACCGCATCGTGACGAACGCGCACGTCGTCGCCGGGGTGACCGAGCCGATCGTCGAGGCGCCCGGCCAGCCGGCGGTGCCCGGCCGCGTGGTCTCGTACGACGCGGAGCACGATCTCGCGCTCATCGCGGTCGACGGCCTCGCGACGCCGCCGCTCGCACTGGCCACGCCGTCGCTCGGGCAGGAGGTCGCGGTGGCCGGCTATCCATTCGGCGGTCCGTTCGAGCTGCGCCCGGCCAACGTCATGGCGAGCGGGCCGCTGACCATCCAGACCGACGGCCGCACCTCGACACGCGACATCGTGACGCTCGCCGCCGACGTCGACCACGGCAACTCCGGCGGCCCGGTGCTCACGGGTGACGGCGAGGTCGCCGCGGTCGTCTTCGCGAAGTCCGAGACGGTCGACAACGTCGGCTTCGCCATCCCGACCTCGACCCTGGCGCCACTCGCGAGCGAGGCGTCGAGCCTCGATGCGAGCGTCGACTCGGGGACATGCGTCGTCGGCTGATCGGCTCTGCTACTCCGCCGATCGCCCTCAGGAGACCGGCTGTGCTACTCCGCCGCGAAGCCCTCGAAGCGGATGCCCCATGAGATCTGCCACTCTTCGCCCGGGTCGAGCCAGCGCAGGCCGCGGCCGGAGTTGAACGCCTCGGCGGGCGCGGTCATGGGTTCGATCGCGACCGCGACGTCGCCGTCTTCGCCGGGGAACGCGGTCGTGGTGTAGACCTGCACGTACTCGAACTCCGAGTCGGCCCAGATCGAGACCGTGCGGCCGTCGGGTGCGGTGAGCGTGTGCAGCACCTGACCGTCTTCGCTCGCGATCTCGCCGAAGGCGTCGTCGAGCGAGACGTCGCCGACGCGGCGGCCCTCGCGGAAGTCCCACTCGGTGCCGTCGACCGGCACCTCACCGGTCGGCAGCAAGCGCTCGTCGACCTCGATGTGGCTCGCGGCGTCGAGGCGCAGCTCGAGGTCGGCCGTCGGCACGCCGCCGATCTTCAGGTACGGGTGGGTGCCGATCGCGACTGGCGCGGGATCGGCGCCGAGGTTCTCCACGTAGTGGGTGACGCGCAGTCCGTCGGGGACGAGTTCGTAGTGCACGGCCGTGCCGAGCAGGAACGGGTAGCCGAGTTGCGGGTACACCGTCGCCGAGAGCGTGACCGAGTCGCGTTCGCGCGAGATCGGCTTGTACTCGGTGTTGCGGAGCAGCCCATGGATGGCGTTGTTCCGCGCCGGCTCGGAGATCACGAGCTGGTGGTCGACGCCGTCGTGGCTCCAGCGACCGTCGCGGATGCGGTTCGGCCACGGCACGAGCACGATGCCGGCCCCTGCGGGAGGCGTCTGGTCTTCTGCGAACGGCGGCACGAGGTCGATGCCGTTGATGCTGAGGGTGCGGATGCCTGCGGCGACGGCGGTGATGGTCGCGCGGATGTCGCCGCTCGACGTCGTCGTCTCGAGCACGAACTGCTCGCCCGTGGGAAGGGTCATGGATCCACTCTAGGGTCTCTGGCGAAGTCCACGGCGAGCCCCGCATCGAGCAGTTCGGCGACGATCGGCGTGGGGGCTGCGGCATCGGTGACGAGCCCGTCGAAGGCGTCGATCGGGGCGATCCTGCCGAGGTGCACCTCGCCGAGCTTCGACCCGTCGGCGACGACGATCGAGCGCGCGGCCGCTCGCATCATGAGGGACTTGACCGATGCCTCGGGCAGGTTGGCGTTCGTGACGCCGTGCGCGGCGTCCACCCCGTTGCAGCCGATGAAGGCGAGGTCGACGTGCACCTCGTCGAGCATCGATCCGGCGAGCGGATGCACGAGCGAGTGCTGCTTCGGTCGCAGCGTGCCGCCGGTGACCACGACCGTGAAGCGCGGGATCTCGGCCTCGAGTTCGAGGGCGATCGACAGGCCGTTCGTGAACACCACCAGATCTTCGAGGTCGGCGCGGGCGCGGAGTGCTCTGGCGATCTGCAGGGTCGTGGTGCCGACGTCGAGGATGATGCTCTGGCCGCTGCGCACGAGCGAGGCGGCGTGTTCGCCGATGAGCCGTTTCGGTTCGACGGATGCCTCGAGCGCCTCTTCGAAGCTCGGTTCGCGTTCGGGGCGCTCGGCGGCGAGCGGCGAGCTGAGCGGCACGGCGCCGCCGTGGACCCGCCGGATGCCCCCCTGCCGCTCGAGGGCGTCGAGGTCGGCGCGTGCGGTGACGGTCGTGACGCCGAACGCGCGCGAGAGTTCGGCGACGCGCACGAAGCCGCGTTCGGCGACGAGGGCGAGGGCGAGTTCGCGGCGCCGCGGCGCGTCGAGGGGCGCGTTCGCGGGCGCGGCGTCGATGGACATACCGGCATCATGCGCGCTCGACCGCGACTTTGCAATACGAAACGCGTTTGTTTGCGAAACGAAAGGCGCGTAGGGTGTGGCGCGTGACCGACTCGAACGACGCCGCCGGCGCGGCATCCGCTGCCCCTGTCGACCCGCGCATCACCGTGACCTCGACGCTGCTCGCCGACGGCCGCGAGCTCATCTACTTCGACGATGCCGACTCGGCGCTGCCCGCCGAGCGCGGGGTCGACGCGCGCGTGCTCGACCCGCGACCGGCGAACGCCGAGATGCGCCAGGACCCGCTCACGGGCGAGTGGATCTCGATCGCCGCCGCCCGCCAGAACCGCGTCTTCCTGCCGCCCGCCGATCTCGATCCGCTCGCCCCGCAGCGGCCCGGCAACCCGTCGGAGATCCCGAGCACCTACGACGTGGCCGTCTTCGAGAACCGCTCGCCGTCGTTCGGCCCCGCACTCGCCGACCCGGATGCCTCGAACGCCGCGACCCTCGCCGACCTCCGCCGGGTGGGGCTCGAGCGCACGCACCCCTCGATCGGCCGGTGCGAGGTCGTCTGCTTCAGCCCCGAGCACGAGGGTTCGTTCGGCACCCAGACCGTCTCGCGCGCGCGCACCGTCATCGAGGCGTGGGCGCAGCGCACCGCCGCACTCTCGGCACTGCCGGGGGTGCAGCAGGTCTTCCCGTTCGAGAACCGCGGCGAGGCGATCGGCGTGACCCTCGGCCACCCGCACGGCCAGATCTACTCCTACCCGTACGTAACGCCCCGCACCGAGCGGCTGCTCGACTCGATCGACGCCTACGGGCCGACGCTCTTCGCCGACCTGCTCGAACGTGAACGCGGCGGCCCGCGCGTCGTGCTCGCCGGCGAGCACTGGACGGCGTTCGTGCCGTTCGCCGCCCGCTGGCCGATCGAGGTGCACCTGCTGCCCCATCGTCATGTGCCCGACCTCGCCGAGACCATGTTGGCCGAGCGCGACGAGCTCGCGGAGCTCTACCTGCGGCTCCTGCGCGGCATCGACCGGCTCTACGACACCCCCACGCCCTACATCGCCGCGTGGCACCAGGCGCCGGTGCACGAGCGCCGGAGCGACGTGCGGCTCATGCTCCAGCTCAGGAGCCCGCGGCGCGGTGCCGACAAGCTGAAGTTCCTCGCCGGCTCCGAGGCGGCGATGGGAGCATGGATCGGCGACGTCACCCCCGAATCCCAGGCAGAGGCACTGCGCGCCGCCATCGCCTCCGACTCCGCCTCCGACTCCGACTCCGACTCCGACTCCGAAGGAACCCGAGCATGACCGACGCCACCGCAGCCGACACCGCCGCCGCAGGCTTCACCGAGCGATACGGGCGCGCCCCCGTCGGCGTCTGGTCGGCGCCCGGGCGCGTGAACCTCATCGGCGAGCACACCGACTACAACGACGGGTTCGTCTTCCCCTTCGCGATCGACCAGCGTGCGAGCGTTGCACTCGGCTCTCGCGACGACCGGCTCATCCGCGTCTCCTCGACCTTCACGCCCGATGCCGTCGAGGTGCACCTCGACGACCTCTCGCCCGAGGCTCTCGACGGGTGGTCGGCCTACCCCCTCGGCGTCGCCTGGGCGCTCGGACAGCTCGGCGCCGACCTCGGGGCCGTGCCCGGCGTCGACCTGCACATCTCGAGCACGGTGCCCGTCGGAGCCGGCCTGTCGTCGTCGGCCGCCATCGAGTGCTCGGTGGCGCTCGCCCTCGACGAGCACTGGAACCTCGGCCTGGATCGGCCGACGCTCGCCAAGGTCGGCCAGCTCGCCGAGAACCGCGTCGTCGGCGCTCCCACCGGGATCCTCGACCAGTCGGCCTCACTGCTCGCCCACGCGGACGCGGCCGTGTTCCTCGACTGCCGCAGCCTCGACGCCGAGGTGATCCCGCTCGGCCTCGCCGCCGACGGCCTCTCGATCCTCGTCATCGACACGAACGTGTCGCACGCGCACGCCACCGGAGGGTACGCCGCCCGACGTGCCTCCTGCGAGGCCGGCGCGGCGGCGCTCGGCGTCGAGTCGCTGCGCGACGTGCACGTCGGCGACCTCGAGCGCGCCGCCACGTTGCTCGACGACGAGACGTTCCGCCGTGTGCGGCACATCGTCACCGAGAACCAGCGGGTGCTCGACACGGTGCGGACCCTCCGCGAGCACGGCGCGGCCGCGATCGGCCCGCTGCTCGACGCCTCGCACGTGTCGATGCGCGATGACTTCGAGATCAGCGTGCCCGAGATCGACCTGGCCGTCAGCACGGCGCAGGCGACCGGTGCGATCGGCGCCCGCATGACGGGCGGCGGCTTCGGCGGTTCTGCGATCGCGCTCATGATCGACGGGCTCGTGCCCGTGATCGAACGCGAGGTGCGCCGCGAGTTCGCCGAGCAGGGCTACCGCGAACCGACGATCTTCGTCGTGCGGCCGAGCGAGGGCGCCCGACGCGACTCCTGAGCGGCGCAGAAGGCGGCTCCGGCTGCGCGAGCGGACACCGCGTCAGCCGCGCGGGGCCTCGACGGCGTGGGGCGTGCCGCCCGTGATGCGCACGAGCTCGTCGAACGAGGTCGGGAAGACCGTCTTCGCGTGGCCCGCCGCAGCCCAGACGGCCGGGTAGACGGCGAGCTGCACGTCGACGACCGTGCGCACCGGAGCAGGATGGCCGAGCGGCGCGACCCCGCCGATCACCTGGCCGGTCGCCTCCTTCACCGTCTCCTTCGAGGCACGACGGATGACGCCGCCGAGCTGCTGCCCGAGCCACTCGGTGTCGACCCGGTGCGACCCAGACGTCAGCACCAGGATCGGCTCGTCGTCGATCGTGAAGACGAGGGAGTTGGCGATCTGGCCGACCTCGACCCCGAGCGCCTCCGCGGCGAGCGGGGCGGTCGTGACGGCATCGTCGAACCAGACGATCTCGGGTGAGAGCCCGTGCCCGGCGAGGGCACTGGCGACTCGGTCGACGGCGGCGTGCGAGGGCGATGACATGCCGAAGATCCTAGCGATCGGTGACGTCGCGGTGCCGACCGCCGATGAAAGCCGGATGAAACCGGCCTGCGAGACGCTCGCTCCGGCGGCGCGATGGCCCGCCACGGGATTCGAGGGGGCACGGGGATGGGGATCGGCATGCAGTGGGCGGCTGCGGTCGTCGCGGGAACCCTTGCGCTGGGCTCGGCGCCGACGCCCGACCGGCACCAGTTCGACGACCCGTGCGAGTCCACGGGCATCGACACCTGCACGATGCGGGCGCTCGACGCGGGCGAGCAGCCGCAGGAGCGCGCTCGGGCGGCGGCACGCGTCGGGGAGGGCGCCTTCGACGTCGCCGCCGAGATCAGGGGCACCCGTGCGAATGAGGGCGTCGCCTACATGGCGGGGCTCGTCGCCGGCGGCGACCTGCTCGTCGTCGGCGATCGTTCGGACGACGGGCATGCCGCGCGCGCCGAGGTCGTCGTCGAGGGTCCTCGCGACATGCGACTCGTCACCCCGGCCACGACCGACGTCCTCACGATCGAGCTCGGCGACGACACCGGGCTCCTCGACGGACGCGCGGTCGTGCTCCGCGTCTGCATCGAGCAGCACGCGTGCTCCCCGTGGGCGCGCGGCACCATGTGACGCATCCGCGGCGATGCGCCCAGGGTGATGCCGCGAGGTTGCCCGCTCGTCACCTGCATGCTCTAGTGTGCGAGCGTGGAACAGCCCTCCCTCGCCCGCCGTCTCGGTCTCCGACAGGCGGTCGCGATCGGCCTCGCCGCGATGATCGGCGCCGGCGTCTTCGCGGTGTTCGCCCCCGCTGCTCAGGCCGCGGGCGCCGGGCTCATGGTCGGGCTCGCGATCGCGGCGTTCGTGGCCCTCGCCAACGCGGGCTCGACGGCACAGCTCGCCGCACGATACCCGGAGTCGGGCGGCGCCTACCGCTACGGCCGCGAGCGCCTCGGCGAGTGGCCCGGGTTCCTCGCCGGCTGGGGATTCGTCATCGGCAAGACCGCGAGCTGCGCCGCCATGGCGATGACCGCCGCCGCCTACCTCGCGCCTCCCGACTGGCAGCGACCACTCGCCGTCGCCGCCGTCGTCGCGATCACCGCCGTCGACCTGCGGGGCATCACCCGCACCGCACGCGTGGCGACCGTCATCGTGATCGGAGTGCTCGGGGTGCTCGCGCTCGTCGTCGCCGCGGGCGCCACGGCGACGTTCGGCGACGCTTCGGGAGGTGCATCAAGCCCCACGGCGATCGACCAGGGCTGGCTCGGCATCCTGCAGTCCGCCGGATTGCTGTTCTTCGCCTTCGCCGGGTACGCGCGCATCGCGACGCTCGGCGAGGAGGTTCGCGAGCCCTCGCGCACGATCCCCCGAGCGATCGGCATCGCATTCGCCGTCGCGGTGCTCGTGTACGCCGGCGTCGGCGCCGCGGCACTCGGCGCCCTCGGGCCGGCGGGGCTCGCGGCATCCGTCGCCCCGCTCGTCGACGTCGTCGAAGCCGCGGGCTGGCAGTGGGCCGCACCCGTCGTTCGCCTCGGCGCGGCGGTGGCGGCGCTCGGGGCGCTGCTCGCCCTGCTCGCGGGCATCGGGCGCACCGCCCTCGCGATGGCGCGCGACAACGAACTGCCGCGACCACTCGCCCGCGTGCATCCCCGGTTCCGCGTGCCGCACGTCGCCGAGATCGCCGTCGCGCTCGTCGTCATCGCGCTCGTCGCCACCGTCGATCTGCGCGGCGCGATCGGCTTCTCCTCGTTCGGCGTGCTCGTGTACTACCTCGTCGCGAACCTCGCGGCGATCACCCAACCGCGGTCGGAACGGCGCGTCCCGCGGGCGCTCTCCGCAGCCGGGGCGATCGGATGCCTCGTGCTCGTCGCGACCCTTCCGCCCGTCTCGATCGTCGCGGGCCTCGTGGTGCTCGCGGTCGGGGCGGCCTACCGTCTCATCACCAGGTCCGCACGGGCCGCACGACCGGGCCGCTGACCATGGGCGGCTCGGGCCGCACGACCGGCGCGCGTAGGCTGTCCGCATGTCTGCAGACCCCTCGGCTCGCGTCCTGACCATCGCCGGCATCGCCGCGCCCGCGCTCGACGAGACGGCGTTCGTCGCCGCAGGGGCCGTGATCGTCGGCGATGTGCGCCTCGCCGCCGGTTCGAGCGTCTGGTACAACGCCGTGCTCCGCGCCGAGGCCGAGCCGATCAGCATCGGCGAGGGGTCGAACCTGCAGGACACGGTCGTCTGCCACGTCGACGCGGGCTACCCCCTGACCGTCGGTCGTGGCGTGTCGGTCGGGCACGGAGCGGTGCTGCACGGCTGCACCGTCGAAGACCACTGTCTCGTCGGCATGAACGCGACCGTGTTGAACGGTGCCGTGATCGGCGCGGGCTCGCTCGTCGCCGCGGGCGCCGTGGTGCTCGAGGGCACGGTCGTGCCGCCGGGCTCGCTCGTCGCCGGGGTGCCGGCCAAGGTGCGCCGCGAGCTCAGCGACATCGAGCGCGCCGGCATCCAGCGCAACGGCGCCGCCTACCTGATCCACGTCGAGGAGCACTCGGCGCCGGTCGACTGAGCAGCTCGACCGCCTCGCTCGGTGCGGCGCTCAGCCGCGTCACGACGAGCCGGTCGTGTTCGTCAGGCCTCGATCGCACCCGCCCGAGGTGCGGCCAGACGGGCACGCACGCGCCGAGCGCGCCGCACGACCCAACGGGTCGGGATCGCCACGACCATCGCGGCGGCTCCCGTGAGCGAACGGTCGTGCTCGCCGAGCATGCGCTTGCGTTCGAAGGCGCGCCGCAGCGCGCCGCCCGAGAGGTTGTGCGCGCGCCTCCGCGGCGGCAGCGCGCCCGCGGCCCGTCGGTCGAGCAGCACCTCGAGCTGCGCGGCCCAATCGTCGTGCTCGTGGCCGTGGAAGTAGTTCTCGGCGAGCCACTCGTCTGCGGGGTGTCGCAGCTCCCAGTCGGCGAGCGCATCGGCCCCGCCGAACAGCCCGCTGCCCTCGAAGACCGTGTTGATGAGCTTCGGCGTGACGCCGAACTCGTCGATCAGCAGGGTCGGCAGGCCCGACGCAACCGCTTCGAGCGCCGCCGTCGAGCTCACGGTCACGAGTCCGGCGGCGTGGGCGAGGTGCTCCGCCATCGGCCCGTCTTCGACGACGAGATTCGGCGGCAGCGATCCGCCGAGGGCCCGGCGCACGTCGAGGTCGTCGAGCAGCTCGGCGTAGTCGAAGGCCTCGGCATGGGTCTGCGCCTCACCGCGACGCGCCCGCACCTTGACGACGACGCGTCGTGAGGGGCGCCGGGCCGCGGCGTCGGCGAGCCACCCGAGCAACCGCACCCGGTCATCGCGTTCGGCGGGTACCTTGGCCTGCGCCGCGAAGACGAGGTCGGAGCCCCGCGCGGCCGCCGGGGCATCCGCCGCCCTGCCGCCCTGCAGGAAGGCGAGCGTCGCGAGCCCGAAGTCGATCGCGATGCCGAGTTCGACCGCGTTCGCGCGGAACGCGCGCACCTCGTGCCGGCTGTGCAGCACGATGAGGTCGACCTGCTCGCGGTACACGATCGCCTTGGGCTCGGCCGGGATCGTCAGGCCGGGGAAGCCGCTCACGAGCACCGGGCGGCCCGGCGCGCGGGCCGCGATCGGTGCGACCACCCGCACGAGCGGGCCGCGCAGCGCGAGCAGCACGGCATCGGGGCGGTGCCCGGCGAGCCGCTCGGGCAGCTCGTCGAGGCGGATCGTGGGCACGGCCGCTGCGGTGAACGCCGTGCCGGCGAGTGCCGCGCGCAACTGCCGAGCACTCGGATGCACGGTCGTCTGCAGCACGACGAGCTCGGCGCTCCAGCCGACGGGCAGTCGCGACGCGAAGGCCGCGCCCCACTTCACGTAGGAGTCGGAATCGGCGACCACGAGAAGTCGGCGACCGGTCGAGGGCGGCGCGCCCGCGGCATCCGCAGCGCCTGCAGCGCCCGCGCCACCCGCGTGATGGCCGTGGCTCACAGCGCGGGAACCCGGCGCAGCTTCGCGCGCGGCGCCTCCTCGCCGGGGAACACGCGCTTCACGCCGTCGCCCATCGCCTCGCCGATCACGCGGATGTCGCGCACGAGGTGCTCGAAGCCGGTCGGCTCGAGCGAGGCCGCCTGGTCGGAACCCCACATCGCCCGGTCGAGCGTGATGTGGCGCTCGACGGCGACGGCGCCGAGGGTGACCGCGGCGAGCGAGATCTGCAGGCCGCGCTCATGACCCGAGTAGCCGATCGGCACGCCGAGGTAGCGGCCGCGCAGCGTCTCGATCGTGCGGAGGTTCGCCTCCTCGGGCGGCATCGGGTAGCTCGAGGTCGCGTGCATGATGACGAGGCGATCGGTGCCGAGCACCTCGACCGCCCGGTCGATCTCCTCGAGCGTCGACATGCCCGTCGAGAGGATCACCGGCTTGCCCGTGCGCGCGATCGCGTCGAGCAGCGCCAGGTCGGTGACCGAGGCGGAGGCGACCTTGTGCGCGACCACGTCGAGGCCCTCGAGGAACTCGACCGACGGCACGTCCCACGGCGACGCGAACCAGTCGATGCCGGCGCGCAGCGCATACGTGGCGATCTCGAGGTACTCGGGCTCGCCGAACTCGACACGGCGCCGGTAGTCGAGGTAGCTCATCGTGCCCCACGGGGTCTCGCGCGGCACGTCGCGCATATGCTCGGGGGTCGCGATCTCGGGGGTGCGCTTCTGGAACTTCACGGCCTGCGCGCCCGCCTCCACCGCGACGTCGATGAGGCGCTTGGCGATCTCGACGTCGCCGTTGTGGTTCAGGCCGATCTCGCCGATGACGTAGACCGGGTACTCGCTGCCGACGTCCGATCGACCGATGCGCACAGACATGTTCACTCCCTCATTCAGGATCGCGCGGTGGCGGGATCGGGGTCGTCGTTCGCCGCGGCGGTGTGGCGCGCGGCGAGGATCAGGTCGGCGAGTTCGCGCACGGCTCCGTGGCCGCCCGTGCTGGTGAGCACGTGACGCGCTGCGTCGAGCGCCTCGGGAGCGGCATCCGGCACGGCGATGGGCCAGCCGACGAGCTCGAGGGCCGGCAGGTCGCCGCGGTCGTTGCCGAGGTACGCGATGCGATCGAGGCGGATGCCGCGGCGCTCCGCCCACTCGCGCAGCACCGCGCCCTTCTCCTCCACGCCCTGCGCGCATTCGACCCCGAGCTTCTCGGCGCGGCGCCCGACGACCGGGTTCTGCTCGGCCGACAGGATCAGCACCGGGATGCCGGCTCTGCGGAGCCGCGCGATGCCGGCGCCGTCGCTGCGGCTCACCCGCACCGACTCGCGGCCGAGCTGGTCGACCATGACGGTGTCGTCGGTGTGCACGCCGTCGAAGTCGGTTACCAGCGCGTCGACGTCGATGTGCGGGGCGAGCGCGCTGTGCGCTCCATGCATCCAGCCTGAGCGAGCGGATGCCGCGAGCGCACGATCGATGCCGGGCGCGAGTGCTCTCGCCCGCTCGAGGTCGGCGAGTTCGTCGATCTCGACGGCGTGGTCGGCGGCGACCTGCTGGACGCCGATGCGACCGAAGAACCGGTGCCCTGCCCCGCGGAACCCGTCGGTCGCGAAGACGTAGAACGCCCCGGTCTCGAGGTACTCGGGCTCGCGGTCCTGACGACGGAGGCGGCGGGATGCCTCGTGGTTCACCCCGACCACGGAGCCCGCGTCGACGTTTTCGCGCCAGAGGAACGCGTGGGTCGGCGCACCCGAGAACACGACGTCGCGCTCGCCGGTGGCGACGCGTTCGATCGCGGCGTCGAGATCAGCCGGGTCGATGAAGGGCGAGGTGGCCTGGATGAACACCGTGACGGCGCGTTCGCGTTCGTCGCTGCGGTCGCCGACCTCGGCGACGCCGCCGCGCGGCTGCGGTGCGAGCAGGCCCAGCGCATCGCGGAGTTCGAGCTCGTCGAGCGCGTGCAGCAGTGCCGACTCGCTCGACGCCATGGATCCCGCGAGCTCGACGGGCCGATCGACGACCGTGGCACCAGCGACTCGAGCGGCGTCGGCGATCGCGTCGTCGTCGGTCGTCACGACGACCCGGTCGATACGATCCGCGGCGAGCGCGGCGCGGACGGCCCTCGCGATGAGCGGCACCCCGCCGACGCGGGCGAGGTTCTTGCCGGGCAACCCGACCGAGCCGCCCCGGGCCGGGATGATCGCGGTCGCACGCGAGACCGTGGCATCCGCTCGATCAGTGCTGGAGCCCACCTCGCGGCCGTCGACCAGCGTCGACGACCCGCTTGCGGACGAGGCGACGGCGCGCAGCGCTTCGACGAGTTCGACCCTGGCCATGGCGCGAAGCTACGCGCGCCAGACGGCCGCCCGGTGCACGCGCGGTGAACACCGGGCGACCGGCAGGTCGACGAGCGGTGCAGTCGCTGCGCCGCTCTCCCCCCTGAACCGGGGGTGCCTTCGATCGTGACGCGGACACTACCGTCGGCAGTGCGACCAGACCGCTGCGCGTGCCAATCGATACTGCTGTGATCGCGGGACTGTCTCGGCCTGTCTCGAAGAGCCCGGAAAGGACGGAACCAGTGATTCGTCCCATTGGCCGTGCAGCCATCGCGGGCGTCGCGACAGCGCTCGTGCTGGGTCTGCTCGCAGCGTGCGGTCCGACCCCTGCCGGTTCCGGCGGGTTGGTCGGGCGGATGATCGGCATCGACGACACCGGATTGCCCGACTATGCAATCGGTGGCGGCGGGCTGGCCGTCCTCCCGATCGAGGTCATGGACGGGCCGTTCTGGGAGGTCACGGGAGAGGAGCCGATCACCGACCCCGATCAGTGGGGAAACGTGGCGACGAAGCTGAGCGAGGCAGACGTCTCACAGCTCGGCGGCACGACTTCTCTGATCGAGGAGGATGGCGATTTCCGAATCATCGCCTCGCCCGGCGAGTACGTCGTCTGCTACTGGCGCGGCACAGTCGGGGGACGAGTCAGCGGCTGCAGTCACCTCGAGTTGCCGCGCGAAGGGGAACTCGTTGCGGCTTGGAACGATGGAGGCTTCGGAATCGCTGCCAAGTAGCAACCAGACTCTTCCGATCGTCCCCACCGCATGCCGTCGCACGGCTCGCGAGAGGCGCCGCCCAGAACCAAGCCCGGACGGCGCCTCACCCTGCCTGCTTGACAGGAACTACGTGCAGATCAGCGGTGCAGTCGCTGCTCGGCGGCCTTGACGACGTTCGCGAGCAGCATCGCGCGGGTCATCGGGCCGACGCCGCCCGGGTTCGGCGACAGGTGGCCGGCGACCTCGGCGACGGCCGGGTCGACATCGCCCGTGAGCTTGCCCTTGCCCGTGTCCTCGTCTTGCACGCGCGTGATGCCGACGTCGAGCACGGCGGCGCCGGGCTTGATCCAGTCGGCCTGCACGAGGTGCGGCACGCCGACGGCGGCCACGACGATGTCGGCACGGCGCACCTCGGCAGCGAGATCCTCGGTGCGCGAGTGCGTGAGCGTGACGGTGGCGTCGAGGCCCTTGCGGGTGAACAGCAGGCCGAGCGGGCGGCCGACCGTGAGACCTCGACCGATGACCGTGACGTGACGCCCCCGGATCGGCACGTCGTAGCGGCGCAGCATCTCGACGATGCCGGCAGGCGTGCACGGCAGCGGCGACTGCAGTTCGCCCTCGATGCCGAGCACGAGCCGGCCGAGGTTCGTCGGGTGCAGTCCGTCGGCGTCCTTGTCGGGGTCGATGAGTTCGAGCATCGCGTTCTCGTCGTGGCCCGCGGGCAACGGCAGCTGCACGATGTAGCCGGTGACCTGAGATGCGGTGTTGAGGTCGCGGATCGCGGCGCGCACATCGGCCGTGGTGGCCGAGGCGGGCAGGTCGATGCGGATCGACTCGATGCCCACCTCGGCGCAATCGCGGTGCTTGCCCGCGACGTACGACCGCGAACCCGGGTCGTCGCCCACGAGGAGCGTGCCGAGGCCCGGCACGACGCCGTGCGCCTTCAGCAGCTGGATGCGCGAGGCGAGTTCGGACTTGACGGCCGCCGCGGTGGCGACGCCGTCGAGGGTGATCGCGGTCATGGGATTCCCTACTGCGCGAGGCCCGGGTACAGCGGGAACGCCGCCGTGAGGGCTTCGACGCGCGAACGGAGCGACGCGACATCCGCTTCGCCCTGGAGCGCGAGCGCGATGATGTCGGCGACCTCGGTGAACTCGGCGTCGCCGAAACCGCGGGTCGCGAGCGCGGGCGTGCCGATGCGCAGGCCCGAGGTGACCATCGGCGGGCGCGGGTCGAACGGCACCGAGTTGCGGTTCACGGTGATGAGCGCCGCGTGCAGGAGGTCTTCGGCCTGCTGGCCGTCGATCTTCGAGTTGCGGAGGTCGGCGAGCACCAGGTGCACGTCGGTGCCGCCCGTCAGCACGTCGACGCCCGCTGCACGCGAGTCGTCGGCCGTGAGGCGGGCCGCGAGGATCTGCGCGCCCCGGATGGTGCGCTCCTGACGGTTCTTGAACTCCTCGGACGCCGCGATCTTGAAGGCCGTGGCCTTCGCCGCGATGACGTGCATGAGCGGGCCGCCCTGCTGGCCCGGGAACACGTTGGAGTTGAGCTTCTTCGCGAGCTCCATGTCGCGCGAGACGATGAAGCCCGAGCGGGGGCCGCCGATCGTCTTGTGCACGGTCGACGAGACGACGTCGGCGTAGGGCACGGGGCTCGGGTGCAGGCCGGCGGCCACGAGGCCGGCGAAGTGCGCCATGTCGACCCAGAGCTTCGCGCCGACCTCGTCGGCGATCGCGCGGAACGCGGCGAAGTCGAGGTGACGGGGGTAGGCCGACCAGCCGGCGATGATGACCTGCGGCTTGTGCTCGAGGGCCTTGTCGCGCACGACGTTCATGTCGACGAGGAAGGTCTCGGGGTCGACGCCGTACGAGACGGCGTTGTAGAGCTTGCCCGAGAAGTTCAGCTTCATGCCGTGCGTGAGGTGGCCGCCGTGCGCGAGCTCGAGGCCGAGGATGGTGTCGCCCGGGGTGGCGATCGCGGAGAGCACGGCCGCGTTCGCGGTCGCACCCGAGTGCGGCTGCACGTTGGCGTACTCGGCGCCGAAGAGCGACTTCGCCCGCTCGATCGCGAGCGACTCGGCGACATCGACGTACTCGCAGCCGCCGTAGTAGCGGCGACCGGGGTAGCCCTCGGCGTACTTGTTGGTGAGCACACTGCCCTGCGACTGCAGCACGGAGACGGGAACGAAGTTCTCGCTCGCGATCATCTCGAGGTAGTCGCGCTGGCGACCGAGTTCGAGCTCGAGAACTTCGGCGATCTCGGGGTCGACTTCGGAAAGCGGCGCATTGAAAACGGACTCGGCCAAGACTGGCTCCTTCATGACAAACGGACCTACGTGGGGTGCTGCCTCGCGCGCGCCAGCGCCGAGGTATGCGTACCGGCCCAGGCGTGCGGTCGGTCCGTGCCAGTCGCTCCCCGATGGTATCCATCTCAACGCCAGTCGCGACCCTCGAAGCTTAGCAATGGATGCGCCTCGGTGCCGACGGGTCGGTGAACGGGTTCAGCGTCCGGTCAGCCGGGTCACGAAGATCCACCAGACGATCACACCGACGACGCCCGCGACGCTCGCCCACCGGATGCCGCCGCGCAGGCGCTTGCCGCCGGGTGCGATCGTCGGCTCGCCCGGGCGTGGCGGCGCCGCCTGACCGAGGAATGCAGCGGATGCGTCGGGCGAGACGGATGCCTCGGCCGCGCCTGGCAGCGCGGGCCCGCCCGGCAGCTCGGGCGCCCCGCCGGCCGCTCGCTCGTCCGTGTACCGCTGCGTTCGCGAGAGCACCTTCGCCCCGACCAGGTCGGCGGCGCGGAGCGCCCGGCGCCACGCTCCCACGTCGGCGGAGTCGATGGGATCGGGGGCATAGAGGAAGAGCCAGCGATCGACGAGCTCGACGTCCCACCCCGCGGCCTCGTCGATCAGGAGCGCCATGAGGTCGGGGGTGAAGACGTAGAGGGCGTCGCGCTCGTACTCGCCCGGCGCGTACAGCGTGAAGTGCCGGTCGAAGTCGCCCTCGAGGCTCAGCACCTGGCTCCGTGCGAATGCCGCGGGCAGGCTGCTGAACACGCGGTCGTTCGCCCGGGCGTCGAGCAGCATGTGCGGCACCGGCCGGTCGAGCGCGACGGCGATGTATCCCCACGACGACACGCGCTCGTCGTCGCCGCTGCCCGTCGTGTACCGGTACGAGCCGAGTTCGACGAACCGGCCGCTCGTCGACCGCAGCAGTTCGTAGCTCGTCCGGTTCCTCCCGAGGCCGAACACGGTGCCCGGGTAGGGCGGACCCGGCGAGGTCACCGCGAAGTCGAACCCGTTCGCCGCTGCGAAGCGGTCGAGGCGGTACCAGCGCTGCCAGTCGCTGCCCCGCCGCACCCGCCGCACGATCGCGACGACGACGAGCACGAGCGCCGCGAGCACGAACAGCGGGAAGAGGAGCAGCACGACCGGCACGTCGCTGAACGCGCCCCCGACCGAGGAGAGGAACAGGCTGACGAACACGGTGCCGATGATCGCGAACACGAAGAACACGACGACCACGATCACCACGCCGAACACCGTGGTGATCGTCTGGGCCCCCGTCATCGCGTGCTGCGAGCCGGACGCCTTCGTCGCCTGCCGGTACGCGCGCACCGCGGCGGGGTCGACCGGCGCTTCGAGCGCGGTGAAGTCCAAGCGGTCGTGCGGCACGGGAAGGGCGCTCGTCATTCGCACGAGCGTACTGCCGCTCGGCGGCGATTCATGCGACGATACGAGTTAGGACTCCTTACTTCCCAACGATCGAGGACGCATGCGACGTCGCATCCGCACCACCTCCACCACCGTCAGCCTGGTCACCGCCAGCCTGGTCGCCGCCGCGCTCGCGCTCGGCGGCTGCACCGCCACACCAGAGAACGGAGACGCCGTGACCGGCATCATCCCGGCCCCCGTCGAGTTCGAGCTCACGCACGGCGAGCCGTTCCCCCTCAGCGATGAGACCCGCTTCGTCGCGAGCGGCGACGCCGCCGCGGTGGCGGAGACCTTCGCAGCGCAGGCGCGCATCGCCACCGGGTTCGACCTGCCGGTCGTCGACGGCGAGATCGCGGCATCCGACATCGCACTCGTCATCGATCCCGATGCCGGAACCGGGGAGGAGGCGTACACGCTCGAGAGCGGCACCGACGGCGTCCGCATCGCGGCGCCCTCCGCCGCGGGGCTGTTCCGGGGCACGCAGACCCTGCGCCAGCTGCTGCCAGCCGAGATCGAGCGAGCGGATGCCTCGACGGCGCCCGATGGCGGCTGGACCGTGCCCGCGGCATCCGTCGCCGATGCCCCCAGATTCGCCTACCGCGGCTCGATGCTCGACGTCGCCCGCCACTTCCTCCCGGTGGAGGACGTGCTCGACCACATCGACCGCATCGCCATGCTGAAGCTCAACGTGCTGCACCTCCACCTCACCGACGACCAGGGCTGGCGGCTGCAGATCGACGCGTGGCCCGAACTCACCGGAATCGGCGCATCGACCTCGACCGGCGGCGACGGCGGCGGCTTCTACACGAAGGACGACTATCGACGCATCGTCGACTACGCCGCCGAGCGCTTCGTGACCGTCGTGCCCGAGATCGACCTGCCCGGCCACACCAACGCCGCCCTCAGCGCCTACCCCGAGTTGAACTGCGACGGGGTCGCGCCGCAGCCCTACGAAGGCATCGAGGTCGGCTTCTCGTCGCTGTGCGCGTCGCCCGAACGCGCCGAGGCGACCGACCGGTTCCTCGCCGACGTGCTGGGCGAGGTCGCCGAGATGACGCCCGGACCGTGGCTGCACGTCGGCGGCGACGAGTCGCTCGCGACGTCGGAGGCGGACTACCTCGACCTGGTGCGGCGCATCGCCACCGCCGGAGCCGCGACCGGCAAGACCGTCATCGGCTGGCACGAGATGGGCGCGTCGCGCGCACTGCCGACCGGCACGGTCGGGCAGTACTGGGACTTCGTCGCACCGCGCGACGATGCGGCCGAGCTCACGACCTCGTTCGTGGAACAGGGCGGGAGCGTCATCCTCTCCCCCGCCGATGTCGCCTACCTCGACATGAAGTACCCCGACGACCCCGACGGCCCCGACGGCGGCAAGCTCGGGCAGGTGTGGGCCGACGGTCCGACGACGCTCGAGGAGGCCTACGGCTGGGAGCCGACGTCCATCGTGCCCGGCCTCGCCGAGGGCGACATCCTCGGCGTCGAGGCGCCCGTGTGGACCGAGACCCTCGGCACCGCGGACGAGCTCGAGTTCATGGTGTTCCCACGCATCACGGCGATCGCCGAGATCGCCTGGTCGCCGGCGCCAGACGAGGGCGCTGCACGCGATGCATCCGACTTCACTGCGCGGCTCGCTTCGCTCGGCACGCACCTCGACGCCCTCGGCATCGACTACCGCAAAGTCGACGGGGTGCCCTGGCGCGAGTAGCTCACCCGCTCGCCGCCCTGCCCTGTTGCGTCGATCGCCGGCTGCCAGGAGATCGTGCGCGAGTCAGGACGGTTCCCGCGATCGCGTCCTGCGCAGCTGACGGTCGCCTGAACACGGCGACCTCTCCTGCACCACCTGCCCCACCAGGACCTCGTCCACATAGGTCGTCGAGTCCGAGCCGCATGCGGCTCGATGGGCGAGGCTCGAGGAATGGACCTCGCTGAATGGGTCGCCGGGAGCAACGACATCCGTCATGTCGACGACGCCCTCCGCGACGGATTCACTCGCTACGCGATCCGCACGGCTGTCGCCTCCGGAGAGGTCCGGCGGGTGAGACGGTGGCTCGTTCGTCCGACGGCGCCGCCGCGCCTGATCCGTGCTGCACAGGTGGGCGGAAGAGTCGCGTGCGTGTCTGCGGCTCAGCATCATGGGCTCTGGACGATCGACGACGGACGACTGCACCTTGCCGTCTCGCCCAACGCCTCACGGTTCGATGCCGGAGCCGCGATCGTTCATTGGAACGCCGGGCCGGTCGCCCCGCACCGGTACGAACTCGTCGAGCCGGTCGTCAACGCCCTCGTGCACCTCGCCGATTGCCGACCGTTCGATCAGGCGCTCGCGACCTGGGAGTCCGCCCTTCGCAGCGGCCGTGTCGCATCCGACCACCTCGACCGACTCCCGCTGCGCAGCGCCGCAGCTCGTCGGGTCAGGTCCGGCGCGTCGATGCTCTCGGACTCCGGCATCGAGACGATCCCGGTCGCGCGTCTCCGTCGCCTCGGCATCCGTGTACGACAGCAAGTGATGATCGACGGCCACCCGGTGGACGGGCTCATCGGCGATCGACTCGTGTATCAGGTCGACGGGTACGAGTTCCACAGCTCGGCCGAACAACGACGGCGCGACATCGCACAAGACCGTCGGCTGACCCTCATGGGGTACACGGTGGTCCGCATCGACTACAGGCAGGTGCTGTTCGAATGGCAGGAGGTCGAGTCGGAGTTCCGGCATGCGATCGCGATGGGACTCGATCGCGATTCAGGGGTTCGAACCCGACTCAGGCGGCAGCCGAGCCGTTCGTCCTGAGCGATGGACGAACTCCTGAAAATGAAGCGGATGCCGCGGGGCAGGCGGCACCCGCGACATCCGCTGGTTCCGGTGGTTACTTGACGCTGCCGGCGGTGAGGCCGCCGACGAGGCGCTTCTCGATGATCATGAACAGGATGACCACCGGCACGATGGCGACGATCGAGACGCCGAACACGTACTGCCACGAGGTCTCGTACTGGCCGACGAACTTCGTGAGGGCCACGGAGAGCGGCTGGTTGCCCGCGGTCGAGAGGATCACGAGCGAGGCCGCGAACTCGTTCCAGCACGCCACGAAGGTGAACACGATCGCGGTCACGATGCCGGGCCAGACGAGCGGCAGGCTGATCGTGAACAGCACGCGGAGGCGACCTGCGCCGTCGATCTGCGCCGCCTCGTCGACCTCCTTCGGGATGCCCGCGAAGAACGAGTGCATGATCCACACGGCGAACGAGAGGTTGAACGCGGCGTTGATGAAGATCATCGCCGCCCACGTGTCGATCATGTCGAATGCGAGGAACTGGCGGAACAGGCCCGAGGTCAGCACGGCCGGCTGCAGCATCTGCGTGACGATCACGAGGAAGAGGAACACCATGCGGAACGGGAACGTGAACCGGGCCGTGTAGTACGCCGCGGGCATCGCGACGAGCAGCACGATCAGCGTCGCGAAGACCGAGATGATGATCGTCGAGATGAGGTTCTGCGGCAGCGGCGTCTCGGGCGTCGACCACATGTTGATGTAGTTCTCCCAGTGCCACTCCGTGGGGAGGTAGGTGGGGTCGACCGAGCGGATCTGCGCCTTCGTCTTCACCGAGCCGAAGAACATGATGACGTACGGGAGGACGAAGATCGCGAGCACGATGAAGCCTGCGAGCATGCGCACCAGCACCTTGCCGAGGGGCACCTGGTCTTCGGTGTAGCGGCGCTTGCGAGCGGATGCCGCGGGCGGGGCGATCGTCTCGAACGCGGGTGCGGTGACGGCCACGATCAGACCTCCTTCATGGGCTTGACCACGCGCACGTAGATGGCGACGATCACGATGACGATGACGAACGCGACGACCGAGAGGGCGCTCGCGACATCGACCTTGTGCTGGTTCTGGATGTACTTGAAGATCATCGTCATGATCGTGTCGGCGTCGTAGCCGGGTATCGACCCGGTCATCACCTTCAGGATCGGCAGCGAGTTGAAGACGTTGATGATGTTGATGAGCACCGCGACGGCGAGGGCGCTGCGCAGCTGCGGCAGCACGACCCCCCAGTAGGTGCGGATGGGCCCGGCGCCGTCCATCTTGGCGGCCTCGAGCACTTCGCCCGGCACCGTCTGGAGTCCGGCGAGGATCGTGTACGTCGTGAATGGCAGCGACACGAAGATCGCGACGACGATCGACCAGGCGAAGGCGGTCGCCGGGTTCCGGGTCCAGCCGTAGCCCTCAGGGGTGTCGACGAGGCCGATGTCGACGAGGAACTTGTTGATGATGCCGAAGTACGGTTCGAGGCCGTAGTAGACGACCATCGTCGTCATGACGACCGACGCCGCCCACGGGATGATCACCGCGAGGCGCACGATGCGCCGTCCGGGGAAGGCTTTGTTGAGGATCTGCGCGAGGCCGAGCGAGATGATGACCGTCGCAGCGACGACCACGACGACCCAGACGATCGTGCGGCCGAAGATCGGCCAGAAGTAGGGGAAGTTGAAGACCTCGATGTAGTTGTCGAGGCCGACCGAGCCCTTGTCGACACCGCTCTGGGAGATGTCGCGGGTCGAGTTGTAGAACATGACGACGGCCGGGAACAGCACGACGCCGAAGATGAGGATGAGGGCGGGACCGATCCACGGCAGCGCGTGGAGCAGGTCGCGGCCCCGCGGGCGGGGGGCGGCGGCTTCGCCCTTGGCGGGGGTTCCGCGCCCGGGGCGGGGGCGGCCATCGGCCGCCCCCGCCTGGATCGGTGACGCATCGGATGTGGTGCTCATGGTTCGGTGGTCACCGATCCCTCCGGGTGTTGCGAACGGACTGCTGGTCGTGCGGGCGGGATCAGCCCGCGTCGGCCTGCGCCTGGATCTCGGTCAGCACGTCCTGTGCGGGCTTCGTCTGGAGCTGTCCGAACAGCGCCTTGAACGCGGCATCCGTCGCCGACCACTTGGGGTTGGTGCTCGGGTAGAACTGCGCGTCGGGCAGCACCTCGAGGAACGGCGCGAGCGACTCCTCGGAGGAGAGCTCGGTGGCGCCCGACTTGGTGACGGGCAGGAAGCCCTCGGTCTGCACCCACGGCACGTAGACGTCCGCCGTGTAGTAGTAGTCGAGGAACTTGGTGATCGCCTCCTGCTTGTCGCCGTCGTTCTGGAAGGCCATGAGCTGGTCCATGACGCCGACCGTCATGGGGCTGCCGTCCTGCGTGGGGATCGGGACGATCGAGTAGTCGAGCTCGGGGTTGTTCTCCTCGATCTGGCCGACGGTCGGCGGGAGGCCGACCTGCATGCCGATCTTGCCCTGGATGAAGATGTCCATGAGCGGTGAACGGTCGGTCGAGCCCGGGTCGGCCTGGGTGGCGCCCGCGTCGATCATCTTCTTGATCTGGTCGGCGCCGGGCAGGTTCGCCGGGTCGTCGACCGTGATCTCGGTCGCGTCGCCGAACGTGCCGCCGCCGCCCCAGAGCCACACGGCCGCTTCGGCCTGCGCCTCTTCGGAACCGAGGGGCATGCCGTAGCCGGCGATGCCGCCGCCGAGACCGGAGACCTTCGTCGCCGCGTCGAGCAGCTCGTCCCAGTTGGTGGGCGGTGCCGCGACGCCGGCCTGCTCGAGCAGTGCGTTGTTGACGAACAGCGCGCGAGCCGACGCGATCAGCGGCAGCGCGTACGCCGTGCCGTCGACCTCGGCGTTCGCGATGAACGACTCCTGGAAGTCGCTGAACGTCTCGGGCGAGACGACGTCTTCGGCCGGGTAGAGCAGTTCATCGGCTGCGAAGCCGGCGAAGGGGCCGCCGTTGTAGATGTCGGGGGCCTCACCGCCCTGGATCTTGGTGGCGATGACGGTCTCGAGGTTGTCCCACGACTGCACTTCGAGCTTGACGTCGATGTCGGTGTTCTCGGCTTCGAAGCCCTCGATGACGTCTTCCCACAGGCCCTGGGTGTTGTCGGAGTAGCTCGGCACGAGCAGGTCGAGCGTGGTCTTGCCACCGGCTTCCTCACCTGAACCGCCGCCGAAGCCGCAGGATGCGAGCGTGAGCGACGCCGTGGCGGCGAGCGCGACGGCCGTGCCGAGGCGCAGAGACTTCTTCATGGATGCTTCCTCACTGTGGTGGATGGTGCACCAGCGCCCGGATGGAGCCTCGCGCGACGGTGCGTGTGTTCGGGGACTCGCACATGACGACGGTGCCAGAGTGCTGTTTCCTGAACGTTTCGACGAGCAAACGATCATGTTCGTTCATTCGACGCACGAAATCTATGACGGATGCAGATCAGCCGTCAAGACGTGCAACTGATTCGTTATGAGATTTTGTTCAGATCCCTCACAAATTCGGAGACCACGTCGAAACGTTCGAAACGATCGTTTGTCTGATCGTTGGACATCGATTGCAGTCATCTGCAATCATGAGAAGTCATGTCGGCGCTGATCTCCTGCGCCGGCCGCCGAACACCCGTCTGGAGCCGTCTTGACCGAGCATTCGACCACCGAACACACCCCCGCCGAACACATGTCGGCCGAGCTCGACTCGCAGCCCGAGACCTGGGCGAAGGCGGAGTCGCTCCGCGCCGAGCAGGCGCTGCTCCCCGCCCGCGGCGCACGCATCGCCGTGGTCGGCTGCGGCACGTCCTGGTTCATCGCGCAGTCGTACGCGTGGCTCCGCGAGGCCGGCGGCCACGGCGAGACCGACGCGTTCGCGGCATCCGAGGCCTTCGTCGACCGCGGCTACGACGCCGTCGTCGCCCTCACCCGGTCGGGCACGACCACCGAGGTGCTGCAGCTCGTCGAGGGCCTGCGCGGGCGTGTGCGCACCATCGGCGTCATCGGCGATGCATCCTCGCCGCTCGTGGATCTCGTCGACGACGCCGCGCTGCTGCCGTTCGCCGACGAGCAGTCCGTCGTGCAGACCCGGTTCGCGACGACGGCACTCGCGCTCTTCCGCGCGTCGCTCGGCGAAGACCTGAGCGGTGCGATCGCCGACGCCGAGCGAGCGGTCTCCGAAGAGCTCGCACCTGAACTGACGGGCGCCGAGCAGTACACCTTCCTCGGCCGCGGCTGGTCGGTCGGGCTCGCGCACGAGGCGGCGCTGAAGATGCGCGAGGCCTCGCAGTCGTGGACCGAGTCGTACCCGTCGATGGAGTACCGCCACGGGCCGATCGCGATCGCCGCGCCCGGCCGGGTCACCTGGCAGTTCGGCGAGACGCCCGAGGGCCTCGCCGGCGACGTCGCCGCCACCGGCGCGCACTTCGAGGCCGGAACGCTCGACCCCATGGCCGAGCTCGTGCGCGCCCAGCGGGTGTCGCTCGCCCGTGCCCGTGCGAAGGGCCTCGACCCCGACGCGCCGCGCAACCTCACCCGCTCCGTCATCCTCGACGCCTGATGGCCCCGCACCCCGCCCCCGATGCGACCCGGCTCGGCCCGGGTCATGCGGTGCTCGCCTTCGATGTCGGCGGCACCGACACGAAGTCGGCGCTCGTCGACGCGTCGGGGCGGGTGCTCGGCCTCCGCCGCACACCGACGCCCCTCGACCCCGCCGATCCCGCAGGCACGATCGTGGCGTCACTCGCGGCGCTCGCCCGCGAGCATCTCGCCGCAACGCCCGGCATCGTGCCTGCGGCCGCGGGCGTCAGCGTGCCCGGGCTCGTCGACGAGCAGACCGGCGTCGGCATGTTCGCCTCGAACCTCGGTTGGCGCGACGCCCCGATCCGCTCGCTCGCCGAGACCGCGCTCGGCGTGCCGGTCGCCTTCGGACACGACGTGCGCGCCGCCGGCGATGCCGAGCACCGGCTCGGTGCGGCTCGCGGCTACGGCGATGTCGTCGTGCTCGCCATCGGCACGGGCATCGCGAGCGCCCTCGTGCTCGGCGGGCGCCCCTACGCAGGCGGCGGCTTCGCGGGCGAGATCGGTCATTCACTCGCCGACCCGCTCGGCGAGCGCTGCCCCTGCGGTGCGATCGGATGCCTCGAGACGATCGCCTCCGCCGGCGCCATCGCCCGACGCTACTCCGCCGCGTCGGGCACGCCCGTCGGCGGCGCGCGAGAGGTGCTCGATGCCGCCACGGCGGGCGACCCGCTCGCCCGCCGGGTGTGGGATGACGCCGTCGAGGCGCTCGCGGAGGCGATCGCGAGGCTCGTCGCGATCCTCGCGCCCGAGGCCGTCGTGATCGGCGGCGGTCTCGCGCAGGCCGGCCCCGCGCTCTTCGGTCCACTCGGGGCGCGACTCGACGCCCTGCTCAGCTTCCACCGTCGACCGGCGCTCGTGCACGCCGAACTCGGTGACGACGCGGGCCTCCTCGGCACGGCGCTCGCCGCTCGCGACCTCGCGGCCGTGCGGCGAGACGGCGATGCCGCATGATCCTCACCGTGACGCCGAACCCGGCACTCGACCTGACCTGGCACGTCGACCGCCTGCAGCCGGGCGAGACCCACCGGGTCGATGCCGGCGCAGCGAGAGCGGGCGGCAAGGGGCTGAACGTCGCCCGCGTGCTGCACGCCGAGGGGCATGACGTGCTCGCGCTCACCACCACCGGGGGCGCGGTCGGCGCCGAGTTCGCCGCAGAGCTCACGTCGAGCGGCATCCCGCATCGGCTGATCCCCGTGGCCGGACCGACGCGGCGCAGCATCGCCCTCGTCGACGAGGCGGTCGGCGAGACGAGCGTGCTGAACGAACGCGGCGCGGCGCTCGCGCCGGGCGAGGTCGCCGCCTTCGCGGCGAGCGCGCTCGAACTGGGCCGCGGTGCCGACGCCGTCGCGATCTGCGGCAGCCTGCCCACCGGCTTCGGCCCCGAAGAACTCGCCGAGCTGGTCGCCTCACTCGTCGCTGCGGGCGTGCCCGTGATCGTGGACACGAGCGGGCCCGGCCTGCTGGCCGCCGCCCGCGCCGGTGCCTCGGCGCTGAAGCCCAATGCCGAAGAGCTCCGAGCCGAGACCGGCCTCGACGAGCCCGCCGCCGGCGCCCGTGCACTGCTCGACCTCGGCGCCGGCATCGTCGTCGCCTCCCTCGGCTCCGAGGGCCTCATGATCGTGTCGGCGGATGCTCCGGGCGCCGTCCGCGCCCGTCTGCCCCGCACACTGCACGGCAACGCGACCGGCGCGGGCGATGCCGCGGTCGCCGCGATCGCGGCGGCACTCGCCGAAACGCCCGATCTGGCCGCCGACACGGCGGCCGCCGCCGAGGCCCGTGCACGACTCGCCCGCCGCGCGACCGCGTGGTCGGCCTCCGCAGTGCTCATGCCGCTCGCGGGCGACCTCTCGCCACAGCACGTCGCCCTCGAACGCGAGGTCGACGTGACCACGACCAGCACCGGCACTGCCGGCCCCTCCGACCCGGAAGCGACAGCATGACCCTCACCCCCACTCGCGCCATCCTCACCGACGCCGTCGTGGCGGGCCGCGCCGTCGGCGCGTTCAACGTGCTGCACCTCGAGACGGCCGAGGCGCTCGTGCGCGCGGCCGAGTCGACCGGGCTTCCCGTGATCCTGCAGATCTCCGAGAACGCGATCCGCTATCACGGCGGCTTCGAACCCATCGCCCGCGCCACCCTCGCCGTGGCCGAGGCCTCGAGCGCTGCCGTCGCGGTGCATCTCGACCACGCCGAAGACGCCGAGCTCGCGCTCCTCGCGATCGACCACGGCTTCGGGTCGGTGATGTACGACGGGGCCAAGCTCGACTTCGCCGACAACGTCGAGACGACGCGCAGGGTCGTCGCGCATGCCGCGACGACGGGGGTGCTCGTCGAAGCCGAACTCGGCGAGATCGGCGGCAAGGACGGCGCGCACGCCCCCGGTGTGCGCACGGATCCCGCCGAGGCGGCGCGGTTCGTCGCAGAGACCGGCGTCGAGGCCCTCGCCGTCGCCGTCGGCTCATCGCACGCGATGATCGAGCGGGTCGCGGCGCTCGACCTCGACCTGATCGCCCGCCTCAAGGCGGCGGTGCCGGTTCCCCTCGTACTGCACGGATCCTCGGGTGTGCCCGACGAGACGATCGTCGCCGGCATCCGCGCAGGACTCGTCAAGATCAACGTCTCGACCCACCTGAACGCGCAGTTCACGGGCGCCATCCGCAGATTCCTCGACGAGCATCCGACGGTCGTAGACTCGCGCAAGTACCTCGCCGCCGGTCGAGACGCCATCGAAGCAGAGGCGGCCCGCCTCCTCCGCCTCTTCGCCGGGAAGGACCCCAACGGATGAATCGCCCGGAACGTCTGGCGCGACCGAGCGCCGTGCTCGACCTCATCGCAGTGAAGGAGCGCAACGGATGAATCGTGCCGAGCGTCTGAGCGCCGTGCTGGACCTCCTCGCCGAGGGCGGTCAGGTCGACGTCGACCAGATCGTCGAGCGCCTCGAGGTGTCGCCCGCGACGGCACGGCGCGACCTCGACGCCCTCGCCCGCCAGCAGCTGCTGACCCGCACGCGCGGCGGCGCCGTGGCGCACTCCGTGGCCTACGACCTGCCGATCCGGTACAAGAACCAGCAGAACCCCGACGCGAAGGCCGCGATCGCCCATGCGGCGAGCGCACTCGTGCCGCGCGGAGCGGTCATCGGCCTCTGCGGCGGCACGACGTCGACGGCGATCGCGGATGCCCTCATGTCGCGCGCCGACATCATGGAGCCGGCACCCGACCCGAGCCTGACCGTCGTCACCAATGCGATCAACATCGCCATGCAGCTCGCGATGCGCCCGCAGATCAAGACCGTCGTGACCGGCGGCGTCGTGCACGCCCGCTCGTACGAGCTGGTCGGCGCGTACACCGACGCGGTGCTCGGCAGCATCACGCTCGATCTCGCGTTCATCGGCGTCAACGGCATCGACCCCGTCGTCGGGCCGACGTCGCACGACGAGCGCGAGGCCGCGGTCAACGCCCTCATGGCCGCCCGCGCGACGCAGGCGGTGCTCGTGGCCGACTCCTCGAAGATCGACAAGCGGGCGTTCGCGGCGATCGGTCCGAGACGACTCTTCTCGACCGTCATCACCGACGCCGGGGCCACGCAGGAGCAGCTCGAACGGCTGTCCGACGCGGGCTACGACGTTATCGTTGCTTAGGTGAGCACCCCACCCGCCGTCATCCATTCCGCGCGTCTCGTGAGCGGCGCCGACACCGTCACCGACGCGTGGGTGCGCTTCGACGGCGATCGGGTGACCGCGCGCGGCATCGGCGACGGCTGGCTCGACGGGATCGCGGTCGAGCAGGCGACGGTGACGGATGCCGCGGGGCGCTTCCTCACTCCCGGATTCATCGACATCCACTGCCACGGGGCCGGCGGCGCAGCCGTCGACGAAGGTGACGCGGCGATCGAGACCGTGCTCGCGGTGCACAACGCGCACGGCACCACGCGTTCGGTGCTCTCGCTCGTCACCGCGTCCGTCGATCGTCTCGCTCGAGACCTGGCGACCATCGCCCGCTTCGCCGAGCGCGATCCGCGGGTGCTCGGCGCGCACCTCGAGGGGCCGTTCCTCGACACGGAGTTCCGTGGGGCGCACGATCCCTCGCTGCTGCGCAGTGCCGACGAGGCATCCGTCGATCGGTTGCTCGAGGCCGCGGCCGGCACGCTGCGGCAGATCACCATCGCCCCTGAGCATGTCGGCGCCCTCGAGGCGATCGCGCGGTTCGTCGCCGCCGATGTTCGGGTGGCCGTCGGCCACACGGGCGCCGACTTCGAGACCGCCCTCGCGGCGTTCGACGCCGGCGCCTCGATCCTGACGCATGCGTTCAACGGCATGCGCGGCATCCACCACCGCGCTCCCGGCCCGGTGACGGCGGCGATGCACGCCGACCACGTCACCCTCGAGGTCATCAACGACGGGGTGCACGTGCATCCCGACGTCGTGAAGCTCGCCTTCGCCGGCGCACCCGGCCGAGTCGCGCTCGTCACCGACGCGATGGCGGCGACGGGCTCCGCAGACGGCGTCTACGAACTGGGATCGCTCGAGGTCGTCGTGACCGACGGTGTCGCCCGCCTTCGCGAGGGCGGGTCGATCGCAGGGTCGACGCTCACCCAGGACGAAGCGCTCCGTCGAGCGGTGCTCGAGTGCGGCATCCCGCTCGACGAGGCGGTCGGCGCGCTCACCGTGACGCCTGCCGCGGCGATCGGCCGCGCAGGAGACCTCGGACGCCTGGACCCGGGGTTCGCCGCCGACGCGGTGCTGCTCGACGCCGATCTCGGCGTGCAGGCCGTGTGGGGCGCGGGTTCCCGCCTGGTCTGATCCACGAGCGGAAGCTCGGCGTGCAGCCGTGCGGGGCGCGGGTTCGCCTGGTCTGATCCCGCGGTGTTTCGGGACGGGGCCCGGAGGCGTGTTCCCCATCGCCTCCGAGACCCCCGCCCGTCCGGGACGGGGCCCGGAGGCGTGTTCCCCTTCGCCTCCGAGACCCTCGCCCGTTCGAACGGAGTGCATCGTTCCCCCGATGCGCTCCGCTCACCCGCCGGCTGGGCCGGCACCCGTCTCGGGTGTTCGGGTCGCCTGAGACGGCGGTCGGTGGACGGCGTTCGCACGCCTTCCACCTGAGAGACGGCGAGACATGACATTCATGACGCAGGATCCGGAGATTTTTTTCCGCACCCGTTTCCCAGCGATCTCTGATGGAATGGGGGCACCCCGAATCACCGCGTCATGATCTCCATCACGGCGCGTCTCTTCTGTAGACCGCATCGACCTGCGGATCCCCCGCTCCCCGAAGGAGGCCGTCGTGCCGCCGCTGCGCACCGACCGATCGGCCGACGCCGCGCTCATCGAGCGCACGCGCAATGGCGACACCGCGGCATACGCCGAACTGTGGGAGCGCCACTCCGCGTCGGCGCGCACCGTCGCCCGTTCGTACAGCTCGCTCGACCCCGACGACCTCGTCGCCGAGTCGTTCACCAAGATCTACAGCGCGATTCTCTCCGGCGGCGGTCCCACCGGGGCCTTCCGGCCCTACCTCTTCACGACGATCCGCAACACCGCGGCGGGCTGGGGTCGTGCGCGCCACGAGACGACGCTCGAGACGCTCGAGTCGTTCGAAGACCCCGCGACGAGCGAGTCCGCCACGCTCGACGCCCTCGACCGCAGCGCCACCGCTCAGGCGTTCCGCGCGCTGCCCACCCGTTGGCAGGAGGTGCTCTGGTACTCCGAGGTCGAGAACATGACCCCGCAGCAGATCGCACCGCTCCTCGGCATGAGCGCCAACAGCACGGCGGCGCTCGCGTACCGGGCGCGTGAGGGATTGCGGCAGTCGTGGATCCGCGTGCACCTGCGCAACCCCGCCAACTCGCCCGAGTGCCAGTGGAGCATCGATCGTCTGGGCACGTACACCCGCGGCAAGCTCCGAGCTCGTGAGACCACGCGCCTGGAAGCGCATCTCGACGACTGCGCCCGATGCACGATCGTCGCGGCCGAGGCGCGCGAGGTCGGCTCACGGCTCGCGCTCGTGCTGCTGCCGCTGACCGCCGGCATCGGCGGGGCCACCGCGTACTCGGCCTGGCTCTCGCAGGGCGCACCGGTCGCCGAGGTCGCGATGGGCGCCGCCGCGATGCCCGCCGTCATCATCGGCCACACCGCAGCATCGGGCGCCTCGAGCGCGGCCGCCGGCGCGGGATCCACGGCAGGCGCGGGCTCGACTGCAGGTGCGGGTGCCGGCGGGACCGGGACCGCGGGTGCCGCCGGCGGCGCGGGATCCGCCACGGGGCTCGGAGCACTCGGCGGCACCGGCGTGGCGATCGGCGTCGGAGCCGGCGCTCTCGTGGCCGCCGTCGCCGTCGCCGCCGTGATCGTGGTGCCCGGCATCGTGAATCCGTCCGAGCCCGAATCGCAGCCCGCGGCCGTGGCCGCAGCGCCCGCCGATTCCGGCACGAGCCCGTCGATCGATGAGGCACCGGCCGCAATCCCGCCGGCACCCCCGACGCCCGTCGACGAGCCGGCTCCGGATGCCGCGGAGGAGGCCGACGTCCCTGCGGCCGAGCCGGCCCCCGCAGATCCGGCACCCCTGCGTCCGGTCCCGTCACCGGCACCGTCGCCCGAGCCCTCCCCGTCACCGACAGCCAGCCCGACGCCGACCCCCACGCCCACCCCGACTCCGTCGCCGACGCCGACCCCCACACCGACCGAGCCGACCGACGACGAGGCGCTGCCACCCGTGGTCTCCGAACCCGATACCGCCGGAGGGCTCGTCGACCCGCTGCTCTCGGGCACGGCGGAACCCGGTGCCACCGTCAGCGTGACCGTGAGTTCGAGCGCAGCGGCGATCACCGCGGCATCCGCAGGGCTCGAGCAGCGCGTCGTCGCCGATGCCGACGGCAACTGGTCTCTCGTCTACTCGGGGCTCGCTGCCGGCACGCACGTGCTCGGCATCTCGCAGACCGATACCGCGGGCAACCGTTCCGAGCCGAGCTCGGTCACGGTCGAGCTCGCGAGCCCGAGCCTCGTCCTGAGCGGCTACGGCCCCTTCGTCTACGAGGCGACCATTCGCGGCGTCGCGGACCGCGACGTGCAGGTGTTCCGCGACGGACGGCACCTCACCACCGTGACCCTCGACGCGAACGGCTCGTGGCGTGAGCAGGGCCTCGAGTTCATCCCGTGGAACGTCGTGATGACCGCGCGGTACACCGTCGACGGGCGCACGGGCCCCGCATCGATCGCGACGAGAACGACCGGGTCGTCCGACCGCACGCAGGTGGCCAAGGGCGACCTCTTCGCCGGGTAATCTGGGCGGATGACCGCGACCGAACACCTCCACCACTGGGTCGTCACGCTGAGCTGCACCGACGGCCCCGGCATCGTGCATGCGATCAGCGGCGCGATCGTGGCGGCACGCGGCAACATCACCGAGAGCCAGCAGTTCGCAAGCCTCGACACCGGCAACTTCTTCATGCGCCTCCAGGTCGAGTCCTCGGCCGGCCGCGACGAGTTCGAGGCCGCCCTCGCCCCGGTCACCGAGCGCTGGAACATGCAGTGGCACCTCGACGAGGTCGGCCGGCCCCTGCGCACCCTCGTGCTCGCCTCGACCGCCGGGCACTGCGTCAACGACCTGCTGTTCCGTCAGCGCGCGGGGCAACTGCCCGTCGAGATCCCGCTCGTGCTCTCGAACCACGGCACGCTGCGCGACCTCGTCGACTTCTACGGCGTGCCGTTCGAGTCGCACGCGGTGACGGATGCCGCGTCGAAGGCGGCCTTCGAGCGCCGCGTGCTCGACGCGGTCGACGAGCACGACATCGAACTCGTCGTGCTCGCCCGCTACATGCAGATCCTCTCGCCTGAGCTGTGCGCCGCCCTCGAGGGCCGCTGCATCAACATCCACCATTCGTTCCTGCCCGGCTTCAAGGGCGCCAATCCCTACCGCCAGGCGCACTCGCGCGGGGTGAAGCTCATCGGCGCGACCGCGCATTTCGTGACGAGCGATCTCGACGAGGGGCCGATCATCGAGCAGAACGTCGTGCGGGTCGACCACTCGCGCAGCCCCGGAGAGCTCGTCGCGATCGGTCAGGATGAAGAGAGCCGGACCCTCAGCCAGGCGGTCAAGTGGTTCGCCGAGCGCCGGGTGCTGCTCGACGGGGTTCGCACGATCATCTTCCGCTGAGGTCGCGGGTAGGCTTGTCGGTTGTGAGCGACGCACAACAGCACGAGCAGCAGCCGAAGATCGGGCCGAACGACATCCTCCGGTTCCTCCTCGAACTCTTCGCGTTCGTCTCCCTCGGCATCTGGGGCTTCCTGGCGTTCCCGCTGCCCTGGCCGGGTGTGCTCGTCGGCATCGGCGCGCCGCTCCTCGCCATCCTCGCGTGGGCGCTGTTCGTGTCGCCGAAGGCGGTGTTCCGCGTCGACGCGTTCGGCAAGGCGATCGTGGAGATCGCCGTCTTCTCGGCCGCCGCGATCGGCTGGTGGACCCTCGGCCAGCCCGTCGTCGCCGTCATCTTCGCGGTCGTCGCCGCGGTGAGCGGCATCATCAACGGCCGCAAGGAACTCGCCGGCTGACCTCTGGTGCCCCGGCCCGGTCGAGCCGCCACTCGGGGCCGCCGACTCAGGCCGCGACGGCCGCCTCGGCGTCGGGTTCGGCACCGCCCGCGGTGCGGAAGTGTCCGATGACCGAGAGCAGCAGCCCGCCGACGGCCCACGCTCCGAGCACCAGCCAGGGGAACGTCATGTCGGCCGACGGGAAGTACGAGAGCTCACGAACGAGGGTCGCCGCCGCACCCGGCGGGAACCACTGCCCGATGTCGCCCCACGGCACCGGGTAGAACTCCTTCGGCACCGCTGCGCCCGAGATCGGGTTGGCGAACAGCAGCATGACGACCGGCCCGACGGCGATGCCGGCTCGGCCGATGAGCGCCACGAATCCGGTGATCGGCGCGGCGATCGCCGCGAGCGCGAGCGCGATGGCCGCCGCGTTCAGCAGGTAGTCGCCCTGCAGCGCCCCGAACCAGCCCTGCAGGATGCCGGCGAGCACGAGCCCGCCCGCGGTCGAGTAGAGCAGCACGGCGAAGACCCTGCGCATCGCGCCGATGACGGCGAACGAGATAGCGATGCCGCCGAGCATGCCGCCGAGCACGAGCGGGAAGAGCGCTGCGGTGAGCCCGGTGCCCCGCGAGTCGGAGTCGGCGAGCGGCACGACGTCGGTGACGGCGACCTCGATGTGCGGCGGCGCGGCGGGTGCACCGGCGGCCTCGGCTGCGGCCTCGGCCTGGGCGTTCACGCCCTCTTCGAGTCCGCTCGCGATGCCGGTGAGCAGCTGGGCGACCACGAGGCTCGACGCCGAGGAGGTGAGCACCTCGGGTTCGGCTCCGAGCACGATGGCGCCGTACACCTCACGGGATTCGATCGCGGCGACGGCGGCGTCCCGATCGTCGACCGTGTCGAACGCGATGGCGCCCGGCGACTGCTCGTCGACCGTGGCCTCGACCGCCGAGACCGCCTCGGCAGGGCCTGCGATCGCGATCGGCAGGTTCTTCGCGTCGGCCGTCACCGAGGGCCATGAGAAGGCGAGCACGATGACGGCGACGACCGCGGCGAGCGCGAGCGCGATGCCGACCACGCGGCCGATTGGGGTGTGCCGATTCGCGGCATCCGAGTTGGCCATGATCTCCTCCGAAGAAAAACGAATGTTCGTTCTTTATAATTCTGAGCGCGCCGTCTAGGCTTGTCAAGAACGAACATCCGCTCATCGACGGGGAATCCGAGCATGCCGAAGGTCACCGCCGCGTACCGCGAGGCGCGCAGGGACGAGATCATCGACGCCGCGCTGCGGGCCTTCGCCGCAAAGGGCTTCCAGGGCACCTCGATGGCCGACGTCATCGCCGAGACCGGCCTGTCGGCCGGAGCGATCTACGGGCACTTCGCCGGCAAGAAGGAACTGTTCGCCGCAGTCGCCGGTCGGGTGCTCGACTCCCGCAGCAGCGAGCTCGACGCCCAGCGCCGCGGCGGGGAGCCGCTCCCGCCCGGGCAGATCATCGCCACCCTCCTCGACGGCATGCGCCGTGAGCCGTTCGGCAATGTCATCGTGCAGCTCTGGGGCGAAGCAGCCGTCGACGACGAGATCCGCCTGCTCGTGCAGGGCGTGTTCCACCGGCTGCGCGACACCGTGCGCGCCCGGCTCCTCGAGTGGGCCGCCGCCGATCCACGGCGCGTCGACGGCGACCCCGAGGAGTGGGCCGCCCGGCTCGCGCCGGTCGTGCTCGGCCTCGGCCCCGGGTACATGGTGCAGCGCCTCATCGTCGACGACTTCGACGATGAGGCGTACCTGCGCACGCTCAGCGAGGCACTCCCCCACTGACGATGAGCGGATGCCGCGGCATCCGCTCACCCGACGGCGACAGCTCGACTGCCGCGGGAGCCGGCTTCGCTCAGATGCCCTGCCAGCCGGGTTTGTTCGCCCAGGCGTGGCGGTAGTAGTCGAGGTTCTCGAGTTCGGCTGCCGCGGCCTCGTCGACGATGACCGTGGTGTGCGGGTGCAACTGGACCGCCGAGCCCGGCTGGCTCGCCGAGACGGGCCCCTCGACGGCGGCCGCGACCGCGTGGGCCTTCGCGGCGCCGAACGCGAGCAGCACGAGGTGACGCGCGCGGAGGATCGTGCCGATGCCCTGCGTGATGCAGTGCATGGGCACGTCGGCCGGCGAATCGAAGAAGCGGGCGTTGTCGAGTCGGGTCGCCTCGGTGAGGGTCTTGACCCGGGTGAGCGAAGCGAGCGACGAGCCCGGCTCGTTGAAGCCGATGTGGCCGGTGCGCCCGATGCCGAGGATCTGCAGGTCGACGCCGCCGGCCGCGGTGATCGCCGCCTCGTAGTCGGCGCCGGCGTGCTCGATCGAGGCGGGGTCGCCGTTCGGCACGCGCACGAGCTCGGGAGTGAGCCCGAGCGGCTCGACGACCTCGCGGGAGATGACCGCGCGGTAGCTCTCGGGGTGGCCGGGCGGCAGCCCGACGTACTCGTCGAGCGCGAATCCGCGCACGCCGCGCACGTCGATCGCGTCGTCGGCGATGCGTTGTGCGAGCGCACGGTAGCTCGCGAGCGGCGTCGAACCCGTCGCGAGGCCGAGCACCACATCGGGCTTCGAGCGGATGAGCGAGACGATCGTGTCGGCCACGAGAGCGCCTGCGGCGTCCTCGTTCGCTACGACGACGACTTCAGCCATGGGTCTTCTCCTACGAGGGCGGCGCCGACGGCGGCCGCTGGGAATCCGGGTGGAATGACCTGCACGCGAGTGGCGAGGTCGGTCGATGCGAGGAAGGCCGACTCGGCCGCCCACCGATTCAGGATACGGCGTGTGCCGACGAGGAGCGGCCCACCGAGGGCGGCGAGCCCGCCGCCGATCACGACGGTGTCGACGTCGACGGTCAGCACGAGCAGGCGAACCGCCGCGGCGACGCCGGTGAGGAAGTCCTCGCGCACCGCGATCGCGTGCGCGTCGCCGGCCTCGGCGGCATCGAAGAGTTCACGTGCCGGATGCTCGGAGTTCGACGGCCAGGTGCGCGCGATCGCGAGACCCGATGCCACCGTCTCGAGGCATCCGCGCTGCCCGCACCCGCACACCACTCCGGCCGGATCGATCGGGATGTGGCCGATCTCGCCCGCGACGCCGTGGCCACCGCGGAGGAGCCGCCCATCGAGCACCACGCCCGCCGCGAGTCCCGTGCCGAGGTTGAGGTACGCCATCGACGAGGCTCGACGCTCGCCGGGCCGGTCGACCCGGTCGCCGGACCGGCCGAGCAGGTGGTGGGCGCCGAGGGCCGCCGCCTTCACGTCATTCTCGACGCGCACGTCGACGCCGAGGCGGTCGAAGAGGCGGCGACCGAGGTCGAGCCCGTCGAGCCCGAGGTTCACCGCGTGCTCCACACGGCCGGTCGCGCTGTCGACCGCCCCGGGGATGCCGATGCCGATCGAGGTGAACGACGCCGCACCGACCCCCGCGAGTTCGCTCATGCGCTCTACGGTGCGCAGCGCCGTCGCGACGACCTCCTCCGCGCCGAAGCCCGTGGGCATCCGCACCTGGTCGGTCAGCTCTCCATCGGCACCGATCGCCACCGCAGCAGTCTTCGTGCCACCGATGTCGATGCCGAGCCTCACGACGTCGCCACCGCGGCCCTGAGCACGTCGTCGACGAACTCGATGACCGCCTCGCCGAGGAGGCGTGCTGCCCCGAACGTCGAGACGTCGGCGTAGGCGCGATCGTTCGACGGCCAGCCCATGTCGATCGTCACGACGTCGTCGCGCACCGCGCGCAGCGCGTCGATCGCTGAGCGGGCGAACGCATGCCGGTGCAGGTCCTTGCCCACGACGAGCACCGTGCCCTCGAGCGCTGCGGGGTCGGCGAGGCCCTGGTGCGCCGACACGGCGACCGTCTCGGCGCCGCCGAGCCACGACGGGCGTTCCGAGACGTCCTCGGCGGCGAAGGGGCCCCACGGCGCGACCCCGACGGCGATGTTCGCCACGGCGTCGACCCGCACCACGGTGCCGACCCGAGTCGATCGGGCGAGGCGTTCGCGTGCGGCATCCGTCACCTCGAACGCGCCGATGACCCTGGCGATCTCCTCGGCATCGTGCCGCGGCTCGATCGAGGCCGGAAGCGCCGGCCCTGCGGGCACCGGAACCGATTCGGCCGCGAGCGCACGCACCCTGGCGGCGGATTCGCGCACGCGCGCCTCGGGGAGCCGGCCCGTCGCGATCGCGACCTCGACTGCGCCGACGATCTCGGCCATCTCCTCGGCCGAGTTGTCGGAGCCGATGCAGAGCAGGTCGCACCCGGCGGCGAGGGCGCGCACCGCAGCCTCTGGGATGCCGTGCACGCCGCTCGCCCCCTTCATGTCCAGGGCGTCGGTGACGATGACGCCCTCGAACCCCAGCTCCCCGCGGAGCAGGCCGTTCAGGATCTGCGGGGAGAGGGTGGCCGGGTTCTCGGGATCGAGCTCGGGCATCAGGATGTGCGAGGTCATGATCGTGCGGCTGCCGGCGGCGATCGCGGCCCGGAACGGCACGAGCTCGCGCTCGCGCAGGGTGGCGAGCGGCACGTCGACGATGGGAAGCGCGAGGTGCGAGTCCGTCGCGGTGTCGCCGTGGCCCGGGAAGTGCTTGGCGCTGGCCGCCACGCCCGTCTGCTGCAACGCCGTCGTCCACGCTGCCGAGTGACGCGCCACGAGCTCGGGGTCGGCGCCGAAGCTGCGGATGCCGATCACCGGGTTGTCGGCGTTCGCGTTCACGTCGACGTCGGGGGCGAAGGTCACGGTGCATCCGGTCGCGGCGAGCGCCTCGCCCACGGCCCGGGCGACGCGCGCAGTCAACTCGACGTCGTCGATGCGGCCCAGCACCGCGTTGCCGGGGAACGGCGCGCCGCGGTCGTAGAACAACCGGGTGACGTCGCCGCCCTCCTCGTCGATCGCGATCACGGCGAGCGGGTTCGCCGTGCGCAGCGTCGCGTTCAGCGCGCGCAGCTGCTCGGGCGATTCGATGTTCTGCCCGAAGAGGCAGACCCCGCCGAGTCCGTCGCGGAGCAGCCCGAGCACCCAGTCGGGAGCGTTCAGGCCGTCGAAGCCCGGCAACAGCGTCGTGAGGATGTCCCGGCGGAGGTCGATGCCCGCGCCGGTCGAATCGATGCGGGTCATCCCTTGACCGCTCCGCTCACGAGTCCGCTCGTCATCCGTCCCTGCACGATGAGGAAGAACACGATCACCGGCACCGCGACGAGGGTGGACGCGGCCATCACCTGGCCCCAGTCGGTCTCGCGTGTGGCGCTGGCCTGGATGAACCCGCGCAGCCAGAGCGGCAGCGTGTGCATCTGTTCGGCGGGCAGCAGCACGAGGGCGACCGTGAACTCGTTCCACGCCTGGAGGAACGCGAACACACCGGATGCCACGAGCCCGGGAGCCAGCAGCGGGAACGTGATGCGCATGAACGCCTGGGTGCGGCTGAGGCCGTCGACCATCGCCGCCTCCTCGAGGTCGGCCGGGATACCGGCGACGAAGCCGCGCAGCATCCACACCGTGAACGGCACGACGGCCGCGGTGTAGATGATGCTGACGCCGATCACCGAGTTCAGCAGGCCGACGCTCGAGACCATCTTGTACTGCGCGATGAACAGGCCCTCGGCCGGCAGCATCTGCACGATGAGCACGGCGAGCACGAAGGCCTTGCGGCCCTTGAACCGGAAGCGGCTGATCGCAACCGCCGCGAGGAACGCGAACAGGAGGCAGCAGAAGACCGCGATGAGCGTGACCGAGAGGCTGATGCCGAGGGCCGAGTAGAACGAGCCGCCGTCGAGCACGTTCTCGTAGTTGTCGAGCGAGCCGCCGATGGGCAGGAACGTCGGGATGAAGGACTGCAGCGTGCGGTTGGGCAGCAGCGACGAGTTCAGCATCCAGTAGACGGGGAAGACCCAGGCGATCGCGATCACGAACGCGAGGATCGTGAGCACGACTCGGCGGGGGCGGAAGCGCCGGCTCCACCGCGTGCGGGTGCGGACTCGGGCGACGGGGATCGCCGACGCGGTGGCTCCGAGCTCGCCGCCAGTGGGGATCGTGACGGAGGTGGTCATGACTGTTCGTCCTCCTTGAGCAGGGAGCGCACGTAGAACCAGCTGATCGCGAGAGTCAGTGCGAGCACGAAGATGGAGACGGCCGACGCCATTCCGAAGTCCTGCGATCCGGCGCCGAGCTTGTAGATGTAGGTGCCGAGCAGGTCGAAGTCGGAGGCCTTCGAGCCGGCGTCCTGCAGCATCGTGATCTGCGTGAACACGCGCAGGTCCCAGATGAGCTGGAGCAGCAGCACGATCATGATGACCGGCCGGATCATCGGCATGATGATGTAGCGCAGGCGCTTCGCGCCGTTCGCGCCGTCGAGCTGGGCGGCCTCGAGCACCTCGTCGGAGACCTGGGTGAGGCCGGCGTACACCGAGAAGGCGACGAACGGCACCGACATCCAGATCACGATGATGCTCGCGACGATGAAGAAGGTGAGCGGGTTCGACAGCCACGAGAAGCGGTTCATGTCGACGCCCGGGATCATGTCGAGCAGGTAGTTCACGACGCCGCGCCGGCGGTCGAAGAGCCAGATCCACACAGTCATCGCGGCGACGACGGGCATCGCCCAGGCGAGCAGCAACGAGATCTGCAGCGTGAGTCGCGCAGTGCGCCCCACCGCTGTCATGAGCATGGCGAGGAGGAGTCCCACGACGAGCGTGAGGGCCGCGGTGATGAAGCAGAACAGCAGCGAACGACCGACGACCTGCCACATGGTGGGATCGGTCGCGAGGGTGATGTAGTTCTCGAATCCGACGAAGTCCGCCGGCTGCCCGAACTGCTGCTTGATGCCGAATTCCTGCATCGAGGTGATCACCTGCCACACGAGCGGGTAGCCCATGCCGACGAGGAGGATGAGGATGGCGGGGATGAGGAGCAGGTGGGGCACCGAGAGGAAGCGGCGCCTGCCCGCGGGGGTGCGAGGCTTCGCCGGTTCAGTCGCGACGACATCGCGGGTGATGGAATCTGTCACGGTCTCATCCTCCTTTCGAGTGGTGCTGGTGTCACGGACTTCATGGGTGGGGCCGCGGGCGAAGACTCGCCCGCGGCCCCGCGTGTTGCAGGTTGCGGATGCCGCGGCATCCGCTCGGTGCTAGTTGAGGAGCTCGTTCAGCTTCTCGTCGTACTCGGCAGCGAGGTCGGCGACGTCGCCGCCGCCCGAGACCTTGCCGAAGAACTCCTCGAGGATGCCGGCACCCTCGACCGCTGCCCAACCGGGAGCGGCAGGGGTCAGCTTCGAGCCGGCAGCCGACTCGATGAGCGCCTTCGCGAACTGGTCGTCGCCGAGGCTCGACGCGTAGTCGAGGTTGGCCGGGCCGAGCCCGTTCTCGCCGAGCATCGTCTGGTACTCCTCGGAGAAGATGATCTTCATGAGCTCCTTGGCGCCGGCCTGGTTCTTGCTGGCCGCCGACACGGCGATGTTCGATCCACCTGCGAAGACCGGGGCGACGCCGCCGTCGATGCCGGGGAGCACGAAGGTGCCGAAGACGTCGTCGTTCCACGTCGCGATCGTCTTGGTCGAGTCAGCGGGGTCCGGAGCGAGGTCGCCGATCGACCAGTGCGCCCATCCGGGAGCGATGATCGTGGCGGCTTCGGGCTTGCCGGTGGCGTCGTTGTTGTTGATGTTCACCCACGGGGTGCTGTCGAACTCGGTGACGGGCGCGTTCGAGGCACCCGTGAAGAGGGCCTGGAACTGCTCGAGGCCCTTGACCGACTCGTCGGACGAGAGGGCGCTGACCCACTTGTCGCCGTCCTTCACCGCGAGCTCGCCGCCGTTGGCGAAGATCCACGAGATGCCGTTGCGCCAGTCGGAGCCGCCGATGTAGAAGCCCGACTGCGCGTCGGTGCGGAGCGACGTGACGGTCTCTCCGAACTCGTCGAGCGTGGCGGGAACGGTCTTGCCCGCGGCGTCCCAGATGTCCTTGCGGTAGAAGTTGTAGCGCGAACCGAAGTAGTACGGCAGTGCGTACTGCGCCCCGTCGACCTCGCCGACCTCGACGAACGACTTCAGCAGCTTGTCGCCGCCGAGCTCGTCGTACATGTCGGAGAGATCGGTGAAGGCGCCCGCGTTCGTGAACGTCGGCGACCAGGTGTTGCCGATCTCGGTGACATCGGGGGTGTTCGCGGCGTCGGGAAGCGCGGTGGTGAGCTTCGCGACCGCGTCGCCCCAGCCCTGCTCCTCGATCGTCAGCTTGCCACCGGTGGCGTCTGCGTACTCGGACTTCAGGTAGTCGCGCAGCGCGTCGGGCGTGTCGCCGCCCATCAGCCACAGCGTGATGTTCTGGCCATCTGCAGACCCGTCGTCGGCAGGCTCGCCGGTCGAGCTGCAACCGGCGAGAACGAGTGCGGCGGCGGTTGCGATCGCCGCGGCAGCGTACTTCCTCTTCATTGCGGTTTCCTTCTCTTGGTTGGGGTGTGGTGCGCCGGAACCGGTTCGGGTGAACACGTCCGGATGGCGGGTCAGCTAGGTGACCCCGAGTTGTCCGGAAAGGACCATGACGGCCGCGCCGCGAAGGACGATGTCCTCCGCCTGCTCGGACATCCGGAGCCTCAGATCACGGTTGAATTCCGTCATCGTCCGCTTCCGGAGCGTGTCGACGGCGGCCTCGTGGAACACGCCGTCAAGCAGTTGGGCCGGGCCGCTCAACACGACCTCGGAGAGGTTCAGTGCGCCGACCACGGGTGCGAGCACGATGCCGAGTCGTCGGCCGGCCTCGCGGAGGATGTCGTCACGAGCGGATGCCGCGGCGCCGGTGCCGCCGTCGCCGTCGAGTTCGGCGAGCTGCGCGGTCAGCCGCGGTGCGGCCACCCAGGCCTCGAGGCATCCGTCTCTGCCGCAGGCGCAGCGGGGTCCGCTGTCGGTGCCGACGACGACGTGGCCGATCTCGCCGGCCGCGAAGCCGCCCCCGACGACCGGTCGTCCGCCGATGATCAGGCCGGCGCCGACACCGTGGCCGACCTTGACGAGCAGCAGGTCGTCGTGATCGGAGGAGCCGTGCTCGGCGAGCACGGCGACGTTCGCGTCGTTGGCGACGTGCACGGGCAGCGCGAAGCGGGCGGCGAGGCGGGCCTGCAGGGCGACGTCGCTCCAGCCGAGGTTCGGGGCCGAGCGCACGACCCCGTGCGGGTCGACGACACCGGGCGAACCGATGCCGATACCGAGCACGGGGGTCGAGGTGCGGGCGAGCAGGCGTTCGACGAGCGCCTCGACGAGGAGCACGGCCGACTCGCCGGTGGCGCCGTCGCGGCAGACCTCGTCGCGATCGATGATCTGGCTGTCGAGACCGACCACCGCACCGCGGAACACCTCGTGCTCCGAGAGATCGACCCCGATGATGTGGAACGCCTCGCGGTCGACGTCGATGAGCGTGGCCGGCTTGCCGGGGCGGACGTCTTCGCGCTGCCCGAGCTCGATCACGAGGCCCTCGGCGATGAGATCGGCGACGAGGTCGGAGATCGTGACCCGGGTGAGGCCGGTCTCGCGCGCGACATCCGCTCGGCTCTGCGCGCCTGCCGAGTAGAGGGTCTGCAGCACGAGTGCGCGGTTGTGGGTGCGGGCATGCTCGGGCAGCACCTTGCCGGTGGGACGGAGGGCGCGCGAGCGGCCGAAGATGACGGCGCCGGGCGTGGATGCGGCGTGCAGTTCGGAGGCCACCGGAGAGGTGGGGGGCGTCGGCTCCGTGACCGGGCCTCGCTGTGCATCCGTTGCAGTCACGTTTGTTAGTAAACCTTACGAACAAACCCTTCGCAAGAGTTCGCCGCGATTTCCTCGTGGTGTTACCGAGTTGTGACCAGTGAGCGGATGCGCCGGTCCGCCGCGTCCGACTTCGCGTCGAGCCGGCCCCCGATCGCCCGGAGCGCCGCGAGGATCGTCACGAGGTCGACCACCTCCTGCAGGAGGGCGCCGATCGTCGCGGGGATCACGCCGAACGCGGCGATGATCATCAGCCCGATGCTCACCATGATGCCGAGCCAGATGCTCTGCAACGCGATGCGCACCGTGTCGCGGCCGATCTCGACCGCCTTCGCCGTGCGCGAGATATCGTCGACGAGGATCACCGCCGACGCCGACTCGCTCGCCGCCGTCGCACCCTTCGCCCCCATCGCGATGCCGACGTCGGCCGCGGCGAGCACCGGCGCGTCGTTCACGCCGTCGCCGACCATGATGACCGGCCGCTCGGCGATCGCCGCGACCTCCGCGACCTTGTCGGCGGGCAGGCAGTCGGCACGCACCCTCGTGATGCCGAGCTCTGCGGCGATGTGGTCGGCGGTCGCCTTCGCGTCGCCGGTGAGCATCATCGTCTGGTGCACGCCGAGCTCGCCCAGACGCGCGAGCGTGGCATGCGCGTTGTCGCGCAGGCGGTCGCTCGCGAGGATCGCCCCGGCGAAGCGCCCGTCGACGGCGACGTAGACGGCGAGCTCGCCCGGCGCGATGGCGGTGCGCTCGGCGCCTGGCGCGTGCTCCTGCACGAACGCGAACTTGCCGACGACGACCTCGCGCCCGCCGAGTTTCGCCGCCACGCCGTTCGTCGCGGCCTCGCGCGCCCACTCGGCCTCGACGAGCGGCAGACCGCGATGCTTCGCCGCCTCGATCATCGAGGTCGCGAGCACATGGGAGGAGTACTGCTCGGCCGAGGCGACCGCTGCGAGCAGCTCGTCTTCGCCGAAGCCCGGTTCCGGGCGGATCGCGACGAGCGTCGGCGCGCCGTACGTGAGCGTGCCGGTCTTGTCGAAGACGGCGGTCTTCGCCGCGGCGAGCTGCTCGAGCACTCCGCCGCCCTTCACGATCACGCCGTTCCTCGCGGAGCGGCTCATGCCGCCGATGAACGCGACCGGTGCCGCGATGAGCAGGGGGCACGGAGTGGCGAGCACGAGCACCTCGGCGAAGCGCACAGGGTCGCCCGAGACCCACCACGCCACCCCGGCGAGCGCGAGCGAGAAGACGGTGAACGGCACGGCGTAGCGATCGGCCAGCCGCACGACCGGGGCCTTCGACTCGGCCGCCGCGGTGACGAGGGCCACGATCTGCTGGTACTGGCTGTCGGCAGCGGATGCCGCGGCGACGACCTCGACCGCGGACTGGCCGTTGACCGAACCGCTCAGCACCAGATCGCCGGCCTGCTTCTCGACCGGCACGGGCTCCCCCGTGATCGACGACTCGTCGAAGCTCGCCTCGTGCGAACGCAGCGTCGCGTCGACCGGCACGATCTCGCTCGGCCGCACGAGCAGCACATCGCCGACCTGCACGTCGGCCGCGAGCACCTCGACGATGGCGTCGCCCTCCATGCGGTGCGCGTGCTGCGGCGATCGCGTCAGGAGCGCGTCGAGCTCGCGCTTGGCGCGGCGGTTGGCGTAGTCCTCGAGCGCGGCCCCGCCCGTGAGCATGAGCACGACGAGGAGGGCGGCGATGTACTCCCCGACGAGCACCGTCGCGACGATCGCGGTGACCGCGAGGATGTCGAGGCCCCAATGCCCGCGCAGGATGTCGCGAATCATGCCGACGGCCTGCCAGGCCGCGACGCCGAGGGCGTAGACGCTGAAGATCCACGGCACGGCGCTGCCCGCCCCAGTGAGCGCGAGGACGATGCCGGCGAGACCGATGCCGAGTGTGAGGGTCACGACCCAGTACCGGCGTGCGAGCTTCAGAAGGCGTGCCATGCGTCCATCCTCCCCTCGTTCCGCCGTCCGGTCGATCGCCCGCCCCGGGTGCGCGCGATTCCGGCACTCCCCCGAGCGGGCGGACGGAAACGGAACGGGGGCCGGATGCCAGCGGCATCCGACCCCCGTCTCGAGGCGTTTCGACTACGCGGCGATGCGCGCCTTCAGGTTGTCGGCCAGCGTTGCGAGGAACTCCTCGGTCGTCTGGTAGCCCTGCTCGGGGCCGACGAGGAGCGCGAGGTCCTTCGTCATGGCGCCCGACTCGACGGTCGTGATGACGACGTCTTCGAGGGTGGCGGCGAACTCGATGAGCTCGGGGTTGCCGTCGAGCTTGCCGCGGTGCGCGAGGCCGCGCGTCCAGGCGAAGATCGAGGCGATCGGGTTCGTCGAGGTCGGCTTGCCGGCCTGGTGCTGGCGGTAGTGACGCGTCACGGTGCCGTGCGCCGCCTCGGCCTCGACGACCTTGCCGTCGGGAGTGGCGAGCACCGAGGTCATGAGGCCGAGCGAGCCGAAGCCCTGCGCGACGGTGTCGGACTGCACGTCGCCATCGTAGTTCTTGCAAGCCCAGACGTAGCCGCCCTCCCACTTCATGGCCGAGGCGACCATGTCGTCGATGAGGCGGTGCTCGTAGGTGAGGCCCGCTGCGTCGAACTGCTCCTTGAACTCGGTGTCGAAGATCTCCTGGAAGATGTCCTTGAAGCGGCCGTCGTACGCCTTCAGGATCGTGTTCTTCGTCGAGAGGTACACCGGGTAGTTGCGCGAGAGGCCGTAGTTCAGCGAGGCGCGGGCGAAGTCGCGGATCGAGGCGTCGAGGTTGTACTGCACCTGCGCGATGCCGTCGCCCGGGGACTGGTAGACCTCGAACTGCTGCGGCTCGCCGCCATCCTTCGGGGTGAACGAGACCGAGAGGGTGCCCTCGCCCTTGAAGAGGAAGTCGGTGGCGCGGTACTGGTCGCCGAAGGCGTGACGGCCGATGATGATCGGCTTGTTCCAGCCGGGCACGAGGCGCGGGATGTTCGAGATGATGATCGGCTCGCGGAAGATGACACCGCCGAGGATGTTGCGGATCGTGCCGTTCGGCGACTTCCACATCTTCTTCAGGCCGAACTCCTCGACGCGCGCCTCGTCGGGCGTGATCGTCGCGCACTTGACGCCGACGCCGTGCTTCTGGATGGCGTGGGCCGCGTCGATGGTGATCTGGTCGTCGGTCTCGTCGCGCTTCTGGATCGAGAGGTCGTAGTACTCGAGGTTCACGTCGAGGTAGGGGTGGATGAGCGTGTCTTTGATGGCCTGCCAGATGATGCGCGTCATCTCGTCGCCGTCGAGTTCGACGACGGTGCCTTCAACCTTGATCTTGGACAAGAGGGTCTCTCCTTGGATCTACTGGGGGAAACGGGGAAGTGTGCGGGCGGTCGGACACGCCGTCTGCCAGCTTACCGCGTCGCTCGAATATCTCGACATCGAGAGAGTTGCAGCTCAGATGCCGGCCTTGTCGCGGATGTCCGTGAGCAGTTCGTCGATCATGGCGCGCTGGAGCTGCACCGTCGAGTAGGTGCCGACGACGAGCAGGTCGTCCCCATCGGTGATCAGGCTGTAGGTGAGGTGGTCGGGCGTCGTCCCGCCCGTGTCGGCGAGCAGCACGACGACGCCCGACTCGGGGTCGCTGAGATCGGCGAGGCTCACCGGTCCGTCGCACTCGGCGCCGTCTTCGGCGATCTGCTCGACGAGCGCCTGCCAGTCCTCGTCGGAGTCCTGCACGATCGAGACCGAGAGCTGGGCGGCCATCCATTCGAGGTCGAACATCCGCGAGGCGTCGGGCTCGACCGACACGTCGCCCGAGAAGTCGCCGCCGCACACTCCTCGCGAATCGTCGGAATCCGCGGCGTCACCCGGGTCGTCCGTCGGTTCGGACTCGGCGTCGGGCTGCGCGATCCAGCCGTCCGGCAGGTCCTCGGCGGTCGGCAGCCGATCAGCGGCCGAGACGTCGGGCACCGCAGCGGTCGGCTCGGCGCTCGGCACCGATTCGGCGCTCGACGCGCATCCGCTCAGCAGCATCGCCGAGGCGATCACCAGACCCGACCACATGAACCCTCGACGCATGACGTCCCATCTCCTCCGACGACCGACAACCCGCGAGAGACTATCAGTGGCTCCGCGCGCACCGCGGCGGTGCGGCTTTGTTGGCTCTCGGCTACCGACGCGGCGGCCCCACGGGTTAGCCTTGGCGCATGGCTGAGCTGAGACTGGAAGATCTGTCGGCGTCGAACATCGTGGCGGCGAACTCGTTGTCGCTCAAGCCCGGCCAGGAGCAGTTCATCGCCCCGGTCACCTACTCCGCCGAGTCCTCGGTCGTGAACCCCGCCACCGCCTGGCAGCGCGTCGCCCTGCTCGAGGATCGCGTCGTCGGCTTCATCCACGGCAACTTCGACCCCGAGAACGAGCACGAGGAGTTCCGGGCCTGCATCTGGCGCATCAACGTCGACGCCGAGGTGCAGGGCAAGGGCGTCGGCCGGTTCCTCGCGACGGCGCTCGCCGAAGAGGCCAAGCACCGCGGGTTCGACCGCATCACCGTGCTGTGGGAGCCGGGCGAAGAGGGCCCCGAGGCGTTCTTCCACCGCATCGGCTTCACCGACATCGGCGAGACCGCGTACGGCGACGTCATCGGCGCGCTCGAACTCTGACGAGGCACCCGGGCGATCAGGCGCAGCGGATGCCGCAGCAGCATGCCGAGGGGTTCGTCGAGGCGGTGCTCGTGGTCGTCGCCGACATTCCCGCGGGGCAGGTCGCGACCTATGGCGATGTCGCGGCGCTGCTCGGCTCGCGCGGCGCACGCGCCGTCGGGCAGGTGATGGCGCGCTCCGGCGGCGACGTGCCGTGGTGGCGGGTCGTGCGCGCGGGCGGGCGCCCGCCCGCCGGGCATGCCGAACGAGCACGGCGGCATTACGACGCCGAGGGCACCCCGCTCCGCCCCTCGTCCGACGACGACGGCTACCGCATCGATCTCGCGGCGTGCCGCTGGCGCGGCTGACCTCGACAGGTCAGCGCTGCGCGGCCGATCCCCGCATCAGGGGGAGGTGAACCGGCCGAGCGGGATCCGGATGGTGATCGTCGTTCCCGCCCCCGGCGGGCTCTCGAGGCGGAACCGTCCGCCGACGGCGTCGACCCGGTCGGCGATGCCCAGCATGCCGCTGCCCTCGGCGGATGCCCCGCCGACCCCGTTGTCGCGCACCACGAGCTCGAGCTCGCCGTCGATGAGGGCGGCGCGCACCCAGCCCCGGGTCGCCTGCGCGTGCTTCGCGACGTTCGCGAGCGCCTCGGAGACCACGAAGTACGCCGTCGACTCGACCACCTCGGGGAGCCGCCCCTCGGGCTGCACGTCGATCTCGACCGGCACGGGGCAGCGTCCGGCGAGCTCGGGCACGGCGAGCGCGAGCCCGCCCGACGACAGCAGCGAGGGATGGATGCCGTGGGCGAGCTCGCGAAGCTCCTTGAGCGCCTGGTTCAGCATCAGGATCGTGCCGTCGAGTTCGACCCCGAGCGGCTCGACCCCGCGGTCGCGGGCCTGGTTCGCCGCGAGGCGCAGGCGCATGCCGAGGGAGACGAGGTGCTGCTGCGCCCCGTCGTGCAGGTCTCGCTCGATGCGCCGCCGCGCCTCGTCGCCGGCCTCGAGGATGCGGCTCCGCGACTGGCGCACCTGTTCGAGGGTGCGCTCGATCTCGGACCGCAGCCGGCCGTTGTCGACCGAGAGGCGCAGTGCGCTCGAGACGCCGTCGAGCAGGCGCATGTTGTCGGTGAGCACCCGGTCGTGGCGGATGACGGCGATGGGCATGCCGGTCGGCGAGGAGACGGGCAGCAGGCCGTGGTCGCTGCGCCGGGCGGCGGTGCTGTCGTCGAGCGGCTCCCCCGACGCATCCGCATACCTGGCTCGCTCCTCGTCCCACCAGTAGACGCGCACGGAGGCGTCGCGCAGGGTGCGAGCGAGGGACTCCGCCCAGAGCCCCCGGTCGGCGCCCTCTCGCGTGATGCGCATGAGGTCGGCGACGCGGGCGCGCATGTTGCGCGCATGCGAGATGCCGGCGACGAAGCTGACGGGGATTGAGGCGATCGCCACGAGCGAGACCGTGTCGAGCACGAGGTCGGCGCTGCCCGAGGCGTACGCCGCGGCCTGGGTCGCGAGGGTGATCACCCAGGCGATCAGGGCGATCGGCATGAGGAACGCGACGGTGCGGGCCGGCACGCTGCCGCGCACCCACCGCACGAGCAGTCGCACGGCGATGACGATCGCGAGCAGCACGCCGATGGCGCGGTAGCCGACGTCGAAGATCGCGAACACGCCGGGTGCGTCGGCGACGAGGTAGGGATTGGCGGCGCAGTCGCAGACCTCGGGCGACGGCTGGCCGAGCAGCAGCACGCCGATCAGGTAGCCGACCGAGGTGACGAGCGCGATGCTCGCGATCCAGCGGTCGACGCCGTCGATCAGGCGGCCGCGGGGGTAGAGCAGCACGAGGATGCCGGTGAGCACCGCCCACCAGAGGTGCACGCCGTAGACGAAGGGCCAGAGCCAGGCGACGTGCTCGATGACGCGGAGGAAGGAGAGCGGGATCCACACGAGCGGGAAGGCGACCATGAGGCGGGCCGGCAGGCGCGAGGGGCCGATGGCCCACGCCACGCCGGCGCATGCGGCGAACACGAGCGGCACGATCGCGTGCAGCGTCGTCCACGACACCTCGCGCCGCAGCGCATCGGGAGTCGCGATGAACCCCGTGATCTCCATCGTGAGGCTCGCGGCGACGACGAGCGCGATGACGATCGAGCGCCTGATGATCCGGCCCTTGCGGCCGGGGGCCATCACCTCGCGCCGAGGAGCGTCAGCACCGCGAGCACCCTCCGGTGATGCTCGGGCGACTCCTCGAGGTCGAGTTTCTGCAGGATGGAGCGCACGTGCGTCTCGACGGTCTTCAGTCCGAGGAAGAGCGTCTGCGCGATGCCGCCGTTGGAGTAGCCCTGGGCCATGAGCTCGAGCACCGACCGCTCGCGCTCGGTGAGGCGCGAGAGCGGGTCGTCGGCGCGCGTGCGCTGCACGAGCTGCTCGACGACCTCGGGGTCGACGACCGAGCCGCCGGAGGCGACCGTCTCGACGGCGCGAACGAGGGTCTGGGGCTCGGAGACGCGCTCCTTCAGGAGGTACCCGGTGCCGCTGCCCGCGCCCATCACCCGCAGCGCGTACTCGGGCGTCGCGTACATCGACAGCAGCAGCACGCCGATCGTCGAGCCCTGTGCCCGCATCTCCTCGAGCGCGAGGATGCCCTCGTCGCGGTAGCTCGGCGGCATCCTGATGTCGAGCACCGCCGCGTCGAGCCCGCCGCGTGCGGCGACCTCGAGCAGCTCGACGCCCGTGCCGACCGAGGCGACGACCTCGAGGCCTCCGTCGACGAGTACCTTCGCGATGCCCTCGCGCAGGAGGAGCGCATCGTCGGCGATCGCGACGCGAAGGGGACGTTCGGGCGTCTCCATGTCTCCTCCAATCCCAAGGCAGGCTCAACCTTGGCGGTGTGCCCGCCTGTCGCGAGCGTATCGCGCGCGGGGCACCCGCCGCGCGCCCAATTCAGGGGGTGCCCCGAGGCGGGCACCCCCGCACGCCGTCAGACTGGATGATTCGGCTCAGACCAGCGAGTCGCGCCAGGCCGCGTGCATCGCAGCGAAATGGCCCGTACCGGCGATGAGATCGGCCGGCGACCCGTCTTCGACGATGCGCCCGTGCTCCATCACGAGCACCCGGTCGGCGATCGCGACCGTCGACAGCCGGTGCGCGATGATCACCGCGGTGCGGTCGGCGAGGAGCTTGGTCAGCCCCTCCTGCACGAGCCGCTCGCTCGGGATGTCGAGCGAGGAGGTCGCCTCGTCGAGGATGAGCACGGCGGGGTTCGCGAGGAACGCGCGCGCGAACGAGATGAGCTGCCGCTGGCCGGCGCTGACCCGCCCGCCGCGCTTGTTCACGTCGGTGTCGTAGCCGTTCGGCAGACCCTCGATGAACTCGTGCGCACCGACCGCCATCGCCGCGCGCACGATCTCGTCGAACGACGCGTCGGGCTTGCCGAGCGCGATGTTGTCGGCCACCGATCCCGAGAAGAGGTACGCCTCCTGCGTGACCATGACGATCGCGCGCCGGAGGTCCTTCGGGTGCAGGTCGGTGAGCGAGACGCCGTCGAGGGTGACCGCCCCGTCGCTCGGGTCGTAGAAGCGCGCGATGAGTTTCGCGAGCGTCGACTTGCCCGCTCCCGTCGACCCGACGAGGGCGATGGTCTGCCCCGCAGGCACGTCGAGATCGAAGCGCGGCAGGATGACGCGGTCCTTCGTGTAGGCGAACTCGACGCTGTCGAAGCGCACGCGACCCTCCGCGTTCCAGAGGTCGACCGGCTTCACCGGATCGGGCACGCTCGGCTCCTCCTCGAGCACGCCCGAGATCTTCTCGAGGGCCGACGAGGCCGACTGGTACCCGTTGTAGAACATCGCCATGTCCTCCATCGGGTCGAAGAAGCGCTTCGTGTAGAGCACGACCGAGAGCAGCACGCCGACGCCCATCGCGCCGTCGACGACCCGGAATCCGCCGAGCACGAGGGTGGCCGCGACCGCGGTGTTGCCGATGAGGGCGAGCCCCGGGTTGTAGACCGCGAAGAGACCCAGCACCTTGGCGTTCACGTCGCGGTAGTCCTCGACGAGTCCGCCGAACTCCGTCTCGTTGCGGCGCTGCTTGCGGAAGGCCTGCACCGCGCGGATGCCGGTCATGGTCTCGACGAACTGCACGATGAGCTTGGCCGACGCCACTCGCGACCGCCGGAACAGCTGCTGCGAGCGCACCTGGAACCATCGGGTGAGGATGCCGAGCGGGATCAGCGCGACGAGCAGCACGAGTGCCGACGGGGCGTCGACGATGACGAGCATGATGCCGGTGAACACCATGTACATGAGGCCGCGCACGAGGAGCGTCAGCCCCTCGTCCATGAGCTCGCGGATCGCGTCGAGGTCGCTCGTCTGCCGCGAGATGATGCGCCCCGAGGTGTAGGACTCGTGGAACTCGAGCGAGAGCTTCTGCGTGTGCAGGAACACCCGGGTGCGGAGGTCGATCAGCACCGCCTGGCTGATTCGCGCCGACTGCCGGATGTACACCGAGATGAGGAACGCGCCCGCGAGCCCGGTCAGCAGGTAGGCGATGCCCGCGAACGCGACCGGGAACCAGTTCTGCTCAATGAGCGCCGGGATGCCCTGGTCGATGCCGTACCCGATGAGTGCCGGGCCGGCGACCTGGGCGGCCGACGAGATGATGATGGCGACCGCCGTCCACCAGAGCCGCGCCTTCTGCGGAGCGAGGAGCGACCCGAGCAGGCGCCGCGAGCGAGCGCGGATCTGCGCGGATTCGGCCTTCGAGTAGTCCTGGCGTTCTTCGCCCTGTACACCGGTGACGCTCATGATGCGGCCTCCTCTCGGATCGTGGTGTCGACGTCGACGGCATCGACGCCGGTGCTTCTGCGCTCCTCGTCTTCGAGGCTCGTGATGACGAAGCGGTAGTGCTCGCTCTCGCGGAGGAGTTCGGAGTGCGTGCCGACCGCCGTCACCCGGCCCTGTTCGAGCAGTGCGACCCGGTCGGCGAGCATGACCGTCGACGGTCGGTGCGCCACGATGAGCGCGGTGGTCGACGCGAGCACCGAACGGAGCTCGGCCTCGACCCGTGCCTCGGTCGCGACGTCGAGCGCCGAGAGCGGGTCGTCGAGCACGAGCACCGCGGGCTTGGCCGCGACGGCGCGTGCGAGCGCGAGACGCTGCCGCTGGCCGCCCGAGAGGCTCATGCCCTCCTCGCCGACCTTCGTGTCGAGCCCGTCGGGCAACTCGTAGGCGAAGCCCGCCTGGGCGATGCGCAGGGCCTCGTCGAGCACGCGATCGGCCTCGGCCCGCACCGACGGTTCGTCGCCCGCCAGTTCCGGCCGCCCGAGCAGCACGTTGTCCCTGACCGAGGCGCTGAAGAGCGTGGCATCCTCGAACGCCATCGCGATGTGGGTGCGCAGCTCGTCGCGGCTGAAGGCGCGCACGTCGACGCCGTCGAGGGTCACCGAGCCCGCGGTGACGTCGTAGAGCCGCGTCGTGAGCGCGGTCATCGTCGTCTTGCCGCAGCCCGTGAGGCCGACGAGTGCCATCGTCTCCCCGGGCTCCAGCACGAGGTCGACGCCGTCGAGCAGGTCGCCGAATCGCTCCGGCGAGTCCTGGTAGCGGAAGTGCACGTCATTGAAGGCGAGTTCGCCTCGCGGCCGCTCGAGCGTGCGCGGCGCGGCCGGGTCGACGATCGTGTTCTCGCTGTCGAGGATGTCGAAGAACCGGTCGGTCGCGGTGCGCGCGTCGAGCGCGAACGCCAGCATGAAGCCGATCGACTCGATCGGCCAGGCGAGCACCGTCGCGGTCGCGAAGAACGCGACGAGCTCGCCGACGCTGAGCTGGCCCTGCGAGGCGAGCCAGACGCCCACCACGAGGCAGATCGACAGGGCGATCGCGGGCACGACCATGATCCACACCCAGATGTTCGCGTCGAGGCGCGCCTTCTCGATCTCGGTGCTGCGCAGTGACTCGGCCTGCGCACGGAAGGTCGAGAGGGCGTGCTTGCCCCGCCCGAACGCCTTCAGCACGCGGATGCCGTGCACCGACTCCTCGACCGCGGTCGCGAGGTCGCCCGCCTGGTCCTGGCTGAGCCGCGACATCTCGGAGTACCGGCCCTCGAAGCGCCAGCCCGCCCACCACAACGGCAGCGAGCAGACGAGGAAGATGAGCCCGAGGAACCAGTTCATCGACATCAGGATGCCGACGCCGACCACGATGATGACGACGTTGGCCCCGGTCAGCACGAGTCCGAACGACAGCCACCGACGGATCAGGCCGAGGTCGCTGACCGCGCGGGAGAGCAGCTGGCCGCTCGGCCAGCGATCGTGGAAGCTCACCGGAAGGTCCTGCAGCTTCGCGTACAGGGCGTTGCGCATGCGCGCCTCGACCTTGGTGCCGGGGCCGACCACGAGCCAGCGCCGGATCGCGAAGAGGATCGCCTCGACGGCTCCGAGCACGAAGACGAGCAGCGCGAGCGGCAGGACCGCGTCGGCCTCCTGGTTCGCGAGCGGCCCGTCGACGATCTGCTGCAGCACCTGCGGGATCGTCAGCGCGATGAGCTGGGCGACGAGGGCCGCGGCCATGCTGCCGGCGAATGCCGGCATGGCGGGACCGGCGTATTCGCGCAGTCGCCAGAGCGCGCGGACGGTGCTGAGTCGAGGAGGCTGCGACGCGGGTTCGGGCGCGTCGGGTGCGGTCGGCGTTTGCAGGGATACGGACACAGCCGGGTTCCAATCGGGATGGGAGCACCGAGCGCCCGCAGAAGGGCCGGTCGGCGAAAGGAAGGAGGGAGGAAGCCGCGGATCGCGAGAACGCGTGAAACCGCGGAGCAGGCGGAGCCTGCGCGAGAGACGGGCGGTCTACCCGGCGAGCCCGAAGAGGTACGCCGGGCGGGCAGAGCCGGAAGCCGCAATCGTGCGGGCGTCGGTTTCTGTCTGCATGGTGTCCTCCTGCGTCATCGTCTCGAACCCTCGAGGCCGGTCGGAACTCACTCCTCGGCCAGCCCTACAGAATATGGGCTCGAACGGGTAGCGCGCAAGACCCACCACGGGGATAGGCTGTGCGGATTCGTTCGCTGCGCGGGCGACGACGGCGTCCCCCCGATCACGCCGTCCATCCCGGCCCCTATGCCGCCGCGCATGCGACCCGACCGACGAGGAGCGCGCGTGGGAGCGGCACGGACAGCGTTCGCCCGTGCGAACGCCCGCGTCGGCGTGCTCGCCTCGATCGCCGCGGTCGTCCTCCTGCTCTCCGGCCTCTCCACCGCCGTCATCGACTCGCTCGCCGGCTCCTCGGCGAGCGGCCTGCGCGGCAGCCTCGCCGAGGCGCAGGGCACGGCGGGTGCGGCGCGCTGGCAGATCCGCGTCGCGCAGGACCCCGAGGCCCAAGCGGATGCCGCGGCATCCGTGCTCGATCGCATGATCAGCCCGTTCGACGCCTCCTGGAGCCGCACCATCGAGACCGCTCCCGTCGACGCCACGAGCGGCGACACCGCGTTCGGCGCCGTGCTCCTGGCCGACCCCGAGGCGGCGGAGCGTTCCGAGCTCGTCGACGGGAGCTGGCCGGAGGAGCCGGAGTCGATCGCGGCGGCCGACGCCGAGGGTGCGGTGCCGGCGACGCTCCATGCCGCTGCCGCCGAAGCGCTCGGCCTGGCGCCCGGCGACGTCGTCGACCTCGCCGGCGGTTCGGCGCGGCGCCTGCTCGTCGTCGGCACCTGGCTGCCGCTCGAACCGAGCGACCCTGCATGGTTCGGCGAGGGCATCATCGCCACGGGGGCCACCGCCGACGGGGCGGGCCCGTTCCTCGTGGCCGAGGCGTCCGCGCTCGACCTGCCTGCGGCGATCGTCGTGCGGTGGACCGCGCTCGTCGACTCCGCCGCCGTGACCCCCGACTCGGCGCGTCTGCTCCGATCCGAACTGCCCGACGTCGAACCGGCGCTCCGCGCCGAGCCGGCCATCGGCGCCGACGGGCTGAGTGCGCTCGGCGGCCTCGAGGCGACCCTGTCCCGGCTCCTCGCGAGCCTCGGCGCCGTGCGCGCCATCGCTCCGCTGCCGATCCTGCTCCTCGCCTTCACCGGATTCGCCGCCCTCACCCGGCTGTCGACGCTGCTCGGTGCCGCCCGACGCGGCGAGACGGTGCTGCTCCGCGCCCGTGGCGCCTCCGCCGGCCGCCTCGCCCGCGACACCGCCGTCGAGGTGCTCGCGATCGGGATCCCGGCCGCGATCATCGGCGTCGCAGGCGCGCAGGCGCTGCTCATGGCGACCCGTCCGGGCGAGACCCGCGATCCGGGCACCGCGGCCGTGGTCGCTTCCGTAGTGCTCGTCGGCACCCTGATCGTGGTCGCCGGTCGTGCCTGGCTCGACGCGCGTCGACCCGTCGTCCGCGGCGCGGGCGACGAGGTCGGCCGGGTGGCGCGCGGCCTCGCGACCGGTGGCGGGGTGCTCCTCGTCGTGCTCGCCGCCGTCGCGTTCTGGCAGTTCCGGCTGTACGGGTCGCCGCTCGTCGCGAGCGCATCGGGCGCCTTGGAGGTCGACCCGATCGCCGTGCTCGCCCCGATGCTCGTACTGGTCGCCCTCGCGCTCGCGGCGCTCTGGCTGACGCGGCCGATCGACGCCCTGCTCGAGCGGCTCGCCGCCGCGCGTCCCGGGCTGGTGCCGTCGTTGCCGATGCGCCAGCTCGCGCGACGCGCCTCGCTGTACTCCGCGGCATCCCTCGTCACGATGCTCGCCGTCGCCGGACTCACGCTGTCCGCCGCCTTCTCCGGCGCGTGGCAGGGCATCGACCGCACCGCCTCCGCGCTCGCCACCGGGGGCGAGGTGCGTGTGTCGTATGCCGGCCGCGACGTCGTGCAGGACCCCGATCCGCTGGCGCTCGACGACGGCCTCGACGGCGTCGCGAGCATCACGGCGGCCGGCCCCGTCTACCGCGGCGACGTGCGGATCGGCTCCGACCGGGCGACCGTGGTGGCGATGCCGAGCGGCGCCGCCGACCGCATCGCGCCGGGCACCGGGGCGGCAGACGCCGCCGCCGCACTCGAGGAATCGGCCGCGGCAGCCGGCACGGCACTGCCGAACGGCACCTCGGCCCTCGACGTCGCCGTCACGCTCGCCGCGCCCGCCGGCACGGACGGCGCCGTGTCCGTGTCCGCATGGTTCCTCACGGAGGAGGGCGCGGCGACGCCGACCGCCCCGGTGCCCGTCGACGTCGCGGCGGGCGGCGGCCCGGTGAGCCTCGATGTACCCGCAGCCGAGGGCCTCCGCTTCATCGGCCTCGGCGCCTCGCTCGCCGGCGCATCGGGCGTCGACGTGCTCGTCTCGTTCGGCCCGATCTCGCTCGACGGATCGAGCGTCGCCGGCCCCGGATTCGAGATCGTGCCCGAGCACCTCCTCACCTCGAAGGCGCCCAACGCGCGGGCGACGCTCACCGGCGGCGGCAGCGATCCCCTGCCCGTCGTGCTCAGCACCGAACTCGCCGAGCGGATCTCCGCGGACGTCGGCGGCAGATTCGCGTTCCGGGTGCTCGACGGCAGCGCAGAGGTCGACGCCGTCGTGGCCGGGGTGCTCCCCGTGGTGCCCACGGCGGGCGACGACGGCGTGCTCGCCGACCTCGCTGCCTTCGAGCGGTACACGTTCGACTCGGGCGCAGGGGTGCCGGCATTCGGGGAGCGGTGGATCGCGACCTCCGAGCCCGACGTGCTCGCCGCCGAACTCGATCGCGAGCACGGATCGTCGGTCATCGCCGACGCCAGGTCGGCGTCATCGTCGGCCCCGTTCATCGCACCGGCGATCGCCGCGCTCTGGATCGGCGCCGCGGGCGCCCTGCTCTTCGCGCTCATCTCGGTCGTGGCCCTCGTCGCCGCCCTCGGCGGCAGCCGCCTCGGCGAGATCGTCGTGCTCCGTGCGCTCGGCGTGCCCGCACGCACTCAGTCGCGAGCCCGGCTCGCCGAACTGGCCGTGACGCTCGGTACCGCGGTCGTGATCGGCGCGGTCGTCGGATTCGCCACGGCCCTCCTCACCGCCCGCGAACTCGCGCGGGCCGCCGTCTCCGGCGTGCCCGCCGTCGTCCCGGTCGAGTTCGGCGTCGACCTGGCGCCGTGGCTCATCGGCATCGCCGCATTCCTCGTGCTCGCCGCGGCGATCGCGGCGGGCGCCGCGGCATCCGTTCGTCGCATGGCCTCGCGCCCCGGACTCAGGCAGGAGGAAGGATGAGCGCCACCCGTCACTCGCGGCTCAGCGCCCCCGGCCTGCTGCGGCGGCAGTTCTTCGCAGGGCCCGTCGCGTCGATCATGCTCTCGCTGCTCGTGCTCGCCGGCGCGCTGCTCGCGACGGGCGTACCTCGCGCGGTGGCCACGATGCACACGGCGGCGCTCGAGGACTCGCTGTCGCAGTTCCCGGGGCGCGAGATCGACCTCAACACCTCCAGCCGGAACCTCCCCGAGCTCGGCGCGTCGAGCGGCGGTTCGACCCTCGAGCCCGAGATCGACGCGGTGTGGGGCGCGCAGGAGCAGCGCATGCTCGATATCCGTGCCGGCATGCCCGGGTTGCTGAAGCACGTCACCGGGGCACCGCTCACCGCGCTCGTCGCGGGACCGACGCAGGCGTCGGTTGCGGGCGCTGCGGCGGGTTCGAAGTCCTACCAGCTGTTCACGGCCTTCGACCCGAGGATCCGCGAGCACCTCACGCTGACCGGCGGCGAATGGCCGGCGACCCTGACCGGCCCGGTGCCGGGCGACACCCCGCTCGAGATCGTGCTCGCCGACGGGGTCGCCGAGGAGATGGACTGGTCGCCCGGAGAGGAGCGCGCGATCCCGATCGGCACGACTCCGCAGGACGTGCTGCTCGTCGGCACCTTCGCGGCGAGCGACCCCGACGACGGATTCTGGACGCACGTGCCGCCGGTCGCGCTCGAACCGGCGGTCGCGTACACCCCCGGCGGCCAGGTCGAGGTCACGGGCCTCGGGTTCGCCGACCCGGTCTCGTGGGCCGCGCTCGAGGAATCGAAGCTTCCGACGGCGATGGATGCCTGGTTCCCGGTGCTGCCCGATCGTATCCGCGCGGCGGACTCACCGGAGCTCGTCACGCAGCTCGGCGAGTTCACGAGCCAGGTGTTCGTGCTGGGCAGCGGCTCATGGGAGTACTGGTTCGCGACCGTCGGAGAGGTCGCGTTCACGAGCGGCCTCACCGAAGCACTCGGTGACGCCGCCGTCGCGGCGAGCGCGAGTGACGCCGTGCTCGCCACGATCGCGTCCGGGCCGATCGGCGTGATGGTCGCCGTGCTCGTGCTCGGAGCGAGGGTGGTGTTCGAACGACGACGCACGGGCCTCGAACTGGCCGCAGCCCGCGGTGCGTCTCCCGGCCAGCTCCGCGGCATCCTCGCGATCGAGGGGGTGGCCATCGGCGTGCCAGCCGCGATCGTGGGGGGCGTACTCGGCACCCTCCTCGTCACCGCCGACGCGGGCCCGGGCGGATGGGCGATCGCAGCGCTCTTCGCGCTCACCCCGATGGCACTGCTGGTCGCGGCCGCGCCCGGTCTCAGCCCGCTCCGCAGGGCACGATCGGACCTCGGCAGGCCCGGCACCGGGCGCTTCCGCTGGATGGCCGAAGTGCTCGTCGCGGTGCTCGCCGTCACCGCCGTCGTGCTGCTGTACCGCCGCGGCCTGGCCACCTCCACCGCCACGACCGGCGTCGACCCGTTGCTCGCGGCCGTGCCACTCCTGCTCTCCCTGCTCGCGTGCCTCGTCGTGCTGCGGGTCTACCCGATCCCGCTCGCCGCCCTCGTGCGCAGCACGTCGCGCCGGGCCGACCTCGTGCCGTTCCTCGGTTCGGCACGGGCGCTGCGCGACCCCTCCGCCGGGCTCGTGCCGGTGCTGGCCGTCGTCGTCGGTGTCTCGGTGACCGTGTTCTCCTCGGTGTTGCTCGGCACGGTGCAGTCCGGCGTCGTGCACGCCGCCGACGCGCAGGTCGGCGCCGACGCCTCGGTGGGCGGCACCCCCTTCACCCTCGAACAGCTCGACGAGTTCGCGGCCGTGCCCGGCGTCGCGGCGACCGCCCCCGTGTACTCGGCCAAGCCCACCAAGGTCACGGCCGACGGTCGCGGCCGGAGCTCGACCCTCATCGTCGTCGACGGCGACGAGATGCGGAAGGTGCAGCAGGGCCGCAACGGGGCCACGCCGCTTCCCTCCGAACTCGGCGCGACCGAGACGGAGGACGTGCCGGTGGTGCTGTCGAAGCCGGTCGCGGACTTCGTCTCGGGCGCCGACTCCGCCGACCTCGACGGGGATGACTTCGACGTGGTCGGCGTGGTCGACGGCCGCACGGCATACTCCCCTCGCTCGAACTGGGTGCTCATGGACGTCGCGAACGCGAAGCCGTTCACCGCGACCCTCGTGCCGCGCACCGTGCTCGTGCGCTTCGACGAGGGCACCTCCACCGCCGAGGCCACCGAGATCACCGCCGCCCTCGCCGAGATCGCCGGCGAGGACGCCGTGGTCGTCACGCCCGAAGACCTGCTCGCCGAATTGCGGGAACGCCCCACGACGCAGGGGCTGGTGATCTCGCTCGTGGTCGCGATCGTGCTCGCGAGCCTGCTCACGGCGCTCGCGATCGTGCTGACCCTCGTGGTCGGGCGCCCCGCCCGCGACCGACTGCTGCCGCTGCTCTCGACGCTCGGCCTGGGCCGTCGCGGCGAGCGGGCGCTCGTCGTCTGGGAGATCGGCCCGGTGGCCCTCATCGCGCTCGTCGCCGGCGCCCTGCTCGGCATCGCCCTGCCGTTCGTCGTGCTCGCGGGCATCGATCTGCGTGCGTTCACCGACGGCGACGCCCAGCCGGCCGTGACGCTCGACCCCTGGCTCATCACCGCGGTGCTCGCGGGCAGCATGCTCGTGACGATCGCTGCGGCGGTCGCGGCATCCCGCATCGACGGCAGCGTCAACGCCGCTCGCGCGATGCGCAAGGAAGAGGAAGGATGACCCCGTGACCCTCACCGAGACGGCGGCGTCGGCATCGACGCAGCCCCACATCCTCTGCACCGACCTCGTGCGCATCTTCAGCGCCGACGGTGTCGAGGTGCAGGCGCTCCAGGGGCTGAACCTGCGAGTCGACCCGGGAGAGATGGTCGCCGTCGTCGGCGCATCGGGCTCCGGCAAGTCGACGCTGCTGACGATCCTCTCCGGGCTCGACACCGCCACTGCCGGTGTCGCCCGGGTGGCCGGCCACGACCTGCTCTCCATGGGCGGCCGCGAGCGGGTCGCCTACCAGCGCCACACGGTGGGCTTCGTCTGGCAACAGACCTCGCGCAACCTCCTGCCCTACCTCACCTCCGCCGAGAACGTCGCCCTCGCGATGAATGTCGCCGGCACCCTCCGCGGCGCGGCGCGGGCCCACCGCGTCGAGGAGCTCCTCGAACTGCTCGACGTCGGCGAGATGCACGACCGCCGCCCGGGCGAGCTCTCGGGCGGCCAGCAGCAGCGCGTCGCGATCGCCGTGGCGCTCGCGAACTCCCCGCAGGTGCTGCTCGCCGACGAACCCACCGGCGAGCTCGACGAGTCGACCTCCGCCGCGGTGCTCGAGGCGATGCGCGGCGTCAACGAGGAGCTCGGCGTCACGACGCTCATCGTCACGCACGACCCGACGGTGTCGGGCCACGTGCGCCGCACGGTGCAGATCCGCGACGGCCGCACCTCCACCGAGGTGCTGCGGTCGACCCGGGTCGACGAGCACGGTGAAGAGCAGCACATCGCCGAGGAGTTCGCGGTGCTCGACCGGGTCGGACGGCTGCAGTTGCCGCACGACTTCATGCAGAGCCTCGAACTGCGCGATCGCGTGCGACTCGCGCTCGAGGCCGATCACGTCGGCGTGTGGCCCGGCGACGAGGGGCGGGCGGATGCCGCGGCGAGGCCGCCGGCCGATCCGCGGCCGCCCGGCAACGCTGAAGCCGCGGCCCCCACGTCCCGACGCGCCCGGCGCGCCGAGGAGCGCGCGGCCGAGGCATCCGTCGCCGACGCACCGGAGGAGGAGCGATGAGCACGCTGCGCGCCGAATCGATCAGCCGGGTCTTCGAGTCGAAAGCCGGGGCCGTGCACGCGGTGGCCGAGGTGTCGCTCGAGGTGCGGCCCGGCGAACTGCTCGTCGTGACCGGCCCTTCCGGCGCCGGGAAGACGACGCTGCTCAACCTGCTCGGCGGACTCGACCGGCCGTCGAGCGGACGCGTCCTCCTCGGCGACGACGAGCTCTCCGCCCTCGGCGACGACGAACTCGCGGCGGTTCGGCGCGACCGTCTCGGCTACATCTTCCAGTCGTTCGGGCTCATCCCGGTGCTCTCGGCGGCGGAGAACGTCGAGGTCCCGCTGCGCCTCCAGCGCATGGACCCCGCCGAACGCGACGCCCGCGTCGCCGAGTCGCTCGACCTCGTCGGCCTCGGTGCGCACGCGGCTCAGCGCCCCTACGAGCTCTCGGGCGGGCAGCAGCAGCGCGTCGGCATCGCCCGGGCGCTCGCAGCGCGTCCGCAGCTGCTCCTCGCCGACGAGCCGACGGGCCAGCTCGACAGCGGCACCGCCGCGACCGTCATGGACCTCATCGGCGAGCTCGTGCACGCCCGCGGCGTCGCCGCCGTCGTCACGACCCACGACCCGGCCCTCGTCGGCCGTGCCGACCGCGTGCTCGAACTGCACGACGGGCGGGCGGTCTCGCTCAGCGCACCCGCACCGACAGGCAGGTGACGCAGCCCTCGAGCTTCTCGAACTCGCCGATGTCGACGGTCACCACCCGGTAGCCGAGGCTCGCGATCATGGCGGCCGTCTGCGGCGCCGACGACGACATGAGCAGCGACTCGCGCGACAGCTCGACGACGGCGACGCCCTCGGGTTCGAACACCGGCAGGAAGCGCGGGAAGAGGCTCGTGACGTCGAGCAGCGCGGGGTCGCCGATGATGGTGCCGTCGGGCAGGGCCGTGACGGCGCTCTTCAGGTGCAGCGCCTTCGTGACCGGCACGGCCACGACGGTGTACCGGTGCGGGGTGAGCAGGGTGCGCAGCTGCCTGATGCCTTCGGCGTTCGTGCGGTCGGACGCGCCGACGTAGACCGTCGAACCGACCTTCAGCACGTCGCCGCCGTCGAGCGTGCCCGGCAGCTCGATGCGGGTCACCGTGAGCCCGGGCACCTCGCGCACGGCGCGTTCGACCGCGTCGACCTCAGGGCGGCGCGATTCGGCGCCCGGGCTCGCGAGCACGGCGAGGTCGCCGAACATCACGACCATGTCCTCGACGAAGACCGAGTCGGCCAGCTCTGGGGCCGCGTCGACCTCGATCGTCTCCCAGCCCTCGGCCACGAGGGCGGCGCAGTAGTTGTCCCACTGCTGGTCGGCGAGCGCCTGGTCGATGGGTTGCCGGTCGCGGTGCGTGAGCACGGCTTCGTCGAGGTTCGACGCGGGGATGCGCACGAGCGCGATGCGCCGGTCGACCGCCTCGGGGGCGTAGGCGAGGATGCCGCGGAACACCACGGGTGCGAGCAGCATCTCGCCGACGATGACCGAGAGGATGAAGATCAGGTTGAGGCTCACGAGCGAGCCGACCACGAACAGGAAGATCGCTCCCGAGAGCGGGTTGCCCGCGGAGCTGGCGGTCGCGGTCGTCGCGATCAGCGCGGCGAGGCAGCCCGAGGTGAAGCCCGTGATGAGCGTCAGGAACCAGGCGCGCGTGGCACCCACCGCGTTCGCGACCGAGAGCAGCACCCACGTGATGAAGGCGGCGAGCGCGAAGTGGCCGAACACCTGCCCGAGCACCTGCGGCGACTGGCCGCTGCCGATGAAGAAGGCCAACAGCGAGACGAGCATCGCGGCGAGCGAGACGGCGGCCGCTGAGGCGAGCACCGCGGCCACCCGCCGCCCCGGGGTGATCGCCGGGGTGAACCTGGCCGGGGCGGTCGGGGGCATGGCGGGGGACGTCATGGCACGAGCCTACTGGCGCGCAACTGCACTCCGCTCGCGAGCGCCGTCACCGGGAGCGGGTCGCAGCGGATCGTCCGGCACGAGTACGAGGCGGCACTCCGGGCGCCCGGGATGCCGCCTCGCGCTCGACTCAGCGGCCGGCGTCGAGCCGCGTTCGAGCGAGGCGCTCGGCGGCCTCGAGCGTCGTCGTGCCGTCGGCACGGGCGCTGCGCAGCACGGATGCGACAGTGTCGCCGATGCCCTCGATGCGGGCGTCGAGGGCGGCCTGGTCGGCGCCGGGCACGCTCGCGACGTCGAGGTAGATGACCCCGCCCGCGTTCACCACGAAGTCGGGCGCCCAGACGATGCCGCGCTCCTGCAGCAGGGCGGCGACGTCGCGGGAGGCGAGCTGGTTGTTCGCGGCGCCGACGACGGCGGCGACGCGGAGGTCGCGCACCACTTCGGGCGTGAGCACGCCGCCGAGACCGCAGGGCACGAAGACGTCGGCCTCGACCAGGTGGGCCTCGGCCGGGTCGACCCATGCTGCGCCGAGCTCGTCGGCGAGGGCGCGCTTGCCCTCCGCGACATCCGTGACCGTGAGGCGGGCGCCTGCGGCGGCGAGGCTGCGCGCCAGGCGGCCGCCGACCTGCCCGAGGCCGGCGATCACGAAGTGGCGGCCGGCGGGGTCGTTCGAACCGAAGACCTCGCCGAGCGTCGCGAGGATGGAGGCGTGCACGCCCGCGGCCGTGGCGTCCGCCGGCTCGCCGACGCCGCCCTGCTCGGGCGGGAGGCCGCAGACGTGCTCGGTGCGCTCGTGCACGACGGCCATGAGCTCGGCGCTCGTGCCGACGTCTTCGGCGGTCATGTAGGCGCCGCCGAGGGACTCGATCGCGTCGCCGAGGTCGAGCATGGCGTCGTGGGTGGCGGCGGCGTCGAGCGTCGTGCCGGCGGGGATCGCGATGACGGACTTGCCGCCGCCGCGCATGAGGCCCGCCGCGGCGTTCTTCATGGTCATCGCCTGCGAGAGGCGGAGGGCGTCGGCGAGGGCGTCGGTCCACTGGCCGTAGTGCCAGAGCCGGGCGCCGCCGAGTGCCTGGCCGAGTCGGGTCGAGTGCACGGCCACGATGACCGTGAGCCCGGAACGGGCGCCGCGGGTGATGAGCACCCGCTCGTGGTCGGGTGCCTCCGTCGGCAGTGCTGCGCTTGCGCCGGTCGCGGGGGTCGCCGGTGCGTGGGTGATCGTCATCGATCGTTCTCCTTGAATCATCCGCTTCGTGGGCGGAACCTGGCCCGGCGCCTCATGAGCACGGGTTCGATTCAAGGGTACCGCCGTCGAGGCCGAGCGGATGCCGCGGCATCCGATCGGCCTCGCAGCGACTCGGAACTCGCCGACTCAGTGGAAGAAGTGGCGCTCGCCCGTGAAGTACATCGTGACGCCGGCCTCGCGGGCCGCCGCGATGACCTCGTCGTCGCGAACGGAGCCGCCGGGCTGCACGACCGCGCGCACCCCGCCGTCGAGGAGGATCTGCAGGCCATCGGCGAACGGGAAGAACGCATCGGATGCCGCGACCGACCCGGCCGCCCGCTCCCCCGCCCGCTCGACTGCGAGCTTGCACGAGTCGACGCGGTTGACCTGGCCCATGCCGACGCCGACCGAGGCGCCAGCCGAGGCGAGCAGGATCGCGTTGGACTTCACCGCGCGGCACGCGGTCCACGCGAACTCGAGGTCGGCGAGGGTCGCATCGTCGGCGGGCTCGCCGGCGGCGAGGGTCCATTCCGACGCGGGTGCGAAGTGACGGTCGGCCTGTTGCAGCAGCATGCCGCCAGAGACCTGCCGCAGCTCGACCGCGGTCGGTGCGAAGCCTTCGGGAAGCGTCAGCAGGCGGATGTTCTTCTTCTGCGAGAGCAGCTCGAGCGCCTCGCCCTCGAATGCGGGCGCGATGAGCACCTCCGTGAAGATGCCGGAGACGGTCTGCGCCATCTCGAGCGTGACGATCCGGTTGGCGGCGATGACGCCGCCGTAGGCCGAGACCGGGTCGCACTCGTGCGCCCGTCGGTGGGCGTCGGCGATGGGGTCGGATGCCCCGGCCGATGCCACGGCGATGCCGCACGGGTTCGCGTGCTTGATGATCGCGACGGCGGGCTCGTCGAAGTCGAACGCCGCGCGTACGGCGGAGTCGGCGTCGACGTAGTTGTTGTACGACATCTCTTTGCCGTGCAGCTGCACGGCCTGCGCGATGCCGGGGCGGCCGCCCTGCGAGGCGTAGAGCGCGCCCTTCTGGTGCGAGTTCTCGCCGTAGCGGAGGTCGGCGTCCTTCGTCCAGGTGCCGCCGACCCATGCCGGGAAGGGCGACTCCTCGGCCGGCTGGTCTGGAGCGACGACGCTGCCGAGCCAGGAGGCGACGGCGACGTCGTACGACGCGGTGTGGCGGAACGCCTCGCGCGCGAGCACAGTGCGCTGGGCGAGGGTCGTGCCGCCCGCGGCGACCGCGGCGGCGATCTCGTCGTAGCGGTCGGGCGAGACGACCACGGCCACGTTCGCGTGGTTCTTGGCGGAGGCGCGCACCATGGCGGGGCCGCCGATGTCGATCTGCTCGATGACGGCGTCGGGTGCGGCGCCCGCCGCGACGGTCTCGGCGAACGGATAGAGGTTCACGACGACGAGCTCGTAGGGCTCGATGCCGAGGCCTGCGAGCTCTGCCTCGTGGCTCTCGAGGCGGAGGTCGGCGAGGAGACCCGAGTGCACGGCGGGGTGGAGCGTGCGCACGCGGCCGTCGAGGTGCTCGGGGTAGCCGGTGACCTCGGCGACCTGCGTGACGGGCATGCCCGCTTCGGCGATGGCCTTGCCGGTGCCGCCCGTGGAGACGATCTCGACGCCGGCGCCGACGAGCGCGGCGGCGAGCTCGACCAGGCCGCGCTTGTCGCTGACGGCGATGAGGGCACGGCGCACCGGCACGAGGTCGCGAGCACGGTAGAGGCTGGGGTCGATGGCGGGGCCGCTCATGATCGTGCGAGTTCCTTCAGGTCGAGGTGCTGGTTGGCGATGTCGAGCACGGCCTGGATGAGCAGGCGCCGTTCGACGGGCTTGATGCGGTCGTGGAGGCTCGACTCGGTGTCGCCCGGCAGCACCGGGATGCGCTCCTGCGCGATGATCGGGCCGCCGTCGACGGAGTTGTCGACGACGATGAGGCTCGCCCCGGTCTGCGTGACCCCGGCGGCGAGCGCGTCGCGCACCCCGTGGGCCCCGGGGAACTCGGGCAGGTACGCCGGGTGCGTGTTGATGAGGTGCGGCGAGAACGCGTCGACGACGGCGGGCGGGACGAGCCGCATGAGCCCCGAGAGCACGACCACGTCGGGCTCCCAGCGCGCCACCTCGGCGATGAGCGCATCGCCCCACGCATCGCGGTCGGGGTACGCCGTGAACGGCACCGAGAACGTCGGCACGCCGTACTCCTCGCCGAGCGCGAGCCCTTCTGCGTCGCGGTCGGCACCGATCGCCACCACCCGCGCCGGGAACTCCGCGTCGGCGGAGGCGTCGAGCAGGGCACGAAGGTTCGATCCGGTGCCCGAGATGAGGACGACGAGCTTCAGCACCCTTCGAGCCTACCGGCCGGCGGAGGTTCGATACCGCGCCTCCGGGACGCCCGAGATGAGGACGACGAGCTTCAGCACCCTTCGAGCCTACCGGCCGGCGGGGGTTCGATACCGCGCCTCCGGGACGCCCGAGATGAGGACGACGAGCTTCAGCACCCTTCGAGCCTACCGGCCGAGCGCCTCGGTCGTGTTCGGGTCGAAGGGCGGCGGCTCCTCGTCGAAACGGCGGTCGAACGACGGGCGTGCGGATGCCCCGTGGTCGCCCCCTGACCGCTCGCGCGCCCGCACCGAGTACGCGCCCGCGATCGCGCCGATGCCGAACACCAGTGCGGCGACCCCGGCGACGGCCCACGGATCGGGGCCGACCTCGGCGAGCCGGCCCGGCCCGGCGGCTCCGCCCGACCACCACGCGAGCAGTCCGAGCACGAGTCCGGCGACCGCGCCGGAACCGGCACCGACCACGGCAGGGAACCACCAGGCGGTGCGCACGTCGTCGTGGCCCCCGCGCGGGTTCCACTCCGACGGCGACCGCTCCGGTGTCGACGGCGCTGCCTGCGGCGCCACGAGCCATGCGCCGAGGAATCCGAGCAGCACCGGCACGACGAGCCACAGTGCGCCGAACGGCTGCGCCTCGCTCGGCAGGGCTCCGAGCAGCGGAAAACCGGGGACCGGCCCGAGCAGGGTGCCCGACGGGGCCACCGAGGAGCCGGCGCCGATCGCGAATCCGGGGCCGAGCAGCCACGCCGCGCCCCAGATGACGAGGTTCGGGATGAGCGAGAGTTCGGCGACGGTCAGGGCGATGCCGCCGTCGACGCCGCTGCCGAGCGACTGGTAGAGACCCGCGATCGTCGCGTAGTCGATCGTGATGAGCCCTGCGACGAGCACTCCGGCGACCGCGAGGAGTCCGAACGCCGCACCCGCGCCGATGCGCACGACGATGCGCGCCGTGTCGACCAGCGCCGGTGGCAGCTCGGCGACATGGCGGCGCACGAAGCCGCCCGCGGCATCCGTCAACGGATCGTCGCGCAGCGATTCGACGACCGCGCCGATGACGACGCCGACGGCCATCACGAATGCCGGCAGCAGCGCCGCCTGCCAGAGCGACGACCTCGCGCCGTCGACGCCGGCCGTCGATGCGAGCACGAACCCGATGACCGCGTAGACCACGACGGCCGAGATGCCGCCGGTGAACGAATGACCCTCGGCGGCGGAGCGCCGGCCGATGCGACGCGCGAAGGCCACCGAGATGAGCGCGAAGCCGAGCAGTGCGATCGTGATCGGGAACGGGTCGCCGGCACCAGGCAGGCCGGTCTGCGCCGCCGTCACGGCGTCGAGCTGCAGCACGAGATCGACGCCGTGGCCGAGCAGCCACACGTCGGCCGCGGCACGGAGGAACAGCGCCGCGTCGACCGCGAGGCCGAAGTGCACCGCCCACAGCAGCATGAGCGGCACGAGCGCGATGCCGAGGCCGATGAGGGCGGCGACGGATGCCTCGAGGCCGGCGAGCAGGGCGATCGTCGTGCGTCTCATTCCAACGGGAGCCTATCCCGCCCGGGGCCGGTCAGTCGGCAGGACGTGCGGAGTCGGGCCGAGTCGGCGCCTCGACGTCGACCTCGTCGACGACTGCCACGACGGCCTCGCCGTCGGAACCGACCGCGACGAGCAGCGACTCGTCGACCTCGTCGACCTCGTCGACCTCGACCTCCGACTCGGCGGCGGCGGCGGCCTCGACCTCGGTCTCCGGCCGCCGGAGGAGCTCGACGATGAGGAGGGCCAGCAGCGCGAGCACCACGGTCGTGATGACGAAGCCCGCCGATGCGGGCCGCGAGAACAGCACGACGAGCGAGGCGACGACCGCGATCGCGATGTAGGCGATGACCCGCCAGCGATCGAGCCAGATGCCGAACCGTCCGGTCGTGACCCCGTGCGACGCGGCAGAGCGCCGCACCGCGGAGAACCCGGACTCGGCGAACCCCCGCAATGCACGGGCGGGGCGCCACGGGCCAGAGAACCAGGCGACGACGGCCACGAGCACGCCGAGCACGAGCAGCGCCACGACCGTCGACATCATGATCTCGATGAGTCCGGAGTAGATCGCCTCGGCGGCGTCGGCCGGCATGACCGAGCTCACGGCTCCGACGAAGTACCACCGCCCGATGCCGACGCCGCTCGCGAGCAGCGCCATCGAGAGGGCGAAGCCGCCCGCCGTCCAGACGAGCGCCCGCACGCGATTGCGTGCCACGACGACGCCGACCACGAGGAGCGCGAGCATGATCCACGGCAGCCAGGTGCCGACGCCGATGGCGAGCGCGTAGATCGTGCGGATGAGCGCGAACGCGTCGTCCTGCGCGATGACCACGCTCCGATCCACCTCAGGGATCGCGCTCGCGAACCCGACGCCCTGGTCGACGAGCCGCTCCTTCACGGACTCGACGATGGGCCCGAGCTGCACCGAGATCGTGCCGTCGCTGCCGATGGCGAGCGCGGCGTCGGGGTCGCCCTGCATGGCGGCGACGAACTGCGTGTGCGTGATGCGCAGGGTGTTCGCCCAGATGTCCTCGAAGGCCTCGGACGTGACCAGCCGGTCGACGACGTCGGAGACGAGCGACTGGATGCCCTGGGTCGCCGGGCCCTCGAGGAGCCCGAGTGCCGTCTCTGCCCTCGGCGGCAACCCGAGCGAGCGGATGCCGTCGAACACGTCGGAGGTGAGCCCCGGGATGTCGACCTGCTCCTCGATGGCCGCCGTCACCTCGTCGCCGATGTACGCCTGCACCGCGGGGTCTTCGGCGATCGGCGCGAAGGTGGCCACGAAGCGGTTCGTGTCGGCCAGTTCGAGCCGGGCCCATGCCGAGATCACCGCGACGGGCGCGAGCAGGAGTCCGACGACGATGAGCACGACGGCGGTGAGGCTCCGGCCCCAGCGGCGCTTGACCTTCGGCACCGCGGATGCCGCGGCATCCGCTGCACCCTGTTCGAGGCCGGCGCGAAGCGCAGCATTCTCGGATTCGAGCGCGGCAATGCGCGCCTCGAGTTCGTTGTCACCGTTCGTGGCCATCAGGCACCCCTGCCCACGACCATAGCGCTGCTCGTGGGCGCGCACATCGTCTCGTCCGCATGAATGGGTCGTGTCGCGCCGCTCAGTGGATGACGGCCTTCAGCACGATCAGGGCGACGCCGAACATGGCGGTGATGAGGGAGCCGGCGACCTTCACCGGCCACGACGCACCGCGACGGTGGAAGGCGATGTACCCGAGCACCGCGAGCACGACGACTCCCGCCCAAAGTGCCGTCCAGATCGCCACGGGGTCGGGGATCGCCCGGGTCGCGCCGAGGAGCAGGATGAACAGCGGGATCGTCGCGGAAAGCAGGAGACCGCGCGAACGCAACAGGGCGATGCCGAAGGACTCCTTCAGGCCCACCACCCGATCATGGTCGAGACCGTGATGGGCGACGGTGCCCGCATAGACGTGCGCCGCCCAGAAGACGACGACGGTGACCGCGACGCTCCAGAACACGCGCCACGAGCTCTCGCCGTGACCGCCCGAGGCGACGATCATGCCCGAGACGAGCAGCACACCGTAGACGGATTCCTCGGTGACGAAGGTGGCCCGCACGATCCGGTGGGCCTGGCTCATCCCCTTCGCCGACGACTGCTGCTCGCTCATCCCTCCACTCTGGCACGGGAGCCCTGCCTGGCGGAACGCGTGCTCGGGTTTCGCCCACCCTGTCACCCCTTCAAGGGGACCCCCTGTTTTGGAGGGTGAGGATTCATCATGTCTGCTTCCGGGCGAAACTTCGCCGGGTGTAGCCTGCGCGTGAAAAGCGTAGGACTCCTCTTCGGGTCTTGATGCTGCCGGTCGTCGCTTACCCGAGGCGGCCGGACTGACGACAGGCACTTACGCGCTTCCCGCGCGCCGGCACACCGCCGCCCATCACCACCTGCAGGGGACCCGATCGGCCATCCCGACCGATCGGAAGTTTGCAACACCCCCCAACGGAGGCGACGATGTTTCGACGCGACCACACCCTGCCAAGCTCCATCCCCCCGGATCACCCTGTACGCAAGCCCATGCGCGTCGTCGCGGCCTCGGCCGCCGGCGCCCTGGTGCTGACCGGCGTGATCGCGGCCGGACCCGCCCAGGCGTCCCATCCCGAGGTGAGTCTGACCGGCAGCAACTTCGAGATCGACACCAACGCGAACCTCGTGGTGGACGACCCGGCACCGTCGATCGACTGGGCGGGCGTCACCGAGAACCGCAAGGCGGATCTGGCGACCGGATCGGGTGACGACTCGTTCGGCCAGGGCTCGAAGGAGGACACCCCGGTGCCCTCGGTCGTCGACGGGAGCATCCCGCCGAACAAGAGCGACCTGAAGAACTTCGGCACGTATCTCGAGACCGTCGGGAGTACCAAGTACCTCCACATGTTCTGGCACCGCGTGCAGGACCCCAGCGGCACGACGAACATGGACTTCGAGTTCAACCAGTCGCCGACCATCTCGGGCAACAACGTGACGCCGGTCCGCACGGCGGGCGACCTGCTCATCCAGTACGACCTCTCGCAGGGCGGCACGAACCCCGTGCTCTTCGTCTCGCGCTGGGTCACGGCGGGTGCAGGCAGCCAGTGCGCGGCGAGCAACGCGGTTCCGTGTTGGAGCACGCGCACCAACCTCACGTCGGCGGGTTTCGCGACCGGTTCGATCAACACGACGCCGATCGCCGCCGGTGCCGCTGACGGCCTCGGGTCGATCTCGGCTCGCACGTTCGGCGAGGCATCCGTGAACTTCACCGCCCTCACCGGCGGGTTGGGATCGTGCGTCTCGTTCGGCAGCGCGTACCTGAAGAGCCGGTCCTCCGACTCGTTCTCGGCCGCGATGAAGGACTTCATCGCACCGGCGCCGACGAACATCTCGAACTGCGGCTCGGTCACGATCCGCAAGCAGACGCTCCCCGACGAGGACCCCAACGTGACGTCGTTCGGCTTCACGAAGTCGTTCACCACGTCACCGGTCGTGCCGAACACGTTCAACCTGACGGATGACGGCGTGAAGGTCATTCCCGGTGTTCTGACGGGCCAGGTCGGCACGGTCTCCGAGGACCAGCCGCCGACCGGATGGGATCTGTTGAGCATCGACTGCAGTGCCAGCTCGGCCGGCGCGAACGTGACGACCGACCTCGCCAACAGCAGCCTCTCGTTCAACCTCGCGAGTGCGGCCGACACGGTGGACTGCACGTTCACGAACCGCCCGCGCGGCACGATCATCATCGAGAAGGTCACGGCTGACGGAGCCGGCGCGTTCGACTTCACGTCGGAGACGCTGACGCCCGCTGCGTTCACGCTCACCACGACGGAACCGGGAGAGGACGGCAAGGACTCGACGACGTTCGGGGACCTGACACCTGGATCGTATGACGTCGCCGAGACGGTGCCCGACAACTGGAACCTCCAATCGGCGACATGCGATGACGGCTCCGATGTCGGAGCGATCGGCGTCTCCGCAGGTGAGACCGTGACCTGCACCTTCATCAACACCCGCGAGGTCGGCGCGATCAAGATCGTGAAGACCCGCAAGCACGCGGAGCTCGGCTCGGGCGACTACGCCCATCCGGGCGTCACGTTCACCGTCACCGGCGGCGGCCTGGCGGAAGCCAGGACGGTGCAGACCGATGAGAACGGCATCGCCTGCGTGTCCGGCCTCGTCGTGAGCGCGTTCTTCGACGACCCGTACATCGTCACCGAGACCGTGCCCGAGGGCTACGTCCTGGTCGGCGACAACGATCAGGAGGCGACGGTCGTCGAGAGCGATGGCGACTGCGACACGGTCACCTCCGACGCGACGGTGTCGTTCAAGAACATGCCGCTGACGGACCTCACGGTCTCGGTCGACTCTCAGGTCGACGGCGGCACGTTCTCGAGCATCTCGTGCGATGTCGACGGCTCCGACGAGGTGCTGCTCACCGACGGCGTGACCGACCCGAGCGTGACGATCACCGATCTGCAGCCGCGGACCGTGGTCTGCACCATCGTGATCGACCCGTGATCGAGAGGAGCGACCCGTGACCGGGCGGAGGCATCCGCCCGACCGCATCTGAGACAGGAGGGCCCCGCCGGCATCGCCGACGGGGCCCTCCGTGTCGGCTCCCCCCATTTTGGGGTCATGAGTTATCCTCACGATTTGTGACCGCCGAGTGCGCACGGGTGTACCGTTCAGGCAGCGTGAGACTCCTCTCGAGCCCGATGGGGTCGCCGTCGAGTACCCCGGCGCGCGGCCGCACGAATGCGACGATCGCGCCCTACCGCTCCGCCAATTCGCCACCTCGCCCGCAGAGGACCCATCCGATTCGACCGAACCGGATGACCTGCGAAACAGGAGGCGGTCATGCCGCTCAACAACAACCCGACCCTCAGCACCGGAACCCCGCCGCGCCGGCGCTGGACGCACCTCACCGCGGTCGCCGGAATCGGTGCGCTCACGATCACGGCGCTCGTCGCCGGCCCGGCCTCGGCCGCCCACCCCGAAGTGAGCCTGCCCGGCAGCAACTTCGAGATCGACACCAACGCGAACCTCAAGGTGGACGACCCCGCACCGTCGATCGACTGGGCGAGCGTCGACCAGGTCCGGAAGGCTGACAAGCTCAGCGGCGGCGGCGACGACTCGTTCGGCCAGGGCTCGAAGGAGGACACCGCGGTTCCGACGGTCGTCGACGGCAGCATCCCGCCCAACAAGAGCGACCTGCTGAACTTCGGCCTCTACCTCGAGGAAGCGGCCGCCGGCGACTTCCTGCACCTCTACTGGCACCGCGTCCAGGAGCCGAGCGGCACGACGAACATGGACTTCGAGTTCAACAAGTCCGAGACCCCGTCGGCCAACGGCATCACACCCGTGCGCACCGCCGGCGATCTCCTGATCCAGTACGACCTGACGCAGGGCGGCACCAACCCGCAGCTGTTCCTCTCGACCTGGGTCGCCTCGGGCTCCGGCAACCAGTGCGAGGCCTCGAACTCGACGCCCTGCTGGGGCGACCGGGTCAACCTGACCGCACAGGGGCTCGCAACCGGATCGATCAACACGACTGCGATCCCCGCGGCCGACTCCGACGGGCTCGGGCCCATCTCGGCACGCACCTTCGGTGAAGCCACTGTGGACTTCGATGCACTCGGCGGAGAAGGCTGCGTCGCATTCGGAAGCGCGTACCTGAAGAGCCGCTCCTCCGACTCGTTCACTGCAGCGCTGAAGGACTTCATCGCCCCGACTGCGACCGGCCTCAACAACTGCGGCGCCCTCGTGATCCAGAAGGACCGGAAGCACGCTGCCGACGGCCTGGGCGAGAACCACCCGCACGCGGACCAGACGTTCACGATCAGCGGCAACGGCCTGACCGAGAACATCGTGGCCATCACGGACGGGGACGGTGCGGCCTGCGTGGAGGGCCTCGAGTCCGGTGTCTACACGGTGACCGAGACGATCCCCACGGGCTACGTGGCGACCCCCTCGGGCACGCAGAACGCGACCGTCGCTGAGGACACTGATTGCGAGACCGCGACACCCGTCACGTTCGTCAATGTGCCACTGACCAACCTCACGGTCAGCGTCGACTCACAGGTCGACGGCGGCACGTTCTCGAGCATAGAGTGCACCGACTCGGCCGATCCGCCCAACGAGATCGGCTCCAAGGACGGCATCACCGACCAGGTCGACGACCCGAGTGTCACGATCCCCGACCTCCAGCCGGGCACGTACACCTGCGTGGTCGTCATCGACCCGTGACCTGAACAGGAGCGAATGAACGAAGCTGCCCCGCCGGAGTTCCCGGCGGGGCAGCTTCATGTGAACAGCGGATGTCGCGACATCCGCTCGTGGCCTACAGTGCCGCGTAGACCTCGCGAAGCAGTTGCGCGGTCTCGGACGGCGTCTTGCCGACCTTGACGCCTGCGGCCTCGAGGGCCTCCTTCTTCGCCTGCGCGGTGCCCGCCGAGCCCGAGACGATGGCACCGGCGTGGCCCATGGTCTTGCCCTCGGGAGCCGTGAAGCCGGCGACGTAGCCGACGACCGGCTTCGTGACGTTGGCCTTGATGAAGTCGGCCGCGCGCTCTTCGGCGTCGCCGCCGATCTCGCCGATCATCACGATCGCCTTGGTCTCGGGGTCGGCCTCGAACGCGGCGAGCGCGTCGATGTGCGTCGTGCCGATGATGGGGTCGCCGCCGATGCCGATCGCGGTCGAGAAGCCGAGGTCGCGCAGCTCGTACATCATCTGGTACGTGAGCGTGCCCGACTTCGACACGAGGCCGATCGGGCCCTTGCCGGTGATGTTCGCCGGCGTGATGCCGACGAGCGCCTCACCGGGGCTGATGATGCCGGGGCAGTTCGGGCCGATGATGCGCGTCGCGTTGCCCTTCTCCTGGGCGTATGCCCAGAACTCCGCGGAGTCCTGCACGGGCACGCCCTCGGTGATGATCACGAGGAGCGGGATCGAGGCGTCGATGGCCTCGACCACGGCGTCCTTCGTGAAGGCCGGCGGCACGAAGGCGATGGAGACATCCGCCCCCGTCTGCGCCATCGCCTCTGCGACCGAGGCGAACACCGGAAGCTCGACCGGGTTGCCCGCTGCGTCGTTGTGCAGCACCGTGGTGCCGGCCTTGCGCGCGTTCACGCCGCCGACCACCTGGGTGCCCGCCGCGAGCATGCGCGACGTGTGCTTGGAGCCCTCGCCACCGGTGATGCCCTGGACGATGACCTTGGAGTCCTTGTTGAGGAAGATCGTCATGTCTGAATCCCTTACTTACGCGGCGTTCGCCAGCTCGGCGGCCTTGTCGGCGCCCTGGTCCATGTTCTCGGCGAGGGTCACGAGCGGGTGCGCGGCCTCCGCGAGGATGCGGCGACCCTCGTCGACGTTGTTGCCGTCGAGGCGCACGACGAGGGGCTTGTTCGCGGCCGAGCCGAGCTCGGCGAGCGCGCCCACGATGCCCTTGGCGACCTGGTCGCACGCCGTGATGCCGCCGAAGACGTTCACGAACACGCTCTTGACCTGCGGGTCGCCGAGGATGATGCCGAGGCCGTTGGCCATGACCTCCGCCGAGGCTCCGCCGCCGATGTCGAGGAAGTTGGCGGGCTTGACGCCGCCGTGGTTCTCACCGGCGTACGCGACGACATCGAGCGTCGACATGACGAGGCCCGCGCCGTTGCCGATGATGCCGACCTCGCCGTCGAGCTTCACGTAGTTGAGGTCGAGCTCCTTCGCGGCGGCCTCGAGCGGGTCGGCCGCGGCCTTGTCCTCGAGGAGCGCGTGGTTCGCGTGACGGAACTCGGCGTTCTCGTCGAGGGTGACCTTGCCGTCGAGGGCGATGACGTTGCCGTCTTCGTCGAGGATCAGCGGGTTGACCTCGACGAGCGTGGCGTCTTCGCCCTTGTAGACCTCGTAGAGCTTCACGAAGACGTCGGCGACCTTGTCGACGAGCTCGGCCGGGAAGTTCGCGGCGACGGCGATCTCACGGGCCTTCGCGAGATCGATGCCGGCGATCGGGTCGACCTCGATGCGCGCGAGTGCCTCGGGCTTCTCGACGGCGAGCTGCTCGATCTCCATGCCGCCCTCGACGCTCGTGAGCGACAGGTAGGAGCGGTTGGCCCGGTCGAGCAGCACCGAGAAGTAGAACTCCTGCGCGATGCGTGCGCCGCCGGCGACCATGACGCGCTTGACGACATGGCCCTTGATGTCGAGACCGAGGATCGCCTGCGCGGCCTCGTACGCCTCGTCGGGGTTCTTCGCGACCTTGACGCCGCCGGCCTTGCCGCGGCCGCCCGTCTTCACCTGGGCCTTGACGACCACGACGCCGCCGAGCTTCTCGGCGGCCGCGCGCACCTCATCGGCGGTGTCGGCGACGATGCCCGGGAGCACGGGGACGCCGTACTGCTCGAACAGGTCTCTGGCCTGGTACTCGTAAAGATCCACGCTCTACTTCCAATCGATCCGCACGCGCGAGAGCGCACAGGGGCTGGTGGGTGTCGGCCCAGCCCGCCGAAGAATCTCGACGTCAAGATAAGTTGGGCCAAGTTCCATGCTACTCCTCCCGTTCCGCGCGACCGAACCGAGGGTGACGCAGGCGGTGCGTCGTCTCGTCGGCCTGAAGCATCGCGAGCGCGCTGAGCGTGTGGGCGTCCCGAAGCGCTCCGCTCACCACCATGCGCGCGATGCCGGTGCGAGGGACCCAGACGGCCCGTTCCGTCTCCCGATCGGTCGGCCCGGAGGGGCGACGCTCGTCGACGACGCATGCGACGACGACGACCGCTCCGGGGAGGATGGAGGAGTCGGTCACGTAGCTGCCGAGGACGCGGGCGTCCCGCGCGCGCAGTCCGGTCTCTTCGGCCAGTTCGCGAAGCGCGTCCGAGACGGGTGCGCTCGGATCGGCGGGATCCGCCTCGCCGAACCCGCGCGGCAGCTCGAGCAGCCGACCGCCGACCGCGGGTCGTTCCGTCTGCACGAAGAGGAGGTCGTCACCGCTGCGGGCGATGACGACGACTCCGGGCCGGCCGCCCTGCACGCGAAGCGCGTGCGCCGTGTACTCGAGGCCGGTCGCCAGACGGACCGGCTCGCGCCAGAGCTCGATCTCGGGCGGCCCGTTCCAGTGATAGACGCGTTCGCGGTCAGCGCCCATGTCGGCCGCCGTCGAGTTCGTGCCGGAGTACGGGCGCGCCCGCGCGAGCGACTCGCGTCGCCGCGACGACCGAGAGTTCGGCCGCGCCCCGCGGGTTCGTCAACGTCGCGATCGTCATGAGGTCCTGCCACGGCACGGTCGCCACCACCGCCGCACCGAAGGCCAGCCACGCCACCTCCATGCCCCACAGGGTGCTCGGTAGGAAGGGGAGGCTCACGACGACCACGGCGGCGGCGAGGGCCAGCCGAGACACGGATGCCGCGAGCACGCGTCCGCGACGCGGAGCGGTGAGTCCGGCGACCACGCTGAACGCGAGGCCGCGCAACCGCCTCGGTGTCTGCCGCTCCATGAACGCCTCGCGAGATGCGCGTGCGGCGTACCGTGCGGCACCGAACGCACCAGGCGGCATCTCGCGCACATGGTCGACCACGGAACCGGCGAGCAGGAAGTGCCGGCGACCCTGACCCGAGACCTCCGAGTCGTTCCGGACGACCGCGGAATCGGCGGCGCCGTCGAATCTGATCCAGTCGACACCGTTGCGCTCGGCGACCTCATCCAGGTAGGCGCCGCGCCACCAGTCGGCGACCGCGCCGAACGCCTCCAGCTCGCCGGCGGCCCCCTGGCCGTCGAGTGCGGCGACCGACCTGTCGCGCGCAATCTCGAACGCACTCCGCGACGGCGCCGTCAGGGACTGTGTCAGGAGTGCGGCCGGACCCGCCGGAAGCGCGGCGACCCAGTCGGGGTCGGGAACGGATCGCACGAACCCGCCATCGGCCCGGACCTCGACCGGATCGGCGAAGGGCTCGATGGCGAACGCGCCCGCCTCGGCGGATTCGATCCATTGGCGCTGCGCCGAGGTGACGCGGTCGGCCCACCCGGGAACATCACCGCGCTCACCGGTCTGCCAGACCTGCTCGCGCGACGAGCGCTTGGCCTCGAGCGCGTCGCCGAGTCGGTGGAACCCGCTGAGCACCGTCATCGGCAGCTCGTACGGCGCCACCCCGAGCGCGACCGCGATGCGATCGGGCGTCATGTGCATGAAGTAGATGCCGTCGAGCAGCATGGCATCGGTGACGACGATTCGGTCGGAGAGGAGGTACGCCGTGCGCACCATGCCGGTCAGCTCGCGAATCGCGGTGGCGTCGGCCCTGCTGTCGAATCGCGCGCGCTGCGCCATGCTGTCGAGCTCGGCGATCAGGATGCGCCTGCCGAACATCTCGACCCCCTTCGCGGTTCCGGCCGACGCGCGTCGCGCCGAGCCTCGTGCGGTCAGACTAACGGTCGACCGATGCAGTCGAGCGTCTCACCACGATGCGACGCCGAGCGCGTACCGAGACTCACCGCAGTGAGGACAGGCTCATCATGCTGGTTCCTTCTCGGCCCGGCTGCGAGACTGGCGCCATGACGGACCTGGGCGAACCGATCCACCGCGCCGATCCCCACGAGGTGTCAGTGCATGCGAAGCTCAATTGGCTGCGTGCGGGCGTGCTCGGCGCGAACGACGGCATCGTCTCGGTCGCCGCGCTCGTGGTGGGCGTCGCCGCCGCCGCCAACGACGTCGGCCCGATCCTCATCGCCGGCGTCGCCGCCGTGGTGGCAGGCGCGATCTCGATGGGGCTCGGCGAGTACGTATCGGTGTCGAGCCAGCGCGACACCGAGCGTGCGCTCATCGCGAAGGAGCGCTGGGAGCTCGAGACCATGCCGCAGCAGGAGCTCGCAGAGCTGGCGGGACTCTACCGTGCGAAGGGCCTCACCCCGGAGACGGCCGAGGCGGTGGCGCGCGAGCTCACTGCGCACGACGCGCTCGCCGCACACCTCGAGACCGAGCTGCACATCGACCAGGACGACGTCGCGAGCCCGTGGCATGCAGCCGGGGCATCCGCCCTCGCATTCCTGGCCGGAGCGGTGCTGCCGATGCTCGCGATCCTGCTGCCGCCGCCCGAATGGCGCATCGCCACGACGTTCGTCGCGGTCATCGTGGCGCTCGCCATCACCGGTTGGTTGAGCGCCTGGATCGGCGGGAGCCCGAAAGTGCGCGCGATCCTGCGCGTCACGATCGGCGGCGGACTCGCCCTCGTCGTCACGTGGGCGATCGGCGGTCTGCTCGGGGTGGCCGTGTAGCGACGGCGACGCGGCTTCCCGCGAGCAGCACGGCGATCACGCCGATCGGCGCGAGTCGACGGCCCGCGATCAGCCGATGCGGCCGAGCTCGGCTGCGGCGTAGAAGAGCGCGGCGATCGTCTCGCCGTCGGTGATCTCGCCGGCCGACACCATGCGGACGACCTCGGCGAACGGCACCGCCTGCACGGCGCTGATGCCCTCCTCCGCCTGCGACCCGGCGACGGATGCCACGCGCCGCGCACCGGCGGCGAGGTACACGGTCTCGGTGGCACGGCAGATGCCGTTGAGCGCGGTCATCCGCCCGATCTCGCGCCACTCCGCCGCCTCGTGGCCCGTCTCCTCGAGCAGTTCGCGGCGCGCGGCGACGATCGGCTCCTCGCCGTCGGTACTTCCCGCGGGCACCTCGATCGACGAGCCGACGGTGTGCCGGTCGATCGTCACGAGCAGCACCTCGTCGTCGTCGGTCATTGCGACGATGAACACGGCGTCGTTGCGGAGCTCGACGACCCCGTAGATGCCCTCGGTGCCGTCGGGCCGGACGACGTCGTCTTCGGTGACGGTGATCCATCGGTTCTCGTACACGGTGCGCCGTTCGCGTGTCGGCCAGGTCATGGTCGCTCCTTCGGTCTGATGCTCGGCGTGGCGGCAGTGGGCGGCGGCATCGGAACGTGCTCGACGAAGCGGCGGGCGAGGAGCACCGCCGCGACGCCGAGCACGGCGCCGATGACGGTTTCGACCAGTCGGTCGCCGAGCAACACCGGCAGCGGCGTCGGGGTGGCGAGATGGGCGACCGTGAGGGCGAGCGGCGTGACGAAGACGAGCGCCGCGCCGTAATGGCGGCCGACGAGGATCTCGGCCCCGAACTGGCAGATGGCGATCACCACGATGAGCACCGGGATCGGCGGCTCGGGCCACAGCACGAGCGCAGCCACGCCGACGCCAACGGCGGTGCCGATGACCCGATGCCACGCCCGCTGCACCGTGTGGGCGGCCCGTGCCGGCGGGATCACGGCGACGGCGCTGACCACCGCCCAGTACGGGTGGCCGATGCCGAGCGCGATGGCGACTCCCCCGGCGGCGAGCGCTGCGAGCACGTTCTGCACGACGTTCAGCCAGACCCTGGGGTCGGCGTAGGCGCGCGCCCGAACCGGCACCCGCCGCGGCAGGGTCTTGAAGATCGCCTCCTCGCGGGTGCGCACGGCACGACGGAGGAGCCATCCCGACATGGCGAGCAGCCATGCGAACGCGGCGGCCGCCGCGGCGACACCCCAGCGGAGCCAGCCGCTGCCGTCGTCGACGGGCTGGGCCGCACAGACGAGCACCGCGAAGACCGCGAAGAGCGGGCCCGACGGCGTCACTCCGAGCGTGTTGTAGACGAGGATCACGAGCGTGATCACGACGGCCAGCACGAGCGCCTCGACGGAGACAGGCGCCTGAACGACCGAGAGCAGGATGCCGGCGCCGATCGAGCCGAGCTGCACCGCACCGGCCGCGGTGACCGTGCGAAGCCGCGTGCGGTACGGCTCGCTCCGGCCGAAGATCGCCGTCATGCCGCCGAACGCCGCGTACGCGGCGAGGTCGACCCGGCCGAGCACGACGAGCACCGTGAGCGGCACGACCGCGGCGAGCGCGGCGCGCAACGCGACCTCGAGATCGAGCGCCCGGAGGGAGCGAAGCCGCGCGACGAGCCCCACCGGTCGTGGGGTGCCCTGCGCGTCGGCCATCGTCAGAGCTTCTCGATGGGCGCGATCTTGATCAGGAGCTTCTTCTGGCCCGCGGTGTCGAAGCTCACGTGGGCGATGCGCTTCGTGCCCTCGCCCGTGACCTGGGTGACCTTGCCCTCGCCGAAGTCGGTGTGACGGATGCGGTCGCCCGCCGCGAGCGTGAGATCGCCGTTGTCGCGCACCGTGCCGGTGACCCGGTTGGCCCATTCGGTCTTGGGCTTGTCGGAGCGGGTGACGCTGAACCGCTCGAGGTCGCGATCACGCGTGCCCCAGGCGCCGCCCGGTGCACCGCGGCGGGCGTTCAGGGCGCGCGGCTGCGTGCCTCCGCGGGAGGTGGCCATGCCCGGCGACTGGCGCCAGTCGATGAGCCCCTCGGGGATCTCCTGCAGGTAGCGCGACGGCATCGCCACGGCGACCTCGCCGAACTGCGCCCGGCTCATCGCGAGCGAGAGGTAGAGGCGCTTGCGGGCGCGGGTGATGCCGACGTAGAAGAGCCGGCGCTCCTCAGCCGGGCCGCCCGGTTCGGAGGCCGACATCTGGTGCGGCAGCAGACCCTCTTCGATGCCGGTGAGGAAGACGGCGTGGTACTCGAGTCCCTTCGCCGTGTGCAGCGTCATGAGCGAGACGGTGCCGGATGCGTCGTCGAGTTCGTCGGCCGCCGCCACGAGCGAGACCTGGGTGAGGAAGTCGACGAGCGTGGCGCCGGGGTTCTCGCGATCGAAGTCGCGGGTCTGCGCGACGAGCTCCTCGACGTTCTCTGCGCGGGTCTCGTCTTGCGGGTCGCGGCTGTTGCGGAGCGCGTCGAGCAGACCCGACCGCTCCATGAGGAACACCAGCACGTCGGAGACCTTCGCCGCCCCTGCGTTCGTGCCGGCCTCGAGCCCCTCGGCCGAGGGCACGAGCATCGCCGCGGCCTCGTCGAGCACGTTCGCGAGCGCCGAGATCGCGCCCGTCACCTTCGGGCCGAGTCCGAGCCCGTCGGCCGCGCGCATCGCCTGCCGGAAGGTGAGCTCGTTCTGCTCGGCGAACATGGCGAGCGCCGTCTCGGTCGCGGGACCGATGCCGCGCTTCGGGGTGTTCAGGATGCGCCGCAGTGCGAGCTCGTCGACGGGGTTCGCGACCGCGATGAGGTAGGCCATCGCGTCCTTGATCTCGGCGCGCTCGTAGAACTTCGTGCCGCCGACGACGCGGTACGGCAGCGCCGAGCGCACGAAGATCTCCTCCAGCGCGCGGGTCTGCGCGTTGGTGCGGTAGAAGACGGCGATGTCGCGGTAGGCGACGCCGGCACGGTGCAGCGACTCGATCTCGTCGGCGATGAACTGCGCCTCGTCGTGTGCCGTGTACCCCGTGTAGCCGACGATCTTGTCGCCATCACCGTCGGCCGTCCAGAGTTTCTTCTCTTTCCGGTCGAAGTTGTTCGAGATGACCGCGTTCGCCGCGGAGAGGATGTTCTGCGTCGAGCGGTAGTTCTGCTCGAGGAGCACGACCTTCGCACCGGGGAAGTCGCGCTCGAACTCGGAGATGTTGCGGATGTCGGCCCCGCGGAACGCGTAGATCGACTGGTCGGAGTCGCCGACGACCGTGAGGCTCGCGCCCGGGATCGCCCCCGAGCCGTCGGTGAGGCCGCGCACGAGGATGCCGTGCTGGTCGAGCTCGTCGACGATCTCGCGCGGCACCGGCCGGGTCAGCTCGTGGATGAGCGAGTACTGGGCGTGGTTCGTGTCCTGATACTCGTCGACGAGGATGTGCCGGAAACGGCGCTGGTAGAGCGCGGCGACCTTCGGGAAGGCCCGGAAGAGGTAGACCGTCTCGGCGATGAGGTCGTCGAAGTCGAGCGCGCTCGCCGCCCGCAGCCGCCGCGTGTACTGGCGGAAGATCTCGAGGAACATGACCTCTTGCGGGTCGTTCATGTTGGCATTGCGCGCGTGCGTCTCGGCGTCGGCGAGCTCGTTCTTCAGCTTCGAGATCTTGGCCTGCGCACTCGCAGGCGTGAAGCCCATGGTGTCGGCGTCGAGCTCTTTGATGATGCGCTTGAGGATCGTGCGCTGGTCGGCCGAGTCGTAGATCGTGAAGGTCGACGACAGCCCGATCGACTCGGCCTCGCGGCGCAGGATGCGCACGCACGCCGAGTGGAACGTCGAGATCCACATGCCCGACGCGCTCTCCCCGAGCAGCGCCTGGACGCGCTCCCGCATCTCGGCCGCGGCCTTGTTGGTGAAGGTGATCGCGAGGATCTGGCTCGGCCACGCCTCGCGGCTCTCGATGAGGCTCGCGATGCGGTGCGTGAGCACGCGCGTCTTGCCCGACCCCGCGCCGGCGACGATGAGGAGCGCGGGGCCGCGGTACTCGACCGCCTCGCGCTGCTCGGGGTTCAGGCCGTCGGTCAGTCGGGAGCCGGTGGTGCCCGCATCGACGGCGGGGGGCGCCTCGCGCCAGCCGGCCGGGTCGTCGGGGTCGAGGATCAGCGTCATGTCCCTCCAAGTCTAGGCGCGACATCCGACACGCACCTCGGGCAGCGGACGGACGCCACGGCCGCACCCGAGCACCGATCTCAAGCAGAGCGCGACGGCGAACGCAGAATGTCGTAACATTTCCGCACCCCCAGCGAAGGACGACGATGACCGAACGCTCCGAGACCGCCCCTGCCCCAGCGACCGCGCCCTGGCGGTACGCCGTCGGAATGTTCGGCACCTCGATCCCGATCAACATGATCAAGGGCTCGATGATCCTGTACTACGTCGACATCCTCGGACTCGACGTGCGGGTGTACGCGGGCGTCATGATCGTCTACGCCGTCATCGACGCCGTCGACAATCCGGTGCTCGGCTTCCTCTCCGACCGCACCCGCACCCGCTGGGGCCGGCGCCGGCCCTGGCTCGTCGTCGGCGCCCCGCTCCTCGCCGCGAGCATGATCGCCTTCTTCTCCGCACCCGATTCGCTCGACGGCCTCGGGCTCGTGCTCTGGTTCGCGATCTTCGCGATCCTCTGCGAGGCGTTCGACTCGATGCTGAACGCCAACTACGGCGCACTGCTTCCCGAGCTCTTCCCGCGTGAGCGCAAGCGCGCGGTCGCCAACTCGCTGCGACAGGGCTTCCAGCTCGTCGCACTGGTGATCTCGCTCGCGGTGACCCCCTTGCTCACGACATCGGTGTTCGGCACCGAGGACACCACGGTCGGCTTCACGACGACGGCGGTCATCTACGGGGTGATCGCCACGGCGGTCATCCTCTTCATGGCCTTCAGCGCGAAGGAGAACCCGCGCTACGCCGCCGGTGCGCGACCGCGCTTCCTCCCGACGCTCCTCACGATCTTCCGCAACCCGAAGTTCTGGTCGATCGGCGTCGCCGGCGCCTGCTACGCGAGCGCCATGGGGCTCGTGCTCGCGGGCCTCCAGCTCTACGTGCGCTACTCCCTCGGCCTGCCCGTCGCGAATGCGCTGTTCCTCCAGGCCACCGTCATCGTCTGCTCGGCAGCCGGCCTCGTCGTCTGGACCCGCGTGATCCGGCGGAAGGGCGCGGCGTTCACCTGGCGGCTCGCCTTCGTGATCCTCGCGCTCAGCTTCATCCCGCTGTTCTTCGCCACCGACCTCGTCACCGCACTGCTCGCCGGTCTCCTCGTCGGCATCGGCTACTCGGGCATGCTCGCCACGAACGACCTGATCGTTGCGCGCGTGCTCGACGACGACGCCCGACGGCACGGCCAGCATCGCGAAGGGCTCTTCCTCTCGGCCTTCGGCTTCTTCGGGCGCCTGAACGGCATCATCACCGGACTCGCGCTCGCCTCGCTCGGCATCTTCTTCGGCTACAACTCCGGAGACGACCCCGGCGGCCAACCGGATGTCGCGTTCCGCATCTACCTCTGCGTGTACCCGTTCATCCTCTGCACGATCGGGGCGGTGCTCGCCCGATTCATCCGCGTCCCCGAGGGTCTCTCCGAGGCGGAGGCCGACGGCGGCATGACGCTCGCGGCAGTGCGCAGCACCGCAGCCGACGACGAGACCGCGCAGTGACCCGGCGTCTGGTGCTCACGGCCGACGACCTCGGCCGCGAACCGGGTACCTCGGTCGAGATCGCGCTCCTGGCGGCCGAGGGCGCGATCACGGCGTCGACGGCCATCGTCGTCGCGCCGGGCGCCGACGTCGCGGCGACCGCCGTCGCCCGCGCCGGCATCGCGCCGCGCCTGCACGCGACGCTCTCGAGCGAACGCGGTCTCGCCGCATGGCGACCGGTCGGGGCCGCGCCGTCGCTCGTCTCGGAGGACGGCTCGCTTCCGTTCGACCCCGCCGTGGTGGGTGCGCGAGCGGATGCCGCCGACGTCGCCGCCGAACTCGATGCGCAGTTGCAGGTCCTCCTGGGCTGGGGCATCCGGCCGCTCGCCCTCGACTCCCATGCCGGCACCCTCTACGGCCTCACCGGACGCTCGTTCATCGCCGAGGCGCTCGAGCTCGCGGCACGCCACGGTCTGGGGTTCCGACTCCCCAGGGACCCGACCCTCTACCTCGGCGGCGCGCTGCCGGCCGAGGCTGCCGCGGTGCACGCGACAGGCGTCGCCGCCGCAGACGCGCTCGGCGTGCCGATACCCGCCGCGATCGCGACGAACCGCATGCCGGCCGCGCAGCTCGGGGGTTACGCGGCGCTCCGCGACGGCTACCTGCGCGTCCTCGGCGCGCTGCCCGAGGGCACGAGCGAGATCTTCATGCACCCGGCACCGGAGCACGCCGTCGCCGGCCCCGACGGGATCGTCCGCGCGTGGGAACTCGCGCTGCTCCGCGACGACCGGTTCCGCACGGCGATCGAGACGGAGGGCATCGAACTCGTCGACGCGTGGTGAGGCTCCGGAGCCCGCTCCCTCAAGAGACGTGCGTCGCCCGACGCGCCTCGACGCCGAGGTCGGGATGGTCGAGGAACACGCCGTCGACGCCCATGCCGATGATCTCGGCGAACTCGCCCGCCCAGTCGCCGAAGGCCGCCCGCACGGTGCCGCGCCGGAACCGGCTCGCGAGGAAGCTGTTCTCGGGGCGGAGGGTCCAGGTGTAGATCTCGAGCTCGGCCGCGTGCGCCGCGTCGACGAGTTCGGCGCCCGAGAGCGGCGCCCCCGCGGCATCCGCCCGCTTCGCCTTCGCCCCGCCGACGAGCCGCGACTTGCCGACGCTCACGCCGTCGAAGCGGCCGGCGAGGCGGAGCAGCCCCGCCTCGGTCACGAAGGAGTCGTACTTCGGAGCGCCGGCGCCCTGCTCGAGCACGAGATCCCAGGGAGCGCCGGAGCCCTCGATCAGGAACACCCGCCTGCCCCGGATGCCGCGTGCCCCGAGCCGATCGAGCAGCGTCGGCTCGAACGCCTCCATGATGAGCCGTTCGTCGCCGCGGCCCCAGCCGGCGGCATCGAGTTCGGCCTGGAACAGCTCGTCGAGCGGCAGCCCGATCGCGTCGAAGTGCGCGGCGTGCTTGAACTCGGCGACCATGCGCAGGAGGCGTCGCTGCTCGTCGGCGGCGACGTCGATGATCTCGAACAGGTCGCGGAGCCTGATGATCGGGAAGCGATCGTCGAAGCTCGCACTCGCGTGACGCAGGGCGCCGAGCCGTTCGCGCGCCCGCAGGGTCGCGAGTTCGGCCCAGGTGAAGTCCTCGGTGAACCATCCGGTGAGGGGGCTGCCGTCGATCTCGCGCGTCGTGCGACGCCCGGCGAACTCGGGGCGGTCCGCGACGTCGGTCGTGCCCGAGATCTCGTTCTCGTGACGCAGCACGAGCACGCCGTCGCGCGTGGCGACGATGTCGGGCTCGACCGCGTCGGCGCCGAGCGCGAACGCGAGTTCGTAGGCCGAGCGCGTGTGCTCCGGACGATAGCCGGGCGCACCGCGGTGCCCGATCACGAGCGGGCGCGGAGCTTCGTGGTGCTGCATGCGCCAAGCGTAGTCAGCAGCAGCGTCGTCAGCAGCAGCCATGCCGGGCGGGGAATGTCGCGGGAACTCAAGGCGTTGTCACGGACAACTCGGGTAGGTTGGTAGTCAAGCGGATGCCGCGTGCGGCCGCCGCCCGACCCCCGAACACAGCCGAAAGCAGAGGAAACCCATGGCTCTCGACAACCCCGCATTCTCGCGGAACTCCGCGTTCTCCGCGCAGGGGGGCGTGGCCGCAGCGCAAGACATCTCGGCCCAGCAGCTGCAGGAGATGTACAACCAGCCCGCGACGCCGCCCGCCGGTGAGACGATGGCGGTCGAGACGACCATCCAGAAGTCGGCGCTCGCCTTCGGACTGCTCGTCATCGGCGCCGCCCTCGGCTGGGTCACGGCTGATTCGATGCCGTTCCTCTGGATCGGCGCCGGCATCGTCGGCTTCGTGCTCGCGCTCGTCAACATCTTCAAGAAGGAGCCCTCCCCCGCACTGGTACTCGCCTACTCGGCGGCACAGGGTGTCTTCGTCGGGGGTATCTCGTCGTGGTACGAGGCGATGAACCCCGGCATCGTCGCGCAGGCCGTCATCGCGACGCTCGTCGTCGTCGGTGTGACGCTCGCGCTCTTCGCCTCGGGCAAGATCCGCGCCTCGAAGAAGGCGACGAAGATCTTCCTCATCGCGATGATCGGCTACGCGGTCTTCTCGCTCGTGAACTTCGGCATCATGATCTTCGGCGGCGCGGAGGGCAACCCGTGGGGCCTCCGCGGCAGCATCGACATCATGGGAATCCCCCTCGGAGTCATCCTCGGCGTCTTCGTCGTCATCATGGCGGCGTACTCGCTCGTGCTCGACTTCGACTTCATCCAGCAGGGCGTGCGCAACCGCGCCCCGAAGAAGTACGAGTGGTCGGGCGTCTTCGGCATCATGGTCACGGTCATCTGGCTGTACCTCGAGATCCTGCGCATGCTCGCGATCGCACAGTCGAGCGACTGACCTCGCTGCACCACGCATCATCGAACGGCCGCCCTCGGGCGGCCGTTCGTCGTTTCGGGGCGGGTGGTCTGCTGCCTGCGCGGGGCTGCCCGGCTCAGATGCCGAGCGTCGCGACCGACGCCGTGATCGCGTCGGCCGAGGCCCGGAGCAGCATTTCCTCCTCGGGCGAGAACGGCGTCTCGGCGACCGGCACCGCGCCGTCTCCGCCGACGACGCTCGGCAGCGAGAGTGCGACGCCGTCGAGACCGCGGATGCCGCGGAGCACCGTCGAGACCGGCAGCACCGCCCGTTCATCGTTCAGCACCGCTTCCACGATGCGCGCCCCGGCGAGCCCGATGGCGTAGTTCGTGGCGCCCTTGCCGCGGATGACCGTGTACGCAGAGTCGCGCACTTCGCGCGCGATGTCGTCGAGCTCGGCGGCGGTGAACGGTTCGGCCCCGCGCCACTCGAGGATCGGCACCGGCCCGATGCGGGCGTTCGACCACAGCGGGAACTCGGTGTCGCCGTGCTCCCCCACGATGTCGGCGTGCACGCTCGACGTGGTGACCCCGGCGCGCCGGGCGAGCAGCCAGCGCAGGCGTGACGTGTCGAGCACCGTGCCCGAACCGAAGATGCGGTGCGGCGGCAGCCCAGTGATGCGCTGCGCGGCGACCGTGAGCACGTCGACGGGATTCGTGACGAGCACGATGACCGCGTCGGGTGCGCGTTCGAGGAGGGCCGGCAGGAGGTTCTCGAGGATGCGCACGTTGGTGCCCGCGAGGTCGAGTCGCGACTGACCGGGCTGCTGCTTCGCCCCGGCCGTGACGACGATGACGTGCGAGCCCTCGACGACGCCCAGGTCGGCCCCGCCGCTCACTGACGACCCCGTGAACTGCGTGCCGTGCGCGAGGTCGAGCACCTCGGCCTCGACCTTCTCGCGTGCGATGTCGTACAGCGCGACCTCGCTCGCACTCCCGCGGATCAGCGCCGAGTACGCGAGGCTCGTGCCCACGCTCCCGGCACCGACGACGGTCAACTTCGAGTTCTCGACGACGCCCATGCACCCAGTCTCTCAGCACCCGCGGGGATGCGAGAAGGCCGGCACCCACGGGGGTGCCGGCCTTCGTCAGCGGTCGAGCGGGAGCCTGCGCGGCTCCCGGCCCGGCCTCACTCCCATTCGATGGTGCCCGGCGGCTTCGACGTGACATCGAGCACGACCCGGTTCACCTCGGGAACCTCGTTCGTGATGCGGTTGGAGATCTTCGCGAGCACGTCGTACGGCAGGCGCGTCCAGTCGGCGGTCATCGCGTCCTCCGATGAGACGGGGCGCAGCACGATGGGGTGGCCGTACGTGCGGCCGTCGCCCTGCACGCCCACCGAGCGCACGTCGGCGAGCAGCACGACCGGGCACTGCCAGATCTCCTGGTCGAGGCCGGCGGCGCTGAGCTCTTCACGGGCGATCGCGTCGGCCTCGCGCAGCAGGTCGAGCCGCTCGCGCGTGACCTCGCCGACGATGCGGATGCCGAGCCCGGGACCGGGGAACGGCTGGCGGCCGACGATGGCCTCGGGCAGCCCGAGCTCGCGGCCGATCGCGCGCACCTCGTCCTTGAAGAGGGTGCGCAGCGGCTCGACGAGCTCGAACTGCAGGTCTTCGGGAAGTCCGCCGACGTTGTGGTGGCTCTTGATGTTCGCCGTGCCCGTGCCGCCGCCCGACTCGACGACGTCGGGGTAGAGCGTGCCCTGCACGAGGAACTTGATCGGCTCGCCCGCGGCGGCGGCCTCGGCGATGAGGTCGCGTTCGGCCTGCTCGAACGCGCGGATGAACTCGCGCCCGATGATCTTGCGCTTCTGCTCGGGGTCGCTGACGCCCTCGAGCGCGTCGAGGAAGGTGTCCTCGGCGTCGATCGTGATGAGCCGGACGCCCGTTGCAGCGACGTAGTCCTGCTGCACCTGCTCGCGCTCGCCCTTGCGCAGCAGCCCGTGGTCGACGAACACGGCGGTGAGCTGGTCGCCGACGGCCTCCTGCACGAGCGCGGTGGAGACGGCGGAGTCGACGCCGCCCGACAACGCGGAGATCACTCGCGCGGTGCCGACCTGCTCGCGGATGCGGGCGACCTGCTCGGCGATGACGTTGCCCGAGTTCCAGTCGGCGGGGATGCCGGCGGCGCGGTGCAGGAAGTTCTCGATGATGCGCTGGCCGAACTCCGAGTGCTTGACCTCGGGGTGCCACTGCACGCCGTAGAACTTCTTCTCGTCGTTGGCGAACGCGGCCACGGGCGTCGACGCCGTCGACGCGAGCACCTCGAAGCCCTCGGGGGCGCGCGACACCGAGTCGCCGTGGCTCATCCACACGGTCTGGTCGGCGGGCTGGCCCTCGAGCAGCGCGTTGCCCGAGACATCCGTCACCGTCGCGGCGGTCGCGCCGTACTCGCGGAGGCCGGTCTGCGCGACCTCGCCGCCGAGCTGGGTCGCCATCACCTGGAAGCCGTAGCAGATGCCGAGCGTCGGCACGCCGAGCTTCAGGATGCCCTCGTCGAGCGCCGGAGCGCCCTCCTCGTAGACCGACGACGGTCCGCCCGAGAGCACGATGCCGATCGGGTTCTTCGCCGCGACCTCGGCCGCGGTGATCGTGTGCGGCACGATCTCGGAGTAGACGGATGCCTCGCGCACGCGCCGAGCGATGAGCTGCGCGTACTGGGCGCCGAAGTCGACGACGAGAACCGGACGCTGCTCGGTGGGCTGATCGGTCACTGCTGGGCCTCCAGGGTGTCGGAAGTGTCGGTGGTGGCTGAGCCGGCGGGTTCGGCGGCTACGGCCTCTGCGGCCTCGCGGCGGTCGAGGTACTCGCGCACCTCACGGCCGATGCGGGCCTCGAGGAAGAACGAGAGGAACGGCACGATGCCGCCGAGCGCGATGACGATGAAGCGGCTGAACGGCCAGCGCATGAGGCTCCAGAGCCGGAAGTCGCTGAAGAGGTAGACGACGTAGAACCAGCCGTGGGCGATGAGGATGCCGGTCGAGAGGTTCACGCCGGTGCCGGTCGACTCGAGGCCTGCGGCCGTCTCGATCACCGGGGCGAAGGTGAGCGCGCCCTGGTCTCCGAACGCGTAGAGCTCGAGGTGGAAGGCGTACTTCATGATCATCTCGGCGCACAGCAGCAGGAGCATGACACCGGTGATCACCGAAGCGACCTGGTAGAACTTCAGCGCCCCGCGAATGCGCGGCAGATCGGCGGATTTCGGCTCGAGGGGCATGAGACCAGTCTACGCGGCGTCGAGCGCGCGACGTTCAGTCACCGGCGGGCGGCCCGGCAGCGGTCGTCGAGGCGACGGATGCCGCGGCCTCCTCCCGCTCTTCCCGCTCGCGCTCGACGGCGTCGCGCACGAGGCGATACCAGAGGTAGATCGCGAACCCGGCGAAGACCGCCCACTCGATCGCGTAGAAGACATTGAGCCAGTCGAGCTGGGTCTCCTGCTCGGGCGGCGGCGAGACGATCGCGTCGAGGCCCGCGGGCGCCTCGGCGGCGGTGACGTAGCCGAAGTAGACGGGCCGGTCGTCGTAGTCGGCCCAGATGTTGATGAGCTGCGCCACGGCGACGGTCTGCATCGCGAACGGGTCGGCCTCGGAGTCGGGGGCGATCGGCGCCTCGCTCGGCAGGAAGCGGCCGACGAGGGTGATGGGTTCGCTCGGGTCGTTCGACCGCTCGAACGCATCGGCGGCCTCACGAGCGGTCTGCTCGTCGGCGGCCCAGCCGAGCGCGACGGGGAGCCCTGCCGGGGTGCCGTCCGTCACTTCGAGGTGCACGACGGGCCAGAACCCGGCGACCCCCTCGTTCAGCCGGCCTTCGACGATGACCGTGTCGCCGGGCACGACGGTGCCGGTGACCTCGACGAGCTGGGCGGTCGCCGCCTGCGTCGTCGGCCCGTCGGGCTCGGCGATGCCCGCGAACGGCCGCACCGCTTCGGTCGGGCGTTCGACGACGACCGACGATTCGACGGCGCGTTCGAGCTGCCATTGGCCGAGCAGGGCGAAGGCCGCGGCGATGCCGAGCGCGAGGAGCAGTGCGAGCACCCAGCGGGGGCGCAGCATCATCTTGAGCATCAGTCGCCGGTTCTCGCGTGGGGCGTGATTCCGGGGCTGACGAGCATGCTCTCCAGTTTATGCGCTGGGCCGAGACCCGTGATCCACGCCCCTAGTCGACCTTCACGATGTCGGGGGCCTCGAGCCGCACCCGGTCGGCCGACTCGTCATCGGGCTGCTCCTGCGAGGCGCGCTCTGCTGCGACCCGCTCGAGATAGCGCTCGACCTCGAGGGCCTGGCGTGCCGTGTTCCAGCCGAGCACCTTTCCCATGAGCTTCGCAGCGACGGGGGCGGCGGAGACGCCGCGGTCCCACGCCTCGATCGAGATGCGCGTCCGACGGGCGAGCACGTCGTCGAGATGCAGGGCCCCCTCGTGCGTGGCCGCGTAGACGACCTCCGCGCCGAGGTAGTCGTCGGCGCCCGGCAGCGGCTCGCCGAGCGCTGGATCCTCGCGGATCAGGTCGAGCAGTTCGTCGGTCATCGTGCCGTAGCGGTTCAGCAGGTGCTCGATGCGCACCTCGTGCACGCCGAACGCGCGCGCGATCTTGCCGCGCTTGTTCCACGCCGCCTGGTAGCCCTCGGCCCCGAGCAGCGGGATGTCCTGCGTCGTCGACCTCGGGACCTTGCCGTCGAGGGCGTCCACCGCCGCGTCGATGGCGTCCTTCGCCATGACCCGGTACGTCGTCCACTTGCCGCCGGCGATCACCACGAGTCCGGGCACGGTGTGGGCGACGAGGTGCTCGCGCGAGAGCTTCGAGGTCTGGTCGCTCTCCCCGGCGAGGAGCGGCCTGAGGCCGGCGTACACGCCCTCGACGTCTTCTCGGGTGAGCGGGATGCCGAGCACCGCGTTGACGTGCTCGAGCAGGTAGTCGATGTCGGCGGCGGTCGCCGCCGGATGCGCCTTGTCGAGGTTCCAGTCGGTGTCGGTCGTGCCGATCAGCCAGTGACGGCCCCACGGGATGACGAACAGCACGCTCTTCTCGGTGCGGAAGATCATGCCCATCGCCGACTGGATGCGGTCGCGGGGCACGACGAGGTGCACGCCCTTCGAGGCGCGCACCTTGAACGTGCCGCGTTCGCCGACCATGCGCTGCGTGTCGTCGGTCCAGACGCCCGTGGCGTTCACGACCTGCTTCGCGCGGATCTCGAAGTGCTCGTCGGTCTCGAGGTCGTGCGCATTCACGCCCACGACGCGTTCGCCGACCTTGATGAAGCCCTCGACCTTGACCCGGCTCGCGACGTGGGCGCCGTAGAACGACGCCGTGCGGGCGAGCGAGGCGACGTAGCGGGCGTCGTCGACCTGCGCGTCGTAGTAGGTGAGACCGCCGACGAGGGCGTCCTTCGAGAGCGACGGGATAGCGCGCATCACCTGTCGCTTCGAGAGGTGGCGGTGATGCGGCACGCCGGGCGGCCGCCCGCCGGTGTAGCTGAAGACGTCGTAGAGCATCATGCCGGCGCCCACGTAGATCCGCTCGATGATGCGGGTCTTCAGCGGGTACAGGAACCGTACGGGCTTCACGAGGTGGGGCGCGATGCGCTGCAGCAGCAACCCTCGCTCGATGAGCGCTTCGCGCACGAGCCTGAAGTCGAGCTGCTCGAGATAGCGGATGCCGCCGTGCACGAGCTTCGACGAACGGCTCGAGGTGCCCGACGCCCAGTCGCGGGCCTCGAGGAGCCCGGTCGAGAGACCCCGCGTGACCGCGTCGAGCGCGGATCCGGTGCCGACGATGCCGCCGCCCACCACGAGGATGTCGAGCTCTTTCTCTTTCAGCCGCGCGATCGCGGCCTTCCGCTCCTCAGGTCCGAGCTTGGTCGAACGCGTCACCGGCTTGAGCTTCGCCGACTTCTGAGTCGCCATCGTGCCACCCCATCCCCGCGGTCTCACGGCGAGCCGCGCGATCCGGTTCCCACGCTACCCGAACCGCCTTCGGAATGAGCGAGGAGATCTGTTGATTGAGCTTGTCGAAATCCGGATGCCGGGTTTCGACAGGCTCAACCCGCAGAAGCTACGACGACTGGTACGGCGCGACGACGACGTCGACGCGCTGGAACTCCTTGAGGTCCGAGTACCCGGTGGTGGCCATCGAGCGCTTCAGCGCACCGATGAGGTTCGTGACGCCGTCGGCCGAGGGCGCTGGGCCGTAGAGCACCTCTTCGAGCGGAGCGACCTGTCCGACGTGCACGCGCTGGCCGCGCGGCAGCTTCGGGTGGTGCGCCTCGGCGCCCCAGTGGTAGCCGCCGCCCGGGGCATCCGTCGCCCGCGCGAGTGCCGTGCCGAGCATGACCGCGTCGGCGCCGCACGCGATCGCCTTGACGATGTCGCCCGACTTGCCGACGCCGCCGTCGGCGATGACGTGCACGTAGCGGCCGCCCGACTCGTCGAGGTAGTCGCGGCGTGCACCGGCGACATCGGCGACCGCGGTGGCCATCGGCGCGTGGATGCCGAGGGTCGCACGCGTCGTGGACGCCGCTCCCCCGCCGAAGCCGACGAGCACGCCGGCGGCGCCAGTGCGCATGAGGTGCAGGGCTGCCGTGTAGGTCGCGGCGCCGCCGACGATCACGGGCACGTCGAGCTCGTAGATGAACTTCTTGAGGTTCAGCGGCTCCTGGTTCTTCGAGACGTGCTCGGCCGACACCGTGGTGCCGCGGATCACGAACAGGTCGACCCCCGCGGCGACGACGGTCTCGTAGAGCTCCTGGGTGCGCTGCGGCGAGAGCGCGCCGGCGACGGTGACGCCCGCCGCGCGGATCTCGGCGAGCCTGGCCGTGACGAGCTCGGGCTTGATCGGCTCGGAGTAGAGCTGCTGCATGCGGGCCGTGGCATGCTCGGGCGCGAGATTGCGGATCTCGGCGAGCACGGGCTCGGGGTCTTCGTAGCGGGTCCAGAGTCCCTCGAGGTCGAGCACGCCGAGACCGCCGAGCTGGCCCATCATGATCGCGGTCTGCGGCGAGACGACGGAGTCCATCGGTGCCGCGAGGAACGGGATGTCGAACTGGTACGCGTCGATCGCCCAGGCGACCGAGACGTCTTCGGGGTCGCGGGTGCGCCGGCTGGGCACGATCGCGATGTCATCGAATGCATAGACGCGCTGGCCCCGCTTGGAGCGGCCGATCTCGATCTCCTGGGTCACCACTCAACCCTACCCGGCCGATACCGCGCCGGTTGAGAGGAGCAGGGCGTCCACCGGAACTCGCACTCACTGCCATGACCGTTGCGATCGTCGACGCGGGTGGTCGAGCCGACGCCCTCGGAGCCGACGACGGACTGGACCGAACTCATACCCTGCCCTGTCCCGATCGTGATGAGTGCTCGAGCCCGGCGCCCTCCGACTCCGACGGGTCCACTGCTTCGAACGGACGTTCGCCCCTGCCCAGGTCAGCCGATGCACGCCGACGGCTCTGGCGTGCCGACTGCACGACAGCGATGACCGCAGCCACGAGCACGAGCAGGAAGCCGGACACCGGCGCCGCACTCACCCCGATCAGCGCGATCATCAGCAGCGCGATGCTGACCGACCATGGCAGCCGCCCGGCGTGCTCGAGGGCGGTCATCGCCAGGCCGGCGACCAATCCGAAGAATCCGGTCATCAAGAACCAGAGCGCCACCTCGAGGTCGCTCGTCATCGCTCCGTACCAGCCGCCGGCCAATGCCTCGCCCAGCGCTGGAGCAGATGCAAGCACTCCGACTGCAGTGTGCAGCACCCACACGATGATGAGCACCGGTCCGGCAATCGCCGTTCGCCTGTTGCTTCTCTGTCTCGTCATGCCGATCAGTCTGGGTGTCGACACCCCCTCCGCGCCTCACCCCATCGGGTGACCCGACTCCGCGCGTCCACGACTCGCTCCACGACTCCAGGCGCGAAGCTAGCGGGCGCGTACCACACGGGACTCGTCCCACACCGGGGCATCCGACTCGTAGACCTCGCCGTCGCTGCCGAACACCAGGAACCGGTCGAAGCCGCGCGTGAACCAGCGGTCATGGGTGACCGCGAGCACGGTGCCGTCGAAGCGCGACAGGCCCTCTTCGAGCGCCTCGGCCGAGACGAGGTCGAGGTTGTCGGTCGGTTCGTCGAGCAGCAGCAGCGTCGCACCGGAGAGTTCGAGCAGCAGGATCTGCAGTCTCGCCTGCTGCCCGCCGGAGAGCGAATCGAAGGTCTGCTGCGCCGCCGCCGCGAGTCCGTAGCGGTCGAGGGCCGAGCTCGCGGCCTCGCGCGCCATGCCGTCGCGGTTCGCGTCGCCGCGGTGCAGGATGTCGAGGAGGGTGCGGCCGCGGTACTCGGGGTGCTCGTGGTTCTGCGCGAACCAGCCGGGCACGACGCGCGCGCCGAGCACGGCACGGCCGGTGTGCGGCACCCGGGCGAGCGACTCCCCCACCGTCGTGATGTGGCCGAGGGTGCGATCGGGTTCCGTGCCGCCGCCCGCGAGCAGGCGCAGGAAGTGCGACTTGCCCGAGCCGTTCGAGCCGAGCACCGCCACGCGGTCCCCGTACCAGACCTCGAGGTCGAAGGGCTTCATGAGTCCCGTGAGCTCGAGTCCTTCGCCGACGACGGCGCGCTTGCCGGTGCGCGATCCGCGCAGGCGCATCGAGACGGCCTGCGCGGGCGGGCGCTCCTCGGGCGGCCCGGCCTCCTCGAACTTGCGCAGTCGCGTCATGGCGGCCTGGTAGCGCGACGCCATGCCGTCGTTGTAGGTCGCCTTGACCTTGAGGTTGGCCACGAGCGTCTTCAGCGCAGCATGCTGCTCGTCCCAGCGGCGGCGCAGCTCGTCGAGGCGCTCGAAGCGCTCGTCGCGCGCCTGGTGGTACCCCTCGAAGCTGCCGCCGTGCACCCACGCCGTATTGCCGGCGGCGCCGACCTCGAGCGTCACGATGCGATCGGCGGCACGGGCGAGCAGCTCGCGGTCGTGCGAGACGAGCAGCACCGTCTTGGGGGTCGCCCGCAGCTGCGCCTCGAGCCACCGCTTCCCCGGCACGTCGAGCGAGTTGTCGGGCTCGTCGAGCAGCAGCACCTGCTCGGGGCCGCGGAAGAGCGCCTCGAGCGCGAGCCGCTTCTGCTCGCCGCCCGAGAGCGTCGAGAGCTCGCGCCACTTCGCGCGCTCGAACGGGATGCCGAGCGCTGCGGTCGTGCAGTGGTCCCATACGACCTCCTGGTCGTAGCCGCCCGCCTCCGCGTACTCGGCGAGCGCGGTGGCGTACCGCATCTGCGCCTCGGTGTCGTCGTGTTCGATGAGGGCGGTCTCGGATGCCTCGAGCTCGATCGCCGCCGCACGGATGCGGGTCGGCGCGACCGAGACGAGCAGGCCCTGCACCGTGGCATCCGTGCCCTCGATCGTCGCGCCGGTGCCGACGAACTGGTCCATCACGCCGAGCCCGCCGTCGACCTGCACGCTGCCCTCGTCGGGTCGCAGCTCGCCGCGGATGATGCGCAGCAGCGTCGACTTGCCCGCGCCGTTGGCGCCGATGAGTGCGGTGGTCGCGCCGTCCGTCACGCGGAAGGCGAGGTCGGCCAGCAGCGGCCGGCCGTCGGCGAGCGAGAATGAGACGCCGTTGACGTCGATGAAGCCCATGGGAGATCCGTTCGGTCCGCGGCCGGGCCACCTCGCCCGGTTCCGCACCGCCCGATGGGCAGCCGACCAGACTAGCGCGCCTCGATTGCCTCTGCCACCCGCAGCTGTTGTGCGGCAAGCTGGATCCATGCAACGCACCGCAGCAGAGCCCCTCGACGTCCTCCGCACGCGAACGAGCGAGAAGTGGCGCCACTACCCCGCCGACGTGCTGCCGCTGCCCGTCGCCGAGATGGACTACCCGCTCGCCGAGCCGATCAAGGCGGCGCTGCATGCGGCCGTCGACCGCTCCGACACGGGTTACTCGGCCGGGAGCCTCTCCGTCGCCGAGGCGTTCCAGGGCTTCGCCGCGACCCGCCTCGGCTGGGATGTCGACCCGGCGCGGGTGACGTGCACCGCCGACGTCAGCATGGGCATCGTCGAGATGCTCCGCCAGGTCACCGAACCCGGCGACGGCGTCGTCATCACCCCGCCGATCTACCCGCCGTTCTTCGACCTCGTGACCGAGGCATCCGGCCGGGTCGTCGAGGTGCCCATGCTCGGCGGCATCGACGAGGGCTGGTCGCTCGATCTCGACGGCATCGACGCGGCGTTCGCGGCCGGCGCCCGCGCCATGGTGCTCTGCAACCCGCACAACCCGATCGGCCTGGTTCCAGATGTCTCGCAGCTCGCCGCCCTCGCCGACATCGCCGCCCGCCACGGCGTCACGATCATCTCCGACGAGGTGCACGGTCCGCTCGTGCAGCCCGGCGTCGACTACACGCCGTTCCTCACCGTCTCCGACGCGGCGCGCGAGCACGGCGTCACCGTGACCGCGGCGACGAAGGCGTTCAACATCGCCGGGCTGAAGGCGGCCCTCATCGTGACCGCGAGTGATCGCGGCGACCGCGCTCGCACCGCGCTCCCCTACGAGGTCGAGTGGCGCATGAGCCAGTTCGGGTCGATCGCCTCCGTCGCGGCGTTCCGGCACGGCGGCCCATGGCTCGACGGCGTACTCGCGAGCCTCGACGACAACCGCCGCCTGCTCGCGGAACTGCTCGCCGACGAACTGCCGGGCGTGCGCTACCGCATGCCCGACGCGACCTACCTCGCCTGGCTCGACCTCTCGGCGCTGGGTTGGGGCGACGACCCCGCCGCGTACGCGCTCGAGCATGCGAAGGTCGCCCTCGGCATCGGGCCGATGTTCGGCGCCAGCGTCGGCCGCGGACACGTGCGACTGAACTTCGCCTGCACGCCCGAGGTGCTCGCCGAGGCGATCACCCGCCTCGCCGACGCCCGCTGAGCGCCGGGGCACGAGCCTCGGCAGGGATCCGAACGAAGGGACTCGCGCCATGACGACCGAACCGAACACGTCGATCGAGATCCGGTTCGCGGTGCCCGACGACGCCCTCACGGCCGCTCGGCTGCAGGTCGAGTTCGCGGAAGAGTTCGACTCGCCCACGCCGAGCCGCGAGGTGCTGACGCCGCGCTTCCACGAGCTCATCGCCGACGCCGCGGCGTTCGTGCTGTTCGCGGGCGCGCCGCCCGAACCGCAGGGCTACGCCGTGGTGACACTGCGTCCGACCGTGTACTGCGACGGCCCGCTCGCCGTGCTCGACGAGCTCTACGTCGCGCCTGGGCTGCGCGGCGCAGGCATCGGCACGGCACTGCTCGAGCACGCGATCGCCGAGGTGCTCCGCCGAGGCGGCGGCGAGATGCACATCAACGTCGACGAGGACGACGTCGATGCCCGGCGGTTCTACGAACGCCACGGATTCGTGAACGTCGAGCCGGGCACCGACTACCGCATGCTCTGCTACATCCAGGAGCTCTAGCGGGTGTAGTTCGGAGCCTCGACGACGATCTGCACGTCGTGCGGGTGCGATTCCTTCAGCCCGGCCGGCGTGATGCGAACGAACCGGCCCTTGGACTTCAGCTCGGTGATCGTGCGCGCGCCGACGTAGAACATCGACTGGCGGAGGCCGCCGATGAGCTGGTACGCGACGGCCGACAGCGGGCCGCGATAGGGCACCTGGCCCTCGATGCCCTCGGGGATCAGCTTGTCGTCCGACGGGACATCCGCCTGGAAGTAGCGGTCCTTCGAGTACGAGGTCTTCTGGCCGCGGGTCTGCAGCGCGCCGAGCGAGCCCATGCCGCGGTAGGCCTTGAACTGCTTGCCGTTCTGGAAGACGAGTTCGCCGGGGCTCTCGGCGGTGCCCGCGAGCAGCGAGCCGAGCATGACGGTGTCGGCGCCGGCGACGAGCGCCTTCGCGATGTCGCCCGAGTACTGCAGGCCGCCGTCGGCGATGAGCGGCACTCCCGCCGGCTTCGTGGCCTTGGATGCCTCGTACACGGCCGTGATCTGGGGCACGCCCACCCCCGCGACGACGCGCGTGGTGCAGATCGAGCCCGGTCCGACGCCGACCTTCACGGCGTCGGCGCCCGCGTCGACGAGCGCCTGCGCGCCCTCGCGGGTCGCGACGTTGCCGCCGATGACGTCGATGTGGGCGAACGTCGGGTCGGTCTTCAGACGGCGGATGATGTCGAGCACGCCGGCCGACTCGCCGTTCGCGGTGTCGACGACGAGCACGTCGACGCCGGCGTCGCGGAGCGCCTCCGCGCGCTCCCACGCGTCGCCGAAGAAGCCCATCGCGGCGCCGACCCGGAGGCGGCCCTCGCTGTCTTTCGTCGCGTTCGGGTACTGCTCCGACTTGTCGAAGTCCTTGACCGTGATGAGGCCCGTGAGGTGGCCCTCGTCGTCGATGAGCGGCAGCTTCTCGACCTTGTGCTTCGCGAAGATCGCGAGCGCCTCATCGGGGTTCATGCCGACACGGCCCGTGATGAGCGGCATCTTCGTCATGACCTCGGCCACCGTCGTGGTCGGCTTCTCGAAGTCGGAGACGAAGCGCATGTCGCGGTTCGAGATGATGCCGACGAGCTTGCCGTCGGTGTCGACGACGGGAAGTCCGCTGACCCGGTACGTCGCGCAGAGCGCGTCGACGTCGGCCACGGATGCCTCGGGCGTCGTCGTCACCGGATTGGAGACCATGCCCGACTCGCTGCGCTTGACGCGGTCGACCATGTCGGCCTGGTCGGCGATCGAGAGGTTGCGGTGGAGGATGCCGATGCCGCCCTGGCGGGCCATCGCCACGGCCATGCGGGCCTCGGTCACGGTGTCCATCGCGGCCGACAGGAGCGGCGTCGCGACGTTGATGCGGCGGGTGAGACGCGAGGTCGTGTCGGCCTCGCTCGGAATCACATCGGTATGGCCAGGCAGCAGGAGGACGTCATCGTAGGTGAGTCCTGTGAGTCCGAACGGGTCGGCCTGGTCCATGTCGCTCCTTGTGTCGAGTTCTGCCCGAATACCGCGCGCCGGTGGTCGGGCCCGCACTATCAATGTTAAGCGAGTTTGCATCCCGGGCATTCCCGGATAACAATCGAACGCCGTTTGCCTCATGAGCGAAACACATGAGACATAATCGGCACGTACTGTCGACGACGTTGTCGACAGGTAAGGACCGAACCCCGAAGGCCACCAGCCCGAGGGGTGCCCTTGGAGGTGCAGTGAAACCCACACGAACGCTCGCCCATCGGTCTCCAGGGAGGTGGCTCGTTCTCCTCGGAATCCTCGTGTCCGCACTCACTCTGTCCGGCATCGCAGCGTCCCCTGCGATGGCGGAGGATGTGAGTACGGCCCAGGCTTCCGAAGAATTCGAGTACTTCTTCACGGGGAACGTGCAATTCGATCGCGAGCCGCTCGAAGGCGTCAAGATCACGGTCGAAGGCGGCGGCTTCGAAGCCGACGCCGAGACCGATGTCGACGGAAAATGGCGCATCGGCGTGCCCGAGAAGGGCGAGTACGAGGTCACCCTCGACGAAGACACCCTGCCCAAGGGCGTCGTCGTCGCGAAGGGCGACGCCACCGTCACCGCCGAGTTCGGCCTCACGAAGCTGAAGGCCGTGAACTTCTTCCTCGGCGAGGGCGAACGCACGACGACGAACTTCGCGGCGCAGCTGCTCGAGCGAGTCATCAACGGCCTGAACTTCGGCCTGCTCCTCGCGCTCGCGGCCATCGGTCTCTCGCTCATCTTCGGCACGACGGGGCTCTCGAACTTCGCCCACGCCGAGATGGTGACCTTCGGCGCCCTCATGGTGCTGAGCTTCGGCGTCGACCTCGCCTGGCCGATCTGGCTGGCGATCGCGATCGCCATCGTGCTCAGCGCCGGACTCGGGTGGACCCTCGACGCGGTGATCTGGAAACCGCTCCGCAAACGCGGCGTCGGACTCATCCCGCTCATGATCGTGAGCATCGGACTCTCGCTCGCGATCCGCTACACGTACCAGTTCTTCTACGGCGGAGCGACCCGGCAGCTGCCCGGGGCCACCGCCCCGAAGGAGCTGTCGTTCGGCGGAGTCCAGCTCTCCTGGATCGACGTGGGCAGCATGATCGTGTCGGTCGTGGTCCTCCTCGCCGTCGCGTACTTCCTGGTGAAGACCCGCATCGGCAAGGCCACCCGCGCCGTCGCCGACAACGCGAGCCTCGCCTCGGCGAGCGGCATCGACGTCGACCGGGTCATCCGCATCGTCTGGGTGCTCGGTGCCGCGCTCGCCGGCCTCAGCGGCATCCTGTGGGCCTACTTCCGTCCCGGCGTCAGCTGGGACATGGGCTTCCAGATCCTGCTGCTGATCTTCGCCGCGGTCACCCTCGGCGGTCTCGGCACCGCATTCGGCGCCCTCGTCGGCTCCCTCATCGTCGGTCTCTTCATCGAGATCTCGACGCTGTGGCTGCCGAGCGACCTGAAGTACGTGGGCGCGCTCGTCGTGCTGATCCTCGTGCTGTTGTTCCGACCGCAGGGCATCCTCGGTCGCCGCGAGAGAATCGGCTAAGGAGGACCGACCATGATCGACTGGATTCAGATCTTCTCCAACGCGGCGCAGGAGCTCATCAGCCCCACGACCGCGGCATACGCACTGGCGGCCCTCGGCCTCGCGATCCACTTCGGATACACGGGCCTGCTGAACTTCGGGCAGGCGGGCTTCATGGCCCTCGGCGCGTACGGCTACGCCATCTCGGTGCTCTCCTTCGACCTGCCCGTCTGGGCCGCGGTGCTCGTCGGCATCGGCGCGTCCGTCGTGTTCGCGCTGATCCTCGGCATCCCGACCCTGCGGCTGCGCGCCGACTACCTCGCGATCGTCACGATCGCGGCGGCGGAGATCCTGAGGCTCATCTTCACGACGAACACGTTCGAGGCCGTCACGGGCTCGGCGCAGGGCCTGAACGGCTACAAGGGCAGCTTCGCGGCCCTGAACCCGATCCCGAAGGGCACCTACGGCTTCGGCCCGTTCCAGTACAACGAGTACGACTGGTGGCTGCGCATCGTCGGGTGGACCGTCGTGGTGCTCCTGGCTCTGCTCACCTGGCTCATCATGCGCAGCCCGTGGGGCCGCGTTATCAAGGGCATCCGTGAAGACGAGGACGCCGTTCGCGCGCTGGGCAAGAACGTCTACTCGTACAAGATGCAGAGCCTCATCCTCGGTGGCGTCTACGGCACCCTCGCCGGCATGATCTTCATCCTGCCTCGAGCCGTCGTTCCGGCGAACTACCAGACCTCGCTCACCTTCTTCGTCTACGCGATCCTGCTCCTCGGCGGGGCCGCCACGATCCTCGGGCCCATCATCGGCTCGATGATCTTCTGGGTGCTGCTCTCCTTCTTCTCGGGCTTCATCTCCCGAGCGGTCGAGGCAGGCTGGCTCCCGTTCATGACGCAGGTGCAGGCCGGACAGCTCCGGTTCATCCTCGTCGGCATCGCGATCATGCTGATCGTGATCTTCAGGCCTCAGGGCATCTTCGGAAACAAGAAGGAGCTGGCCTTTGTCAAGTGATGTCACTCCCACGTCCAAGCCGGTGAAGACCACCGGCCTCCACATCGGCGAGGCAGAGCCGGGATGCCGCAAGGTCGACCCGATCCTCATCGCCGACGGGGTCACCCGCACGTTCGGCGGCCTGAAGGCGGTCGACGTCGACCACGTCGAGATCCCCCGCGGCGCGATCACGGCCCTCATCGGCCCGAACGGCGCCGGCAAGACCACGTTCTTCAACCTGCTGACGGGCTTCGACAAGCCCGACACCGGCAAGTGGGAGTTCGAGGGGCGCTCGCTGGCGCACGTGCCCGCCTACCGGGTCGCGCGCATGGGCCTCATCCGCACCTTCCAGTTGACGAAGGCGCTGGGCCTGCTCAGCGTGCTCGACAACATGAAGCTCGGCGCGAAGGGCCAGAGCGGCGAGAACCTCTTCCGCGCGGTCTTCCCCTTCATCTGGCGCAAGCAGGAGGAGGAGATCGAGGCCAAGGCGGTCGAGCTGCTCACCCGCTTCAAGCTCGACGCCAAGCAGACCGACTACGCGGCGAGCCTCTCGGGCGGGCAGCGCAAGCTCCTCGAGATGGCGCGGGCGCTCATGAGCGACCCCACGCTCGTGATGCTCGACGAGCCGATGGCCGGGGTGAACCCGGCGCTGACGCAGTCGCTGCTCGACCACATCCTCGACCTGAAGTCGCAGGGCATGACCGTGCTCTTCGTCGAGCACGACATGCACATGGTGCGCCACATCGCAGACTGGGTGGTCGTCATGGCCGAGGGTCGCATCGTGGCGGAGGGCGATCCTCACACCGTCATGGAGAACCCCGCCGTGATCGACGCCTACCTCGGCGCCCACCACGACACCGATCTGGGTGTCACCGACACCGAGAACATCGAGGCCATCAAGGAGCTCATCGATGACGAACAGTGAATCCGCTGCGAGCGCAGTGATCGAGCCCCTCGGCGCCGAGGTCGTCGCGGTCGACAACGTCACCGCCGGCTACCTGCCCGGAGTGAACATCCTGAACGCGTGCTCGCTCGTGGCACGACAGGGCGAGCTCATCGGCATCATCGGCCCGAACGGCGCCGGCAAGTCGACCCTGCTCAAATCCATCTTCGGACTCGTGAAGGTGCGCGAAGGCCAGATCCGCCTGAACGGCGAGGAGATCACGAACCTGAAGGCGAACAAGCTCGTCGCCAAGGGCGTGGGCTTCGTGCCGCAGACGAACAACGTGTTCCCGTCGCTCACCATCCAGGAGAACCTCGAGATGGGCCTCTTCCAGAAGCCCAAGGGGTTGAAGGAGCGGCTCGAGTTCGTCACCGAGATCTTCCCCGAGCTCGGCAAGCGACTCGGCCAGCGTGCCGGCTCGCTGTCGGGCGGTGAACGGCAGATGGTCGCCATGTCGCGTGCGCTCATGATGGGCCCGCACGTGCTGCTGCTCGACGAGCCGAGCGCGGGTCTCTCGCCCGTGCGTCAAGATGAGGCCTTCCTGCGGGTGAAGGAGATCAACCGCGCCGGCGTCACGACCATCATGGTCGAGCAGAACGCCCGCCGCTGCCTGCAGATCTGCGACCGCGGCTATGTGCTCGACCAGGGCCGCGACGCCTACACGGGCACCGGTCGCGACCTGTTGAACGACCCGAAGGTCATCGGTCTCTACCTGGGCACCCTCGGGCAGGACTGACACACCACGAGAACGAAGCGGGGCGGATGCTGCGGCATCCGCCCCGCTTCGCTGTCTGCCGCACTCCAGCGGGCCGGAATCGCCGCGCTGGGGAACGCCGGCCGCGCTTGCTCGCGAATGCCGCGTGCAGAGGGCGTGCAGGCCGGCCTGCGCGCCGCTCGCCCCGCCTGGCCCCTGCTTGACCCGTACTCGGCTGACAGGCCCGCTGTCGTCCGTCTGCGGCCGTCAGGATCGGGTGCCGTCACCGAGGCCGTCGGTCGTGGGACCGAGACGACGCGAGAGCGTTCCGCCGAGGCGCAGGAGGAAGCCGACGGCGCGCCGAGTGCAACCGTGTCGCTCGTCTGATCCTGCGACTCGGCGATGCGCACGCGCCGCACGGGCGCCCACGCGTGCGCCGGGCGCACGAAAGCGGGCCCCGGCCGAAGCCGGGACCCGCTCAGTGACGACCCGTACTAGTTGATGCGGGTGTACTTGTTGTCGTCGCCGTACTCGTAGACGCCGATGGTCGCTTCGGTCGGGTCACCGTGCTCGTCGAGCGTGATGGGACCGGAAGCACCGTCGAAGTCGATCTGCTTGCCCTCGGCGAGCAGCGCAGCGCCGTCGGCGAAGTTGTCGACCTTCTCGCCGTCGCCCGAGCCGCCCGAGACCTGACGCAGGTACTTGGCGATGTCGGCACCTTCGGTGCTGTTCGCCGCGTACGCCGCGAGGGCGATGAGGACGGTCGCGTCGTACGACTCGGGGCCGTAGCTGAAGTCGGCGAGGTCCGGGTTGACTGCGAGCAGTCGGTCGCGGAAGTCGTCGTCGAGCTTCGGGCCGGGCAGCGTGCCCTTCGAGCCGGCGATGAGGCCGGGCGCGAAGTCCGCGCTGTAGTCGGACAGGTTGCCGTCGACGAAGTAGAGCTGGTCGCCGGGGTAGCCCGAGCCGACGAGCGCCGGCACGACGACCTTCGCCTCGTCGAACGTGATGACTGCGACGGCGTCGGGGTTCGAGGCCGAGATGGCCGAGAGCTGCGCGTCGAAGTTCGAGTCACCCGTGTTGAAGAGCTCTTCGGCGACGACTTCGCCGCCGGCTGCTTCGAACGCCGCCTTGGTCGCGGCCGCGAGGCCGGTGCCGTAGGGGTCGTTCAGCACGAGCAGTCCGAGCGTCGAGTGACCGTCGTCGGCGATCTGCGTGCCGAGCACCTCGCCCTGGAGCAGGTCGGAGGGTGCCGTGCGGAAGTACAGACCGGAGTCTTCGTACTCGGTGAAGTCGGGCGAGGTGTTCGCCGGGGAGAACTGCACGACTCCCGCCGAGGCGATCTGGTCGATGACGGTGAACGAGACGCCCGACGACGCCGCACCGATGATCGCCGAGACGTCCTGCGAGAGCAGGTCGGTCACGGAGACGGTGGCGATGTCGGTCGTGGTGTCACCGGAGTCGCGGTAGACGACCTCGAGGCTCATGCCCGCGTCGGCTGCGTTGACTTCTTCGGCGCCGAGAGCCACACCGGCCTCCTCGGGCGGGCCGAGGAATGCGAGCGTGCCGCTCTGGGGAAGGATCGTGCCGACCTTGAAGGTCAGGTCACGTTCACCGGCCTCGATGGGCAGGGCGTCGCCGGCGGTGTCGTCGCCCGGCTCTTCCGTCTCGGTCGACGGCGTGCCGCCCGACGCGCACGCAGACAGGAGAAGGGTGCTGACGCCGGCAATGGCGAGACCCGTCCATGCTGCGCGAGCCGAACGCTTGGCCGTGGCCTTCGCGAATACGCTCATGTTGCTCCTTGGGACTGAAGGAATTGGTACACAATGCAGCGCCATGGTGACGCCGTTGTCTGACAGTATTCCGCGCTCATGGCGGAAACAAGACGCTGCGGTCACAACCGTGTAACACCGCGTCAATCGTTACCCTGCCGACACCTCGGCCGAGTTCGACGCACGGAATCGGCGGAATCACGAGCTTTCACGCGAAGATCGCGCGCACGTGGCATCCGCCCACCCGACTCGCACCCGGAGCCGCCCGCAAGGCGCCGACCGCCGCTCAGGCGGGCTCGGCGATCACCCGACGCGACGCGTGCACCCCGCGGATGAGGTCGACCGTCAGCACGATGAGCGCGAGCCACACGAGCCCGAAGCCGACCCAGCGCTCGGGCGGCATCGGCTCCTGCAGGATGAACACGCCGACGAGGAACTGGATGAACGGCGCGAAGTACTGGATGAAGCCCATGAAGATGAGCGGCAGTCGCCGCGACGCGGCCGCGAAGAGCAGGAGCGGCACCGCGGTGACCGCGCCGAGGCCGATCAGCAGCACCGTGTGCCACACGCTCACCGTGCCGATGGTCAGGCCGGTCGTCATGGCGACGAAGACGAGTTGCACGACGGCGAGCGGCGCGAGCCAGACGGTCTCGAGCGTGAGGCCCGAGACGGCGTCGACCTTCGGGCCGACGCGCTTCTTGATGAGGCCGTAGAACCCGAACGAGAACGCCAGCACGAGGGCGATCCAGGGCAGCTGACCATAGCCGAGGGCGAGCACGATCACCGCGACGATCGAGATGCCGACCGCGGTCCACTGGGTCGGGTTCAGCCGCTCGCGCTGCACGAACACGCCGAGGAACACGGTGACGATGGGGTTGATGAAGTAGCCGAGCGCCGCTTCGACGACCTGGTTCGTCGTCGCCGCGAAGACGTAGGTCTGCCAGTTGATGAAGATGAGCACGCCCGCGAGGCCCATCGTGAGCACGATGCGCCGATCGCGGAAGAGCAGGCCGAGTGCACGCCACGCGCGCGTGACGAGGATCAGCAGGGCGCAGAAGACGAGCGAGAAGAGCACCCGCCATGCGACGATCTCGACCGGGCCCGAGGGGGCCAGCGCGATGAAGTAGATCGGCAGGAATCCCCAGAGACCGTAGGCGGCGATCGCATAGAGGAGGCCGGATCGGCTCACGCCGGCCGAGGCGCCGGCCGATTCGGGAACCTGGGTCTCGGAGCGGGATGGCACCAGCACAGACTACGCCCGAGAACGGGCGCCGATCGGCGACCGGTCGGCCGTTCGGCGTCGAGATCCGGCCGCGACGGGACGACGGCGTGGCATTCCGGGCAGCGGATGCCGCGACATCCGCTGCCCGCATACGACGAGGCCCGGATGCCCCATGGGGCATCCGGGCCTCGGATCGATCTGTCGCGCCTTAGCGGACGACGACTGCCAGCACGTCGCGAGCCGACAGGACGAGGAAGTCCTCGCCGCCGAACTTGACCTCGGTGCCGCCGTACTTCGAGTAGATCACCTTGTCGCCGACAGCGACGTCGAGCGGGACGCGGTTGCCGTTGTCATCGATGCGGCCGGGGCCCACTGCCACGACCTCGCCCTCCTGGGGCTTCTCCTTGGCGGTGTCGGGGATGACCAGACCGGATGCGGTGGTCTGCTCGGCCTCGACCTGCTTGATGACGATGCGATCCTCGAGCGGCTTGATGGAAACCGACACGGTTGACCCCTTCTCTCTGTGAAGAAAACTGTCTTGACGAAGACTTGGTTAGCAGCCTCAGAGCGAGAGTGCTAAGGCGAGTCTAGGCGCGATTTGGCACTCGTGCAACGTGAGTGCCAGCCCGTTCAGCCACTGGCGAAACGCCGGCCGCAGCGCGGTGCTAGCGTTGCCGGGTGGATCGCGCCGAACTCGTCGAACTGCTCTCCCCCGAGGGTCTCACGCTGCTCGACGGGCTGCCCGACTGGGACTCGAAGGCCGACATCGTCAAGACCGTCGCCGACCTGCGCAAGCAGGGGCACCCGCCGACGCTCGTCGCCGCCGTGCTCAGCCAGGCGAAGCTCCGTGCGAAAGCCGAGGCGAAGTTCGGCCCGTTCGCGTCGCGCATGCTCTTCACCGAGGCGGGCCTCGAACAGGCGACGCGCCTGAAGGTCGCCGCCCTCCACGCCGGACGCTTCTCGCGCGCCGGCGTGCGCCATGTCGCCGACCTCGGCTGCGGCATCGGCGGCGACGCCCTCGCCATGGCCGCGATCGACCTCGAGGTCACCGCCGCCGAAGCCGACGAGGTGACGGCCGCCATCGCCGCATACAACCTCACGCCGTTCTCGCACGTGCGCGTGTTGCACGAGCAGGCCGAGCAGGTCGCGCTCGGCGGCATCGACGGAGCCTGGCTCGATCCCGCGCGCCGCACGACCGCTGGCGGCACGACGACGAGGATCGCGGATGCCTCGGCCTACTCCCCCTCGCTCGACTTCGCCTTCGGGCTCGGCGAGCGCATGCCCGTCGGCGTGAAGCTCGGCCCGGGCACCGACCGCGACGTGATTCCGACCGGCGCCGAGGCGCAGTGGGTCTCGGTCGACGGCGACCTCGTCGAGCTCGGCGTCTGGTTCGGGGCGGTCGCACGCCCGGGCATCCGCCGTGCAGCGCTCGTGATCCGCGGCGACGCCGCCCAGGAGCTCACGGCCGATGCCGACAGTGAGGACGCTCCCGTCGGCCCGCTCGGGGAGTTCGTGTACGAGCCCGACGGCGCCGTGATCCGCGCGCGCCTGATCGGCGACCTCGCCCGGGCGAACGGCGCGTGGATGCTGAGCTCCGGCATCGCCTACCTGACCAGCGACACGGCGTTCGATTCGCCGTTCGCGCGCGGGTTCCGCCTGCTCGAGCGCCTGCCCGCCGACGAACGTCAGCTGCGCCAGGCGCTCGCGGCCCGCGGCATCGGCACGCTCGAGATCAAGAAGCGCGGCGTCGACGTCGACCCGGCGCAGCTGCGCACGCGACTGAAGCTGAAGGGCGCGGCATCCGCGACGATCGTGTTGACGAGGGAGTCCGGCCGGCACGTCGCACTGCTCGTCGAGCGCCTCTGACGCACAGGCCGGGTCAGCTCGGAAGCGCGCCGAAGACGATGGCGTAGTACCCGATCCAGACGGCCGAGAACACGAGCCCCGCGAGCCCGGTTCCGATGCCCACGAAGGCCAGCGTCCGGCCGTGCTCCTCACGGCGCAGGCCCAGCACCCCGAACACGATCGCCGCGATCGAGAGCGGCAGCATCCAGCCGACGAAGAGCGATGCCGCAGCGCCGATGGTGCCCACCACGGCGGCGACCCAGCTGTACACCCGCCGTTGCGTCTCCTCTTCGGCCTCCTCGACCGTGTCGAAGCCCGGACGGTGCACGATCAGGAGTTGCCCGGTCGAGATCGACTGCAACTGGCCGGTGTCGAACGGCACCTCGAACTCGCGCACGGCGGGTTCGGCGCGGAACGTCGGCTCGGCCGGCCGGAACGGGGCGAGCGGGTCGGGCGGATCGGGCGGCAACACGGGCTGAGCGAGTGGCGGCGCCGGCGCGTCGGGCAACGACACGTCCGGCAGCGACGCGTTCTGCTGCGGCGTGTCAGGCAGCGACGCGTTCGGCTGCGGCGAAGCGTCCGGTTCGCCGGCCCCCGGAACGCGGTCAGGGGCCTCGCCGTCGGGCGAAGCCCCATCACGCGTGGTCATCGGACGCCCCTCAGTAGTAGTAGTTCCCGTAGCCGGCGAACAGCACGCTCCACATCACGAGCGACAGCAGGCCGATGGCGACCCCGACGAAGCCGAGGATGATGCCGGTGAGCCACATGCCCTTGGCTGCCGGCTCCTTCTTCTTGCCCAGGAAGCCGAGCACGACGGCTGCGGCCGGGATGAAGAGCTGCAGGATGCCGCCGACGAAGGGGATGAAGACGACGAAGAATCCGATGATGCCCACGACGCCCGCGATGAGCGAGATCAGGCTGAGCACCGGAGTCGGCTTCGCCGGCGTGGCGGGAGCGTACGCGCCGCCGTAGGCGGGCTGCGCCGGAGCGCCGTACCCTGCCGCGGGGGCGCCGTAGGCCGGAGCACCGGCAGCCGGCTGCGCGGGCGCGCCGTAGGCAGGAGGCGCCGGCGGCGTCGGAGCGCCGTAGCTCGGTGCAGCGGGCGGCGGCGCGCCGTAGCTCGGGCCCGACGGCGGCGCGGGCGGTGCCGGAGGCACGGGCGCTGCCGGCGGCTCGGGCGCCGATGGAACGTCGGGCGTCGAGGCGACCGGAGCCGCTTCGACCGGAGCGACCGGCTCGGGTGCGCTCGGCACCGCGGGTTCGGCCGGGGTCGGCGCCTCGGGTTCGGGCACGCTCGGCGTCACCGGTTCGTCGGGCACGTCGGGCACATCGGGAACGTCGGGATTCTTCGGATCACTCATGGCATTCCGCCCTTCTTCGTGGTCGTTCAGTGGCGCGAGCTCGTCGCTCAGTACGAGGAGTACGAGCTGCTGAAGGCACCGGCCGCCGCGAGCACGATGACCAGGATGATCCAGATGAGGCCGGCGGCGAGACCGACATAGCCGATGATCAGACCTGCGATCGCGAGGCCGCGCCCCTGCTCGCCCGTCTTCTTGATCTGGCTCAGCGCGATGTGGCCGGTGATGACCGCCGCCAGCGAGACGAAGAACGCCGACACGAGCGAGATGATCGCGAGCACGTTGGTCTTCGCAGCGGGCGCCTGTGAGTACGCGGGCTGACCGTAGGCGGGTGCGGGCTGACCGTAGGCGGGTGCGGGCTGGCCGTAGGCGGGGGCAGCGGGCTGTGCGTACGCAGGCGCAGCGGGCTGCTGCGGCGCGCCGTACGCGGGCGCGGCAGGCGCGGCGGGCGCAGCCGGAACCTCGGTCGCGGCCGGCGGTGCCGGCGGGACCGGCGGAACGGCGGGCTGCTCGGGAAGGTTCGGATCGGTCACTGTCGGTGTTCCCCTCGATGCGGTCGAATGCGCTCAGCCACGGCGGCAGGCGCTCCGGGCGCCGTCGACGACGGCGACCTCCGGTTCTCCCGCTCACACTACCGCGACACGCGCATGGGCGCACGGACTACGCGACGCTCGCCGCCATCTGAATCTCGGTCGCCGGCAGGGTCGAGTCGGCCCCGAAATCGAGGGTCGACGGCGGATGCCCCGCCATCACGAGTTGCGCGCCGAGGGCCGCGATCATCGCGCCGTTGTCGGTGCAGAGCGACAGCGGCGGAATGCGCAGGGCGATGCCCGCGGCATCCGCTCGTTCGATCGCCACTTCGCGGAGGCGCGAATTGGCGACCACGCCGCCGCCGAGCAGCAGGCGCGGCACGCCGAGGTCGGTGCACGCGGCCACGGCCTTCGAGACGAGCACGTCGACGACGGCCTCGCGGAAGCTCGCGGCGACGTCGGCGAGCGGAACCGGCTCACCGGCGGCCTCGCGCTGCTCGACCCAGCGGGCGACGGCCGTCTTCAGCCCCGAGAAGCTGAAGTCGTACCGGTGCGCGACCAGGTCTTTCGGCTGCGTGAGCCCCCGCGGGAAGCGGATCGCGCGAGGGTCGCCGCCGATCGCGGCCCGGTCGATCTCGGGGCCGCCCGGATAGCGCAGGCCGAGCAGGCGCGCGACCTTGTCGAAGGCCTCGCCCGCGGCGTCGTCGATCGTCTCGCCGAGCAGCTCGACGTCGGAGACGAGGTCGCGCACGAGCAGCAGCGAGGTGTGGCCGCCCGAGACCAGCAGGGCGACCGTCGGCGTCTCGAGCGGCGCGGCCGTGTCGAGCAGGTCGGCGCCGACATGGCCCACGAGGTGGTTCACCGCGTAGATCGGCACGTCGAGCGAGAGGGCGAGGGCCTTCGCAGCCCCGACCCCGACCATGAGCGCGCCCGCGAGACCGGGGCCGCTCGTCACGGCGACGGCGTCGAGATCGTCGAGCGTGACGGATGCCTCGGCGAGCGCCGCCCGGATCGTCGGGCCGAGCGCCTCGAGGTGGGCCCGCGCCGCGACCTCGGGCACGATGCCGCCGTAGCGCGCGTGCTCGTCCATGGAGGAGGCGATCGTGTTGGCGAGCAGGGTCGTTCCGCGCACGATGCCGACCCCGGTCTCGTCGCACGAGGTCTCGATGCCGAGGATCAGCGGGGCCTCCCGGTTCATCGCCTCGCCTCCGCGTCTCGCTCGTCGAGCGGCGTCCGCTCGGCGGCTGCCGCGCCCGATGACCCCGCCTCGGCGGGCCGGGCCACCGCGGGCGGCACCGTCAGCCGCATGTGCACGGCGTCGATTCCGCCGCGATAGTAGCGACGGCGGACGCCGATCTCCTCGAAGCCGAGCGACTCGTAGAGCGCGCGCGCGATGGGGTTGTCGGCGCGCACCTCGAGGAAGATCTCGGCGACGTGCCGGCGACGCGCCTCGGTGATGAGGGCGTGCATGAGCCCGCGTCCGAGCCCGATGCCGCGGATCGAGGGCGCGACCGCGATCGTCTGGATGTCGCCCTGACCGCCGCCCTTGGGCGCGAGGAGTCCGGCGTAGCCGAGCAGGCCGACGGCATCGCCCTCCGCCTCGTCGTCGACCGCGATGAGGTAATAGGCGTGCGGGCTCTCGAGCTCGCGGCGCATGGCGTCTTCGGGCCAGGCGTCGGCCTCGAAGGTCTCGCGCTCGAGCACCATGATGCGATCGAGGTCGGCGAGCTTCGCACGCCGCATGAACACGCTCATCGCAGCACCTTCTTGCCTGCCGAGGGGGTCACATCGGGTGCGCGAAGGTAGATCGGCGCGTCGGCCGCGAGCGGCAGCCGTCCGGCGGCGAAGGCGAGTTCGGCGAGCATCCCGATCGCGCCCGCCGAGACGACCGTCGCGTCGAAGCGGATGCCCCGCGCCGCCAGCACGTCGTCGCGGGGCACGAGCCCGGGGCCGCCGACCCGCACGGGCAGCCCGTCGCGATCGAGACCGTCGTACTCGGAGACGGCGAATTCGCGCCGACGGGCATCGGTGACGACCTGCAGCGGGCCGGCGTCGCCCGCCGTGTACCGGCTCAGCGCGATCGCGTCGTGACTGACGACGGGCACGAACGGGCGGTCGATGCCGAGCGCGAAGGCGTGCGCGGCAGCGATGCCGACGCGGAGCCCGGTGAACGGGCCCGGTCCCATGCCGGCGGCGACGCCCGAGAGATCGCGCCGGTCGATGCCCGACTCGGCGAGCGCGTCCCTGATGAAGCCGCCGATCACCTCGGCGTGGCGCATCGTGTCGTCGGTACCGGTCTCGGCGAGACAGCGCAGTTCGCCCGTGGCGCGGTCGCGATCGACGACGGCGACACTCGTGCCCGTCGAGGTGTCGATCGCGAGAAGCATGCCCTCAAGCCTACGCGCGCGCGGCGTATGGAGTGGTCGCCCACCGGGGGCCGTACCCCATCGCCGTGACGACTCGGGGCTCGTCGGCGTCGAGCGCTGCATCGAGGTCGGCGTCGATGGACTCGGCATGCGCTGCTCGCGCGGCGACGGCGCTCGCACCGGTGGGTCGTTCGATGACGATCTCGAGCCACGAGTCGGTGACGTCTTCGACGAGGCCGGCGCCCCACTCCACCACCACGACCGAACGGTCGAAGTCGAGGTCGAGGTCCTCGAGCAGAGCGGCACTGCCCAGCCGGTACGCGTCGACGTGCACGAGCGGGGCGCCGCCGACGAGGCTCGGGTGCGTCCGGGCGAGCACGAACGTCGGGCTCTGCACCGGCCCGCGGATGCCGAGGCCCGCGCCGATGCCACGCGTGAGCGTGGTCTTGCCCGCGCCGAGCGGGCCGGTGAGCACGACGACATCACCCGCCCGCAGCACGGCGCCGAGCTCACGGCCGAACACCTCCATGGCCTCGGTGTCGGGCGCCTCGAAGCGCATCATGCGCCGCCGAGGTAGCGCCGCGGCACCCGCGCTCCGATGCGGGTGACGATCTCGTAGCCGATGGTGTCGGCGGCATCGCCCCAGTCGTCGGCCGAAGGTGCGCCGGTCTGCGGATCGCCGAACAGCACGACCTCGTCGCCGGTCTCCACCGGGTCGTCGCCGACGTCGACCACGAACTGGTCCATGGCGATGCGGCCGACGACCGGGCGCTTGGCGCCCCTGATCCAGACCTCGCCGCGGCCCGATGCCTGACGCGGGATGCCGTCGGCGTAGCCGAGCGGCACGAGCGCGAGGCTCGTCGGGCGGTCGGCGCGCCAGGTGTGGCCGTACGAGACGCCCGTTCCGGGCCCGATGCGCCGCACCGCCGCGACTCGGCCGCGCAGCGTCATCGCCGGGCGCAGCCCGAGGTCTTCGGCCGTCGTGCCGTCGCCGAAGGGAGGCACGCCGTAGGCGCCGATGCCGATGCGCACGAGGTCGAAGCGGGCCGCCGGCAGTCGCAGCGCGCCCGCGGTCGAGGCGAGGTGACGCACCTCGGCACGCAGTCCGGCGGTCTCGGCCTGCACGACTCCGAGCTCGAACGCCGCGATCTGCGCGGCGTCCTCGTCGGGAGAGGTGTTGGCGAGGTGGCTGAAGAGCCCGCGCACGTGGATCCGTCCCGTGGCTTCGAGCTCTGCGGCCCGGGCGACCGTGGCCGGCCAGTGCTCGGGTTCGACGCCGCTGCGGCTGAGCCCGGTGTCGAGCTTCAGGTGCACACGGGCGACCGCGCCGACGGATGCCGCGGCAGCCGCGATCGCCTCGAGCTGTTCGCGCGACGAGACGCCGAGATCGATGTCGCGGGCGATCGCCGGCCCGAAGTCGGTGCCGGGGTCGTGCAGCCAGGAGAGGAGCGGCGCGTCGATGCCCGCGTCGCGGAGCGCAAGCGCCTCGGCGATGTCGGCGACGCCGAGCCACTCGACACCGGCCGAGAGCGCGGCCCGCGCCACCGGCACGGCGCCGTGACCGTAGGCGTTCGCCTTGACCACCGCCATCGTGCGCGCAGGCGCAACGGCCGCCGCGAGCGTGCGGAGGTTCTCGCGCACGGCGTCGAGGTCGACGACCGCTTCGCGGAACGGCGCCGCCGCGGCATCCGATGCCGTGATCACGACGCGCGCCCCGTGCCGCTCTCGAGCACGACGAACGCGCTCGCGATGCCGGCGTCGTGGCTCATCGTGAGGTGCACGCGCTCGATGCCGAGGCTGCGCGTGAGCTCGGCGATCGCGCCCGAGAGCTCGAAGTCGGGGTTGCCGTGCTCGTCTTGCACGACGCGCATGTCGTGCCACCGGATCACGGGGTTGCCGCCGAGCGCCTTGATGAGCGCCTCCTTCGCCGCGAACCGTGCGGCGAGCGACCGCACCGGGCGTTCGCGTTCGCTCTCAGCGAACAGGCGCTCGCGGAGCGCGGGAGTGCGGGTCAGCGACCGCTCGAACCGGGCGATGTCCACGACATCGATGCCGATCCCCGCGATCACGCCGCCGCCTCCCGCGCCCGCATGCTCACTCGACCGTGACCGACTTCGCGAGGTTGCGCGGCTGGTCGACGTCGAGGCCCTTGGCCTGAGCGAGCTCCATCGCGAAGATCTGCAGCGGCACGACGGCCAGCAGCGGCTCGAAGAGCGGCGCCGCGAGCGGGATGCGCAGCACCTCGTCGGCGAACGGCAGCACGGCGGCGTCGCCGGCCTCGGCGATCGCGATGACGCGTGCGCCGCGAGCGCGGATCTCCTGGATGTTCGACACGACCTTCGGGTGCAGGGTGGCCGAGCCGCGCGGGCTCGGCACGACCACGAAGACGGGCTGACCCGGCTCGATGAGCGCGATCGGGCCGTGCTTGAGCTCGCCGGCGGCGAAGCCCTCGGCGTGGATGTACGCGAGCTCCTTGAGCTTCAGCGCGCCCTCGAGGGCGATCGGGTAGCCGACGTGACGGCCGAGGAAGAGCACCGAGCGGGTGTCGGCCATCCAGTGCGCGAGCTGCGCGACCTTCTCGGACTCCGCGAGCACCAGCTCGAGCTTCGCGGGCACCGCCTGCAGCTCGTGGAGCTGCTCCGCGATCTCGTCGGCCGACAGCGTGCCGCGCACGCGCGCGAGGTGCAGGCCGAAGAGGTAGAGCGCTGCGATCTGCGCGACGAACGCCTTCGTCGACGCCACGGCGACCTCGGGGCCGGCGTGCGTGTACACGACGGCGTCGGACTCGCGCGGAATCGTGGCGCCCTGCGTGTTGCAGATCGAGATCGTTCGCGCGCCCTGCTCACGGGCGTACTTCACGGCCATGAGCGTGTCCATGGTCTCGCCCGACTGGCTGATCGAGACGACGAGCGTGTGGTCGTCGAGCACGGGCTCGCGGTAGCGGAACTCATGGCTGAGCTCGATCTCGACCGGCACGCGCGCCCACTGCTCGATCGCGTACTTGGCGACCATGCCCGCGTACGAGGCGGTACCGCAGGCGATGATCGTGATGCGACGGATGCCTCGGAGCTCCTCGTCGCCGAAGGACGCGAGTTCGGGGATCACCACGGCGTCGTCGACGACGCGGCCGAGGAGCGTCTTCGCGACGGCCTCGGGCTGCTCGGCGACCTCCTTGCGCATGAACGACGACCAGCCGCCCTTCTCGGCTGCGGAGGCGTCCCATGCGACGTCGAACGGCTCGACCTCGACGGGCTGCCCGTCGAAGTCGGTGACGACGACGTCATCGGCGGTGATCGTCACGATCTGGTCCTGACCGATCGCCAGGGCGCGCTTCGTGTACTCGACGAAGGCAGCGACGTCCGACCCCAGGAAGTTCTCGCCGTCACCGAGCCCGATGACGAGCGGCGAGTTGCGACGGGCGCCGACGACGACGCCGGGCTCCGAGCGGTGCACGGCGAGCAGCGTGAACGCACCATCGAAACGGGCGACCGTGTTGCGGAACGCCTCGCGGAGGTCGCCCGTCGCCCGGTACTCCTTGCCGAGGAGCACTGCGGCGACCTCGGTGTCGGTCTCGCTCTCGAAGGTGTACCCCTCGGCGAGGAGTTCCGCCTTCAGCTCGGAGAAGTTCTCGATGATGCCGTTGTGGATGAGGGCGAGGCGACCCTCGTCGCCGAGGTGCGGGTGCGCGTTGACATCGGTCGGGCCGCCGTGCGTCGCCCAGCGCGTGTGGCCGATGCCGGTGCCGCCCCGGTGGAGCGGGTGCGCCTCGAGTTCGTCGGCGAGCACCTTCAGCTTGCCGGCGCGCTTGGCCGTCTCCATCGTCCCGTCGTCGTCGACGACCGCCACTCCGGCCGAGTCGTAACCACGGTACTCGAGGCGACGAAGGCCTCCCATAAGGACGTCGAGGCTGTTTCGCTCTCCGACGTATCCGACGATTCCACACATGGGAGCGATTCTACTGGCGCGCGACTGGGTGTCCGCTCCGCCTGACTACACTGGCACGGTGCCCGATCCGCAGAGCCCGTCGTCGCACGCGGCGCAGATCTCCCCGTTCATCGAGCTCGACCGTGCCGACTGGGCCGCGCTCGCGCCGTCGATGCCCTCACCCCTGCGGGACACCGAGATCGTGCAGCTGCGAGGGCTCGGCGAGCCACTCGATCCGCGCGAGGTCGCCGAGGTCTACCTGCCGCTCAGCCGCCTGTTGAACCTCTACGTCGGCGGCACGAAGTCGCTGCACAACGTCACGAGCGAATTCCTGCGGGAGCGCGTCGAATCGACGCCCTTCGTCATCGGCGTGGCCGGTTCCGTCGCGGTCGGGAAGTCCACGATCGCCCGCCTGCTGCGCGAACTCCTCGCCCGCTGGGAGCACACGCCCCGGGTCGAGCTCATCACGACCGACGGATTCCTCTTCCCCAACGCCGAACTCGAACGCCGCGGACTCATGGCGCGCAAGGGGTTCCCGGAGTCCTACGACCGGCGGGCGCTGCTCCGCTTCGTGAGCGAGGTCAAGGCGGGCGCCGCCGAAGTGCGGGCGCCGTTCTACTCCCACCTCGCGTACGACATCGTGAAGGACGCGCAGATCACCGTGCGCCGACCCGACGTGCTCATCGTCGAGGGCCTGAACGTGCTGCAGCCGCCCGGTCCCGGTCACCGTCTCGCCGTCAGCGACCTCTTCGACTTCACGATCTACGTCGACGCGCGCACGAGCGACATCGCCCGGTGGTACGAGGAGCGGTTCCTGAAGCTCCAGCGCGGGGCGTTCTCGAATCCGCGTTCGTACTTCCACCGCTTCGCGAGCCTCACCGAGGCCGAGGCACGAGCTCGATCACGCGAGATCTGGCACTCGATCAACGAGCCGAACCTGCTGCAGAACATCCGTCCGACGCGCTCGCGCGCCTCGCTCGTGCTCCGCAAGGGCTCTGATCACACCGTCTCGAGCGTGCTGCTCCGAAAGCTCTGAACGCGACGCATCCCCTGCCGGGCGCACGGGCGCCCTGCAGGGGATGCGTCGCGTCAGAGGATGCGTCGCCTCAGGCGGGCGTCGTCTCAGTCGATGGCGAGTCGCTCGCGCACCACAGCGGCGAGTGATTCGGCGTGCCGCTCGGCGACCTCCTGCTCGGCGGCCTCGACCATGACGCGGACCATCGGCTCGGTGCCCGAGGGGCGCAGCAGCACGCGGCCGCTGTCTCCCAGCTCGGCCTCGACGGCGGCGACCGCCGCAGCGATCTCCGCGTCGTCGCCGAGTGCATGGTGGTCGACGCCGCGCACGTTGACGAGCACCTGCGGGTAGACCGTCATGACCGAGGCGAGCTCGGCGATGGTCTTGCCGGTGCGCGCCATCTCGGCGGCGAGGTGCAGGCCGGTCAGCACGCCGTCGCCGGTCGTGGCGAACTCGCTCATGATGACGTGACCCGACTGCTCCCCGCCGAGGGCGAGGCCTTCGGCGGCGAGGGCCTCGAGCACGTAGCGGTCGCCGACCTTCGTCTCGACGACGCGGATGCCGTGTTCGGCCATCGCGCGGCGCAGGCCGAGATTCGACATCACCGTCACCACGAGGGTGTCGTCGGTGAGCGTGCCGCGCTCCTTCATCGAGACGGCGAGGATCGCCATGATCCGGTCGCCGTCGATGATGTTGCCGTCGGCGTCGACCGCGAGGCAGCGGTCGGCGTCGCCGTCGTGGGCGATGCCGAGGTCGGCGCCGTGTTCGATGACGGCGGCCTGGAGCTGCTCGAGGTGCGTCGAACCGACACCGTCGTTGATGTTCATGCCGTCGGGGTCGGCTCCGATGACGATGACCTCGGCGCCCGCGTCCTTGAAGGTCTCGGGCGAGACGCCGGCGGCGGCGCCGTGGGCGCAGTCGAGCACGACCTTGAGACCCTCGAGGCGGTGCGGCAGCGTGCCGAGCAGGTGCACGACGTAGCGATCCTCGGCATCGGCGAAGCGGCGGATGCGGCCGACGCCGTCACCGACCGGAGCGAGCTTCTGCTTGCCGAGGAAGGACTCGATGCGGTCTTCGACCTCGTCGGGCAGCTTCGTGCCGCCGTAGGAGAAGAACTTGATGCCGTTGTCGGGCGCCGGGTTGTGCGACGCCGAGATCATCACGCCGAAGTCGGCACGGATCGAGTCGATGAGGAACGCCGTCGCAGGGGTCGGGATGACCCCGGCGTCGAGCACGTCGACACCGGAGCTCGCGAGACCGGCCGAGACGGCAGCGGTGAGGAACTCGCCGGAGACGCGCGGATCGCGCGCCACGACGGCGACCGGCCGCCGGCCGGCGGCGCGAAGCTCGTCGGCGTGACGCCCTTGAGTGAGGACGGCGGCAGCCGCCTGGGCGAGGCCCAGGGCCAGGTCAGCCGTGAGTTCACGGTTGGCCAGGCCCCGGACCCCGTCGGTTCCGAAAAGCCGAGGCATGTACGGAGAACCGAACGCTGGGATCAGCGCTTCGAGAACTGCGGCGCCTTGCGGGCCTTCTTGAGACCGGCCTTCTTGCGCTCGATGACGCGAGCGTCACGCGTGAGGAAGCCCGACTTCTTGAGCGTCGCGCGGTTGTTCTCGCGGTCGATCTCGTTCAGTGCGCGAGCGATCGCCAGACGCAGCGCGCCTGCCTGGCCCGAGGGGCCGCCGCCCGTGATCTTCGCGACCACGTCGTACGAGCCGACGAGCTCGAGCACCGTGAACGGGTCGGTGATGAGCTGCTGGTGCAGCTTGTTGGGGAAGTAGGCCGCGAACTCGCGACCGTTGACGGTGATGCCGCCGGCGCCGGGAACGAGGCGCACGCGGGCGATGGCCTGCTTGCGGCGGCCGACGGCCGCGCCCGACACGTTGAGCACGGCGCGGGGCGTCGTGGGAGCTGCCTCGGGGGCACTCTCGGTGGTGTAGCTCTCGGGAGCCGCTTCGATCTGGTCTGCGATCTTCGCCATGGTGGTGTGAATCCTTATTTCGAGAACGTCGAGGGTGCCGGAATTACTGGGCGACCTGGGTGAGGGTGTACGGCTTGGGCTGCTGGGCCGCGTGCGGGTGCTCCGGACCGGTGTAGACCTTCAGCTTCTTGAGCTGGGCCCGACCGAGCGAGTTCTTCGGGAGCATGCCGCGGATCGCCTTCTCGACGGCGCGGACGGGGTTCTTCTCGAGGAGCTCGGCGTAGCTGACAGCCGTGAGACCGCCCGGGTACCCCGAGTGGCGGTACGCCTTCTTCTGCTCGAGCTTCTGGCCGGTGAGGGCCACCTTGTCGGCGTTGACGATGATGACGAAGTCACCGGTGTCGACGTGGTTCGCGAAGATCGCCTTGTGCTTGCCGCGCAGCAGTGCTGCGGTGTGGCTCGCGAGGCGACCGAGAACGATATCGGTTGCGTCGATGACGACCCAGTCGTGCTGGATGTCGGACGGCTTGGGAGTGAACGTGCGCGTCACGGAAGTGCTGCTTTCTGATCGAGTGAGGGGTTCGTGAATCCCACTCCGGTGGGTGTTCGCCCGCGATGCGTTCGAACGCCCTGGTGGAGGGCTCAACTTCGGATGCCGCCGCAGAGGACGGCACCAAAGGGCAAGCTTAGCGGGTCGGGACGCGGTCGTCCAATCGGCCGCCCTTCAGTCACCCGCCTCGGCCTCGTCGGCGAGACCGTCCCCGATCCGCACGCGCAGTTCGCGCCGAGCCCGCGTCTGTGCGGCGCGGGTCGCGAGTTCCTGGTCGTCGGGGTAGCCGACCTCGGTGAGCACGAGGCCCTTGGCCGGCATCACCATGAAGGCGTTCGTGCGCTGCGCGACCTGGAGCAACGCAGCCGGCGCCTCGACGTCGAGACGGCCCTCGCCGACCGCGACGGCCGCGCCGATCAGTGCTCGCACCATCGAATGGCAGAAGGCATCGGCCTGCAGCGATGCCACGAGCACGCCGTCGGCGTCACGCCGCCATCGGTACGACTGCAGGGTCCTGATGGTCGTCGCCTCGGCGCGAGGCTTGCAGAACGCCGCGAAGTCGTGCAGCCCGAGGAGGCTCTGCGCCGCGACATCCATCCGCTCGGCATCGAGCGTGCGCGGATGCCAGACCGTTCGCAGGCGAGCGAGCGGATCGCGCGTCGCCGGGGCGTCGGCGATGCGGTACTCGTACCGTCGCCACATCGCCGAGAAGCGCGCGTCGAAGCCGTCGGGTGCGAGCGCGGCGCCCGTCACCACGACATCGGCATCGGCTGCCCCGATCACACCCGAGAGCCGTCGCAGCAGCACCGGAGCGGGATCGGCTGCCCCGTATTCGGCCGCATCGCCGCGCCGTGCCCGGGTCACCGCGGCGAGTGCCGAAGTGGGCACGTCGAAATGCGCCACCTGCCCCAGCGCGTGGACGCCCGCATCGGTGCGCCCCGCGACCGTCAGCCGCGGTACCGCGCCGGTGCGCCGGAAGAGGAGCCCGAGCGCGTCCTCGACGACCCCCTGGACGGTGCGCAGGCCCGGCTGCCGGCTCCACCCGTTGAAGCGGGTGCCGTCGTACGCGATCGAGAGTCGCACCCGGACCGTATCGGCGCCCAATGGAACGACCGGACCGCCACCGGTGCCGGGCGATGCGACGGATTCGGAGACGACCATGCCGTCAAGCCTACGATCGCGGCGCCGACACGAACGCCGTACCCTGCAGTTCGGCAGGCGCCTCATTCCGCGTTCGCGCGCCCGGACCTCCCACGATGAGCGCGATGACCGCGACCGTCACGAGCGACCAGCCCAGCAGTCCGTTCTGCCAGGGAACGTATCCGAGCACGAGCAGTACGCCGACGCCGGCCACCGCCGACGCGCTCCAGAGCAGCACCGCAGCGAGTGGGGTGCTGCGCTCGACCGGTTTCGGCCAGCGTGCCTCGATGCGCGGCACGACCACGCAGCATCCGGCCACCACGACCGCGATGGCGAGGATCCAGAGCGGACGCGTCGCCCACCACGCCGGCGACAGCACGGGCGGGAACGGCAGCCCGAACAGCAGCTGCAGCGACGTCACGACGGCCATCGCGAAGGTGTGCCAGAGGTAGATGACCATGCCGTACACGCCGAAGACGAACACCGTGCCGAGCATCGGCCGCCAGTGCATCATGCGCCGGATGAGCGGCTGCACGAGCGCGAACAGGCACGCCTGGCCGAGGGCGAGGGCGAGGATCGCGAGCGTCGGCGGATTGAGGTTGTCGAGCATGTCGTGCGAGTAGCCGAACCAGGTCACGAGCACGCCGATGACGCCGTACGCACCGACCGCGACGGCGACGAGCACGAGCCGCGACCGTCGCGCGAACCAGCCGTCGCGGAGCCCGAACCCGAGCTGCTGCGCGAACAGCCAGACGAAGATCCAGTTGAGTGCGCCGACCGGCACGCCGAACCCGCGCACCAGCACGTCGACCATGACGACTGCCGCGGCGAGCCCGAGATATGCGGGCCACGGCGCGTGCCGGTGGAGCCACGACATCGTCGGCACGAACGCGGTGCAGATCAGGTAGACCGGGATGAACCAGAGCGGCTCGGCGAGCCGCACTGCGAAGGTGCGCACGAACTCGGCGTCGACCCCGGCCAGGAGCATGCCCGCGAGCACTGCTCCGACGGCGGCGACGAGCCCGACCACCGGCTGCGCCAGACGGATGGCGCGGATCCGGATGTAGTGGGAGACCGTCTCACCGTGCCCTCGGAGCCGCCGCCACTGCGTGATCGATGCGAATCCGCCGCAGATGAAGAAGACGGGCATGATCATGAGCGGCCACGTGGCCCAGGCGAGCGGTTCGAAGCCGTCGAGCGCGTTGAACGCCCGCAGCGGGTCGCCGCCGATGCCCATCTGCAGGGCGTGCAGCAGCACCACGATCGGCAGGCAGAACGCGCGGGCGAAATCGATCGAGAGATCCCGGTCGACCGGGATGCGGACGGCGGCCACGCTGCTCCTCTTCGAGCACCGTTGACGGCGGCGCTGAGAACAGATTCTGGCACAACGCGAACGGCCCCGGTGCCCGCGCATCGGCGCTGTGGAGGACACTCATCGCGGCGACGCGCACCCGGCTCGTCGCGCTGCCTCAGACCACGATCGTGTAACTGGTCTCGGTGGTGGCCGCACGGAATCCCATGCCCTCGTACAGGGCGAACGCCCCGGTCGGGTTCGCGGCGTCGACCTCGAGCGTCGAGTACTCGAGACCGGCAGCGCCGGCAGCCGCCAGATGTGCCGCGAGCAGGGCCTTCGCGACGCCGCGGCCGCGGTGGCCGCGCACCACGCCGACCAGCGGAACGTGCACGCTCGAGAACCCCTGCCCGCCCCAGTCGGCCTCATTCACCTCGGCCAGCACGAACCCCACGACACGATCGCTCGCCTCGTCGATGGCGACGACCGAGAGGTCCATGCGGAGCACCGCGCTCGAGATGAAGACGCGCCACTCCTCCTCAGATCTCGGCTGGCTGCCCCAGTGGTCGCGGAACGCGTCGTTCCGGGCCGTCCTCACCTCGTCGGCGCGCGTCGCCTGCAGCGCCTCGACACGGATGCCGTCGCCGGCGCGAACGTCGTCGACCGGCTCTGCGAGATCACGGCGCAAGCCGGCGAAGTAGCGGGCTGCGGTGAAGCCCTCCGACTCGAGCAGCGGGCCGGCCCATCGAGCACGGTCGTCGGTGAACCCCATGATCCAGCCGGGAAGAGGCAGGTCGGATGCTGCGAGCTGCTGGGCTCCTCGCGCGCGCTGCCAGGCGAGGAGGAGTCGGCCGATGCCCCGCCGACGCAGCTCGGGATGCACTCCCCCGACGAGGATCGTGCGGACGAGGGTGTCACGCCCCGGCGGGTGGTACGCGACGCCCCATGCGACTGCGCGGCCGTCGGCATCGAGCGCCACGATCGAGTCGCGCTCACGGTCGACGAACGACATCCCGAGGTCGTCTGCGAGCTCTTCGCGCGGGAGCCTGTATTCGGGATGGTCGGCGGCCGCCATGGCCGCCTCGAGCTCCACGATCCGGTCGACGTCGTCGTCGCGGATCGGGCGCCAGGCGTGCACGTCGGGGTGTACGAGAGGAGGGAGCGTCTCGGGAGCGGTGATGCGCTCGTGGAGGGGCGACAGTTCGTGCTCGGTCACGGGCTCCACACTAACGGGGAGACGGCGAAGGGCCCCGGTGCGATGCACCGGGGCCCTTCGTGATCGAACGTCGAGACTACTTGGTCTCGGCGGCCTCTGCCTCGTCGGCGGCGACCTCGGTCGTCTCCTCAGCGGCTGCGTCGGTCGCCTCGACCTCGGTCGTCTCCTCGACGACCTCGGCCGGAGCCTCCTCGGCGACGGGCGCCTCGGCAGCGGCCGGCTTCGCGGCGCGCTTCTTCGGGGTCACGGGCTCGAGCACGAGCTCGATGACCGCCATGGGCGCGTTGTCGCCCTTGCGGTTGCCGATCTTCGTGATGCGCGTGTAACCGCCCTCACGGTCGGCGACCTGGGGGGCGATGACCGTGAACAGCTCGTGCACGACGGTCTTGTCGCCGATGACGGCGAGCACGCGACGGCGCGCGTGCAGGTCGCCGCGCTTGCCGAACGTCACCAGACGCTCGGCCAGCGGACGGAGGCGCTTGGCCTTCGTCTCGGTGGTGGTGATGCGCTTGTGCGTGAACAGCGCTGCAGCGAGGTTCGCGAGCATCAACCGCTCGTGGGCGGGGCCGCCTCCGAGGCGGGGGCCCTTCGTGGGCTTCGGCATGGTTCGTTCTCTCCAGTAGGTGGGGGTTGGTGGGCGACCGCGAGGTCTGCCTAGTTCTCGTCGTCGAAGCCCGTGTAGAAGTGGGCCCCGTCGAATCCGGGGACGGAGTCCTTCAGCGACAGGCCCATTTCGGTGAGCTTGTCCTTGACCTCATCCACCGACTTCTGACCGAAGTTGCGGATGTTCATGAGCTGCGACTCCGACAGGGCGACGAGCTCGGACACCGTGTTGATGCCCTCGCGCTTCAGGCAGTTGTAGCTGCGCACCGAGAGGTCGAGGTCTTCGATCGGGATCGAGAGCTCGCTGGAGAGCACGGCGTCGACCGGCGCGGGGCCGATCTCGATGCCCTCGGCAGCGGTGTTCAGCTCGCGGGCGAGGCCGAACAGCTCGGTCAGCGTGCGGCCGGCCGAAGCGATCGCGTCGCGCGGCGTGATGGCCGGCTTCGACTCGACGTCGACCACGAGGCGGTCGAAGTCGGTGCGCTCGCCGGCACGGGTGGCCTCGACGCGGTAGGTGACCTTCAGGACCGGCGAGTAGATCGAGTCGACCGGGATCTGGCCGGCTTCCGAGTACTCGTTGCGGTTCTGGCTGGCCGAGACGTAGCCGCGGCCGCGCTCGATCGTGAGCTCGAGCTCGAACTTCGCCGAGTCGTTGAGCGTCGCGATGACCAGCTCGGGGTTGTGCACCTCGACGCCCGCCGGAGCGGAGATGTCGGCTGCGGTGACCTCACCGGCACCCTGCTTGCGCAGGTACGCGGTGATCGGCTCGTCGTGCTCGCTGGAGACGACCAGGTTCTTGATGTTGAGGATGATCTCGGTGACATCCTCCTTCACACCCGGAACCGTCGAGAACTCGTGGAGCACGCCGTCGATGCGGATGCTCGTCACGGCCGCGCCGGGGATCGAGGAGAGGAGGGTGCGACGGAGCGAGTTGCCCAGGGTGTAACCGAAGCCCGGCTCGAGGGGCTCGATCACGAAACGCGAACGGAACTCCGAGATGTTCTCTTCGGTGAGCGTCGGGCGCTGTGCGATCAGCACTGTTGATTCCTTTCGGCAGGGTGTCCGCTATATGACACCTGCGAGTACGAGGATCTTGAGTTGTGTGAGAGAACGGATGTCCCGGCGATCGAGGAGGGCCCGGCTGAGCCGGACCGCTCCTCGATCACCGGGAGGGAATCAGACGCGGCGACGCTTGGGCGGGCGGCATCCGTTGTGAGCCTGGGGCGTCACGTCGTTGATGCTGCCGACCTCGAGGCCTGCGGCCTGGAGCGAGCGGATCGCGGTCTCGCGGCCGGAGCCGGGACCCTTGACGAACACGTCGACCTTCTTCATGCCGTGCTCCTGCGCCTGGCGGGCGGCCGACTCTGCGGCGAGCTGCGCGGCGAACGGGGTCGACTTGCGCGAGCCCTTGAAGCCGACGCCACCGGAGGAGGCCCAGCTGATCACGGCACCGTTGGTGTCGGTGATCGAGACGATCGTGTTGTTGAACGTCGACTTGATGTGGGCCTGGCCCACGGCGATGTTCTTCTTTTCCTTCTTGCGCGGCTTGCGAGTAGCCGCCTTGGGTGCTGCCATGTGTGAAATCTCCTAGATCTGGCGACGAGCGGTTACTTGCGGCCGGGCTTCTTCTTGCCGGCGACGGTGCGCTTCGGGCCCTTGCGGGTACGAGCGTTGGTCTTGGTGCGCTGGCCGCGGACCGGGAGACCGCGACGGTGGCGGATGCCCTCGTACGAGCCGATCTCGACCTTGCGGCGGATGTCGGCGGCGACCTCGCGGCGGAGGTCACCCTCGACCTTGAAGTTGCCCTCGATGTAGTCGCGCAGCGCAATGAGCTGGTCGTCGCTGAGGTCCTTCACGCGGATGTTTCCGTCGATGCCGGTCTCGGCGAGCGTGGTGAGCGCTCGCGTGCGGCCGACGCCGTAGATGTAAGTCAGTGCGATCTCCACGCGCTTCTCGCGCGGGATGTCGACTCCTGCCAGACGTGCCATGTGTGGCTTCTCCTGATTCGAAGTGGAGGTGTGGAGCAACGCCGGTGCCCGAGCCTCCGACTCGAGGTGTCCCCGCGGCATCCGTGGATGCCTGCGGTTCTGGCGCTGCCGATTGTATTCAGTTGTGGGATGCAGGGCGCCTAGCGCCCTTGTCTGGTGACTAGCCCTGGCGCTGCTTGTGGCGCGGGTTCGACTTGCAGATGACCATGACGCGGCCGTGGCGGCGAATCACCTTGCAGTGGTCGCAGATGGGCTTGACGCTGGGGTTGACCTTCACGATTGTTCCTTGATGTGTCGCTGTCCTCGTACCCGCGAGATGTCGCGGGCCGTTACTTTCCGAGCAGCCGTTTACTTGTAGCGGTAGACGATGCGGCCGCGCGTCAGGTCGTATGGGCTCAGCTCGACGATCACGCGGTCCTCGGGGAGGATGCGGATGTAGTGCTGGCGCATCTTTCCTGAGATGTGCGCGAGGACCTTGTGGCCGTTCGTGAGTTCCACCCGGAACATCGCGTTCGGGAGGGCCTCGACAACCGAGCCTTCAATCTCGATGACGCCGTCTTTCTTGGCCATAGCCTCACTATCGCTTGGAGTTTGGGATGCTGGTCGTGCGATGGTTCCGCTCGCCGAGCCCGATTCCCCTGAATTCAGAGGTCGTCAGGCATGCCGAAGCAGGCGTGCAGAACACCAAGGGTCAACTCTAGGTGATTCCGAGCGTTTTCGCCAGTCGAGCGCGGCGCCGGCCCGTGGCGGAGCGTCGCCCTACGCGCCGGATCCGCCTCGCGCGGCGATCTCGGCCGCGAGCGACTCCGTTGCGGTCCGCGCCGCCGCGGCATCCTCGGCCGCGAGAGCGGCCCGGGCGAGGGCTCTCGCGTCGTCGGCGCCGAATCGCTTGAGCGAGGCCCGCACGTCGGCGAGCGCCGAGGGCGACATCGACAGGCTGGTGGCGCCGAGCCCGACGAGCACGACGGCCAGCAGCGGGTCCGCTGCGGCCTCGCCGCAGATGCCCACCGGCTTCCCGAGCGCGGCACCGGCCGCCCCCACCTCCGCGATGAGGCGCAGCACCGCGGGGTGCCACGGGTCCTGCAGGGCCGCCACGGTGCCGAGCAGGCGGTCGGCGGCCATCGTGTACTGCGTGAGGTCGTTCGTGCCGATCGACGCGAAGTCGGCCGCAGCCAGCACCCGGTCGGCGATGAGCGCCGCCGACGGCGTCTCGACCATCACTCCCGCGACGGCGATGCCGAGCTCCTTCGCGATCGCGACGAAGTACCGCGTCTCCTCGACGGTCGCGATCATCGGCGCCATGACCTGCAGTTCCGCCTCCGTCGACTCGGCGGCGGCCGCGAGCGCCGTCAGCTGGTCGCGCAGGATCACCTCGGCATGCCGAAGCGCTCGGATGCCGCGGAGCCCGAGTGCGGGGTTCGCCTCTGGCGCATCGTTGACGAAGGCGAGCGGCTTGTCGGCGCCGGCGTCGAGTACACGGACCACGACCTTCCGCCCGGGGAACGCCGTGAGCAGCCGTGCGTACTCGGCCTGCTGCTCGTGCACGGTCGGGGCGACGTCGGCTCCGAGGAAGAGGAACTCCGTGCGGAAGAGCCCGACACCCTCCGCGCCGAGGCGCACGGCCTCGGCGACGTCGTCGACGGAGCCCAGGTTCGCGAGCAACGGCACGGGCGTGCCGTCCGCGAGCGCGCCGGGCGCGAGCGGTGCAGCAGCCTGTGCCGCACGCTCCTCGAGCCGGGTGCGCGCTGCTGTCAGCTGTTCGTCGGAGGGCGACACGACGACGAGGCCCCGGGCCGCATCGACGACGACGACGTCGCCATCCACGAGACGCGCGGCATCCGCCGCACCGACGACGGCGACGAGTGCCTTCTCGCGGGCGAGGATGGCCGTGTGCGAGGTGGGACCGCCTTCGACGGTCACGAGCGCCTGCACCCGGTCGAGATCGAGCATCGCCGTGTCGGCAGGAGCGAGGTCGTGTGCGACGAGCACGAATGGATGACCGGGGTCCGGCACGCCCGGCGCGGGCAGCTGCATGAGCTCCGCGATCACTCGTTGCGAGACGTCGTCGAGATCGGCGGCCCGCTCCCCCATGTACCCGCCCATCTCCGCGAGCCGTCGGCGATACGAGGCGAACGCCTCGAAGACCGAGCGCTCCGCCGTGGCCCCCCTCGCCAGCTTCGCATCGACGAGATCGACGAGGCTCGGATCCTCGGCCATCATGGCCTGCGCCTCGAGCACGTCCCTGCCGGCTCCCCCGGCCACCGCACCACGACGCGAGAGCTCGGCGGCGACCGTCGCCAGGGCGCTCCTCGCCCGGGCCGATTCCCGTTCCCGACCGAGCTCGCTCGCCGCATCGGCGGGTTCCGGCAGGCGTTCCGCCATCCGCACGACCCGACCGATGGCCACCCCCTGGCCGATCCCGGTCCCCGTGATCTCCCTCATCCGCCCGGCCTCCGTTGCGAGTATCCGTTCTGCATTCACCCTAGTCGTCCGGCGGGCGCCCGACGGGAGCATCGTCGTGCCGGCCGTCGCCCGAAGAGCGACGGGACAGCGTACACGCCACGTTGTTTCATGGAGGACCCGAGCTCCGACCTTCGACGCGAACGAGCGAGCGTGCGACTCAGGCGATGGGGGCGGGTCGCACCCCGAACCGCGCCAGCCCTGCGGCTCCGCCGTCGGGGGCGGTGAGCACCCAGATGCCGTCGGCGTGAACCGCGATGGAGTGCTCCCAGTGCGCGGAGTCCGAACCGTCGGAGGTCGTGACGGTCCAGTCGTCGTCGCGCGTGAACGTGTCGATGGACCCGCCGACGATCATCGGCTCGATCGCCACGACGAGCCCGGGCTTGACCGCCGGTCCCCGACGATCCACGCGGTAGTTGAAGACGGGCGGCTCCTCGTGCATCGTGCGCCCGATACCGTGACCGACGTAGTCGGTGAGGATCCCGTACGCACCCTCGCCGTGGACGAAGTCCTCGATCGCGGCGCCGACCTCGTTGAGGTGCGAAGCGCGCGCGAGCGTGGCGATGCCGAGCCACAGGGCGTGCTCGGTGACCCGATTGAGCTCGTCGCGGGAGGCGACCACGTCGGGACGCTCGGCATCGGGCAGCACGACGGTGAACGCGGAGTCGCCGTTCCAGCCCGCGACCTCCGCACCGCCGTCGATCGAGACGATGTCGCCGGCACGGAACGGCCGGTCTCCGGGGATGCCGTGCACGACGTCGTCGTCGACCGAGACGCACAGCGTGTGCCGGTATCCGGGTACGAGCTGGAAGTTCGGCACGCCGCCGCCCTCGCGGATCACCCGCTCGGCAGCGGCATCGAGCTCGAGCGGCGTCGCCCCCGGGACGAGCAGCCGGCGCACCTCTGCGAGTGCCGCCGCGGTCAGCCCACCAGCGGCCCGCATCGAGCGGAGCTCGGCGGGCGACTTGTAGATGGACCGTCGGAACACCGAACGACTCAGGCGGAGACGCCGTTGGGAGCGAGCCCGCGAGCGGCGAGCGCCGAGAAGATGCGCTCGGTCACCTCGTCGAGCGTGCCGACGCCGTCGATGCGCACGACCACGCCGCGTTCGCGGTACACGTCGAGGATCGGTGCGGTCTCCCGCTCGTAGATCGCGAGTCGATTCGCGATGACCTCTTCGGTGTCGTCGGTGCGACCCTGCTCGGCCGCGCGCTGCTGCAAGCGGGCGATGCTCTCACCGCGGGGCACCTCGAGTTCGATGACCGCGTCGAGTGCCTCACCACGAGACGTGAGGAACGCGTCGAGGTCGTCGACCTGACCACGATTGCGCGGGTACCCGTCGAGGAGGAAGCCGCCCGCGGCATCCGCCTGCTCGAGCCGATCGCGCACGAGCTCGCTCGTGAGCGCATCGGGAACGAGGTCACCCGCCTCGATGATCGCCTGGACGCGCTTGCCGAGTTCGGTGCCACCCGCGACGTTCGCACGGAAGATGTCGCCGGTGGCGACCTGGGGCACTCCGAACGCCTCCGCGACGAGCACGCCCTGCGTTCCCTTGCCGGAGCCCTGGGGCCCGACGATCAGGAAGCGAGCTGAGCCGGTAGCGGAAGCCGTCATCGGAGAAGTCCTTCGTAGTGTCGCTGCTGGAGCTGGGCGTCGATCTGCTTGACCGTCTCGAGACCGACACCGACGATGATCAGGATGGAAGCGCCGCCGAAGGGGAAGTTCTGGTCGGCGCCGACCATCGCGAACGCGATGAGCGGGATCAGGGCGATGAGGCCGAGGTAGAACGAGCCCGGAAGCGTGATGCGGGTGAGCACGTAGTCGAGGTACTCCGCGGTCGGACGACCGGCGCGGATGCCGGGGATGAACCCGCCGTACTTCTTCATGTTCTCCGACACCTCGTCGGGGTTGAAGGTGATCGCGACGTAGAAGTACGTGAAGCCCACGATGAGCAGGAAGTACATCAGCATGTACAGCGGGTGGCTGCCCTGCGTCAGGTTGTTCGTGACCCAGGTGACCCATGCCTGCGGCTGCTCGCCGGCCGCCGGGGTGTTGAACTGCGCGATGAGCGCCGGCAGGTAGAGCAGCGACGAGGCGAAGATGACCGGCACGACGCCTGCCATGTTGACCTTGATCGGGATGTAGGTGTTGTTGCCACCGTACGTGCGCCTGCCGACCATGCGCTTGGCGTATTGCACCGGGATGCGCCGCTGCGACTGCTCGACGAAGACGACGGCGACGACGACGAGGAGTCCGATGGCGAGCACGATCGCGAAGATGTCCCAGCCGCGGGCGATGCCGATGGCCCAGAGCGAGCCGGGGAAGGTCGCAGCGATCGACGTGAAGATGAGGAGCGACATGCCGTTGCCGATGCCGCGCTCGGTGATGAGCTCGCCCATCCACATGATGAGGCCGGTGCCGGCGGTCATGGTGATGACCATGAGGAGGATCGCGTACCAGGCGTCGTTCGTGATGAGCTGCGAGCACTCGGGGGCGCCCGAGGGGAACAGCGCGCCGGAGCGGGCGACCGTGATGAGCGTGGTCGACTGGAGCACGCCGAGCGCGATCGTGAGGTAGCGGGTGTACTGGGTGAGGCGGCTCTGGCCGGCCTGGCCCTCTTTGTACAGCGTCTCGAAGTGAGGGATCACGACGCGGAGCAGCTGCACGATGATCGATGCCGTGATGTACGGCATGATTCCCAGCGCGAAGATCGACAGCTGGAGCAGCGCACCGCCGGAGAAGAGGTTCACGAGGTCGTAGAGTCCCGTGGCGCCCGTCTGGTTGGCGGCGAGACATGCCTGAACGTTGCCGAAGTCCACGAACGGCGCGGGAATGAACGAACCCAGCCGGAACAGGGCGACGATGCCCAGCGTGAACCCGAGCTTGCGGCGAAGATCCGGCGTGCGGAAGATCCGCCCGATGGCGTTGAACACTCGTCCTCCTGTTGCTCCGTGTGGAGTCAGTCCATATGCGGCTCGAGCCAGTCGAGACCCCCGTGAATCATACGCGAGGTCCCGACTGGCTCGTGCAATCGGTGCTGTTTCCGGTCTACTTGACCGAGCCGCCAGCGGCGACGATCTTCTGCTCGGCCGAGCCGGAGACCTTGTCGACCGCGACGTTGAGCTTCACCTGGATGTCACCGTTGCCGAGAACCTTGACACGCTCGTTCTTGCGAACGGCGCCCTTCTCGACGAGGTCGGCGATCGTGACGTCGCCGCCCTTCGGGTACAGCTCGGCGAGCTTCTCCAGGTTCACGACCTGGTACTCGACGCGGAACGGGTTCTTGAAGCCGCGGAGCTTCGGCGCACGCATGTGGTACGGAAGCTGGCCACCCTCGAACCCGGGGCGGATGTTGTTGCGAGCCTTCGAGCCCTTGGTACCGCGACCTGCCGTCTTGCCCTTCGAACCCTCACCGCGTCCAACGCGGGTCTTGTCCTTCTTGGCGCCGGGAGCGGGGCGGAGGTGGTGGACCTTCAGCACCTGCTCGCGCTTCTCCGCGACATCCGCCTTGGGGGCGGCCGTCTTGGAGGACGCGGCCTTCGCGGGGGCCTTCTTCGCCGGAGCCTTCGCGGCGGCGGCCGAGTCGGCCTTCGCTGCGGTGGCCTTGGCGGGGGCCTTCTTCTCGGCAGCAGCCTTGGGGGCTGCCTTCGCGGCGGCGGGCTTGTCGGCCGTCTTCTTCGCCGGAGCCTTCTTGGGGGCTTCGGCGGCGACGTCCTTCTTCTCGTCAGCCATTAGTCAATCTCCTCAACCTTCACGAGGTGCGCGACGGTGTTCACGTAGCCGCGGTTCTGCGAGTTGTCCTCGCGAATCACCGAGTCACCGATGCGCTTGAGTCCGAGGCTGCGCAGCGTGTCGCGCTGGTACTGCTTCTCGCTCACCTTGGACTTGATCTGGGTCACCTTCAGCTGCTTGGCCATCAGGCACCTGCCTTCGCTGCTGCGGCGGCCTCGGCCGCCTGGGCCTCGGCACGCAGCAGACGGGCCGGAGCGACCTCGTCGTAGGCGAGGCCACGACGGGCGGCGACTGCGCGGGGCTCTTCGAGCTCCTGCAGGGCGGCGACCGTGGCGTGCACGATGTTGATGGTGTTCGACGAACCGAGCGACTTGCTCAGCACGTCGTGGATGCCGGCGCACTCGAGCACCGCACGCACGGGACCACCGGCGATGACACCGGTACCGGCCGAAGCCGGGCGCAGCAGGACGACGCCGGCTGCGGCCTCACCCTGGACGGGGTGCGGGATGGTGGCTCCGACGCGGGGAACGCGGAAGAAGTTCTTCTTCGCCTCCTCGACGCCCTTCGAGATCGCGGTCGGGACCTCGCGCGCCTTGCCGTAGCCGACGCCGACGAGTCCGTTGCCGTCACCCACGACGACGAGCGCCGTGAAGCTGAAGCGACGGCCGCCCTTGACGACCTTCGACACGCGGTTGATGGTCACGACGCGCTCGAGGAACTGGCTCTTCTCGGCGTCACGGCCACCGCGGTCGCGGCCACCCTGGTTGCGGTCACGACCGCCGCCGCGACGGTTGTCGCGCTCGTTCCGAGCCGGCTCCGAAGCTGCTGCCGTCTCGACGGGTGCCTCTGCGGTCACCTCGGTCTCCTTCGTAGTGTTCTCGCTCACAGGTTGAGCCCTGCCTCTCGCGCTCCATCGGCGATCGCTGCGACACGACCGGCGTACTTGTTGCCGCCGCGGTCGAAGACGACGGACTCGATGCCGGCCTTCTTCGCACGCTCTGCGACGAGCTCGCCGACCTTCTTGGCCTTGGCGGTCTTGTCACCGTCGAACACACGGAGGTCTGCCTCCATGGTCGAGGCGCTGGCGACGGTCAGGCCCTTGCTGTCGTCGACGACCTGCACGAACACGTGACGTGCCGAACGGGTGACGACGAGGCGCGGACGCAGCTCGGTGCCGACGACCTTCTTGCGAAGGCGGGTGTGGCGGCGCGAACGCGCAGCCGTCTTGGTCTTCACAGCCATGATTACTTACCTGACTTTCCGGCCTTGCGACGCACGACCTCGCCGGCGTAGCGGATGCCCTTGCCCTTGTACGGCTCGGGCTTCTTGATCTTGCGGATGTTCGCGGCGACCTCGCCGACCGCCTGCTTGTCGATGCCCGCGACCGTGATCTTGTTGTTGCCCTCGACGGTCAACGTGATGCCGGTGGGTGCGTCGACGACGACGGGGTGCGAGAAACCGAGCGCGAGCTCGAGCGACGAGCCCTTCTGCGCGACGCGGTAACCGGTTCCGACGATCTCGAGACCCTTGGAGTAGCCCTGGGTCACGCCGATGATCTGGTTGGCGATGAGGGTACGCGTGAGGCCGTGCAGCGAGCGCGAGGTGCGCTCGTCGTCGGGGCGGGTGACGAGAACCTGGTTCTCTTCGAGCTTGACCTCGATGGGGGCGGCGACGGTGAGCGCGAGCTCGCCCTTCGGGCCCTTCACCGAAACGGCCTGGCCGTCGATCTTGACCTCGACGCCCGCGGGGATGTCGATGGGGAGACGTCCGATTCGTGACATGGAACTACCACACGTAGGCGAGGACTTCTCCGCCTACGCCCTTCTTCTCGGCCTGACGGTCGGTGAGCAGACCGCTGGAGGTGGACAGGATGGCAACGCCGAGGCCGCCGAGCACCTTGGGGAGCTCCGTCGACTTCGCGTAGACGCGGAGGCCGGGCTTGGAGACGCGCTTGATGCCAGCGATCGAACGCTCGCGGTTGGGGCCGAACTTGAGCTGCAGCGTCAGCGTCTTGCCCACGCGAGCATCAGTCAGCTCGAAGTCCGCGATGTAGCCCTCCTTCTTCAAGATCTCGGCGATGTTCGCCTTGAGCTTGGAGTTGGGCATCGACACGGAGTCGTGGTGTGCGGAGTTCGCGTTCCGCAGACGGGTCAGCATGTCAGCGACCGGGTCGGTCATCGTCATGACGAGTGTTTCCTTACGTTCACCAGGTTTCAGCGCCCGTTACACGAGCGATGACCTGTGGTGTCGGTCTTCCACGGATGCGGGAGACCGGGTCGGATGCTGCGGGCGTGCGCCCGCAGCATCCGGGGTTCAGTTGGCGGACTCGGCCGACTTGAAGGGGAAGCCGAGCTGCTTGAGCAGCGCGCGGCCCTCTTCGTCCGTCTTGGCCGTGGTCACCACAGTGATGTCCATGCCGCGGACGCGGTCGATCTTGTCCTGGTCGATCTCGTGGAACATCGACTGCTCCGTGAGACCGAAGGTGTAGTTGCCGGTGCCGTCGAACTGCTTGTCCGAGAGACCGCGGAAGTCGCGGATACGGGGCAGTGCGAGCGAGAGCAGGCGGTCGAGGAACTCCCACATGCGGTCGCCGCGAAGCGTGACGTGGGCACCGATCGGCTGGCCCTCGCGCAGCTTGAACTGCGCGATGGACTTGCGAGCCTTGGTGACCTGCGGCTTCTGGCCGGTGATCTTGGTGAGATCGGCGATCGCGCCGTCGATGACCTTGCCATCGCGCGCGGCTTCGCCGACACCCATGTTCACGACGATCTTCACGAGACCCGGAACCTGGTGCACGTTGGTGTAGCCGTGCTCCTCGGTGAGGGCCTTCGAGATCTCGTCCCGGTACTTGGTCTTCAGGCGCGGCTGGATTTTGCCAGCCTGCGTAGCCGTGTCGGTCATTACAGGTCCTTACCTGACTTCTTTGCGTAGCGGACGCGGACGGTCTTCTCGACGCCGTCCTTCGTCACGGTCTCGATGCGGAAACCGACGCGGGTCGGCTTCTTCGACTCGGGGTCGACGAGTGCGACGTTCGAGACGTGGATCGGGGCCTCGACGGTCTCGATGCCGCCGGTCTTCGAGCCGCGCTGCGTCTGGCCGACGCGAACGTGCTTCGTGACGAAGTTGATGCCTTCGACGACGACGCGGTTCTCGGCGACGAGCACCTCGAGGACCTTGCCCTGCTTGCCACGGTCTCCGCCGCGAGCCTGGCTGCGACCCGAGATGACCTGAACGAGGTCACCCTTCTTGATGTTGGCCATGACTAGATAACCTCCGGTGCCAGCGAGATGATCTTCATGAACTTCTTGTCGCGAAGCTCGCGACCGACCGGTCCGAAGATACGGGTGCCGCGGGGGTCACCATCGTTCTTCAGGATCACTGCGGCGTTCTCGTCGAACTTGATGTAGGAGCCGTCGGGACGACGGGTCTCCTTGACGGTGCGGACGATGACGGCCTTGACCACATCGCCCTTCTTGACGTTGCCGCCGGGGATCGCGTCCTTGACGGTCGCGACGATGGTGTCACCGAGGCCGGCGTACCGGCGCTTCGAGCCACCGAGGACGCGGATCGTGAGCAGCTCCTTGGCGCCGGTGTTGTCGGCGACCTTGACTCGTGATTCCTGCTGAAGCACTTTGAATCTCCTTCTTTCAAGTAAGCGCGGGGCTTACTTGGCCTTCTCGACGATCTCGACGAGGCGCCAGCGCTTCGTGGCGGAGAGGGGACGGGTCTCGCTGATCACGACGAGGTCGCCGATGCCGGCGGTGTTCTGCTCGTCGTGCGCCTTGACCTTCGAGGTACGGCGGATGACCTTGCCGTACAGCGGGTGCTTCACGCGGTCCTCGACCTCGACGACGATGGTCTTGTCCATCTTGTCGCTGACGACGTAGCCGCGACGAACCTTGCGGTAGCCGCGGACGAGCTCGGCCGCGGTGTCGACCTCGGCCGAAGCCTTCTTGGTCTCAGCCATGATCAGGCCTCCTTCGTCTCGTCGACCTCGGCTGCAGCATCAACGGATGCCTCGGCCTTGGCCTTCTTCGTCTTCTTCTCGGCCTTGACCGGAACTTCGACCGGCGCGGGCGTTGCCCGGATGCCGAGCTCGCGCTCGCGGATGACCGTGTAGATGCGCGCGATGTCGCGCTTGACCGCCCGGAGGCGGCCGTGGCTTTCGAGCTGACCGGTGGCCGACTGGAAGCGCAGGTTGAACAGCTCTTCCTTGGCCTTCTTCAGCTCATCGACGAGTCGCTCGTCTTCGAAAGTGTCGAGCTCGACGGGGCTGAGCTCCTTGGTGCCGACGGCCATTATGCGTCGCCCTCCTCGCGCTTGATGATGCGTGCCTTGAGGGGCAGCTTGTGGATGGCACGGGTCATTGCCTCACGAGCGAGTTCCTCGGAGACGCCGGAGACCTCGAAGAGGACTCGACCCGGCTTGACGTTCGCGACCCACCACTCGGGCGAACCCTTACCGGAACCCATTCGGGTTTCGGCCGGCTTCTTCGTGAGCGGACGGTCGGGGTAGATGTTGATCCACACCTTGCCGCCGCGCTTGATGTGACGCGTCATGGCGATACGAGCGGACTCGATCTGACGGTTCGTCACGTACGCGGGGGTCAACGCCTGGATGCCGAACTCACCGAAGGTGACCTTCGTGCCGCCGGTGGCGTGGCCCGAACGGCCGGGGTGGTGCTGCTTGCGGTACTTGACTCGACGGGGAATCAACATGGTTATGCCTCAACTCCTGCTGCCACCGGCTCCTGCGCCTTGGGCGCACGGCGGGGACGGTCACTGCGCTCGGGGCGCGACGACTTCTGGTTGGCCTGCTCGCGGGCGAGCTCCTTGTTGGTGATGTCGCCCTTGTAGATCCAGACCTTCACACCGATGCGGCCGAAGGTGGTCTTCGCCTCGTAGAAGCCGTAGTCGATGTTCGCGCGCAGGGTGTGCAGGGGCACACGGCCTTCGCGGTAGAACTCCGAACGGCTCATCTCGGCGCCGCCGAGGCGGCCGGAGACCTGGATGCGGACGCCCTTGGCGCCGGCGCGCTGAGCACCCTGCAGGCCCTTGCGCATCGCGCGGCGGAATGCCACACGAGCGGAGAGCTGCTCGGCGATGCCCTGAGCGACGAGCTGAGCGTCGGCCTCGGGGTTCTTCACCTCGAGGATGTTCAGCTGGATCTGCTTGCCGCTGAGCTTCTCGAGGTCGGCGCGGATGCGCTCGGCCTCGGCGCCGCGGCGGCCGATCACGATGCCGGGACGTGCCGTGTGGATGTCCACGCGGACACGGTCGCGGGTGCGCTCGATCTCGATGCGCGAGACACCGGCGCGGTCCAGCGACGTCTGCAGCAGTCGACGGATCTTGATGTCTTCTGCAAGGTAGTCGGCGTAGCGCTGACCGGGCTTCGTCGAGTCGGAGAACCACCGCGACACATGGTCGGTGGTGATGCCGAGACGGAAGCCGTACGGGTTGACTTTCTGACCCATTACTTCGTACCCTCCTCGGGCGTGGCGAGCACGACGGTGATGTGGCTCGTTCGCTTGTTGATGCGGAAGGCACGACCCTGAGCGCGCGGCTGGAATCGCTTGAGGGTGGTGCCCTCATCGACGAATGCGCGGCTGATGTAGAGGTCCTGCTCGTCCAGGTAGGTGTTCGTGGCATCGGCCTTGACGCGAGCGTTCGCGATGGCCGAGGCGACGAGCTTGTACACCGGCTCGCTCGCACCCTGGGGTGCGAACTTCAGGATGGCGAGTGCCTCCTGTGCCTGGCGCCCGCGGATCATGTTGACGACGCGGCGGGCCTTCATGGGGGTGACGCGGATGTGTCGCACGCGTGCGATCGACTCCACCATTTCTTCTCCTCCTTCACGTCACCGCTTAGCGGCGACGGCCCTTCTTGTCGTCCTTCACGTGTCCACGGAAGGTGCGGGTGGGGGCGAACTCGCCGAGCTTGTGACCCACCATGGTCTCGGTGACGAACACCGGGATGTGCTTGCGGCCGTCGTGCACCGCGATCGTGTGACCCAGCATCGCCGGGATGATCATCGAGCGGCGCGACCACGTCTTGATGACGTTCTTGCTGCCGGCCTCGTTCGCCGTGATCACCTTGCGAAGCAGGTGGTCATCGACGAAGGGGCCCTTCTTCAGACTGCGTGGCATCTTCTACAACTCCTACTTGCGCTTCTTGCCGACGTTGCGGCGGCGAACGATGAGCTTGTCGCTGGGAAGATCGCGCTTGCGCGTACGGCCTTCCTTCTGGCCCCAGGGGCTGACGGGGTGACGTCCACCGGACGTCTTGCCCTCGCCACCACCGTGCGGGTGGTCGACCGGGTTCATGGCGACACCACGCACGGTCGGGCGGACGCCCTTCCAGCGCATGCGGCCGGCCTTGCCCCAGTTGATGTTCGACTGCTCGGCGTTGCCGACCTCGCCGACGGTCGCGCGGCAGCGCGCGTCGACGTTGCGGATCTCGCCCGAGGGCAGGCGCAGCTGGGCGTAGGGGCCGTCCTTCGCAACGAGGCGAACGGATGCTCCGGCCGAGCGTGCCATCTTGGCACCGCCGCCGGGGCGCAGCTCGATGGCGTGCACCACGGTACCGGTGGGGATGTTCTTCAGCGGCAGGTTGTTGCCGGGCTTGATGTCGGCGCCGGGGCCCGACTCGACGACATCGCCCTGCGAGAGCTTGTTCGGAGCCAGGATGTAGCGCTTGGTGCCGTCGACGAAGTGCAGCAGCGCGATGCGCGCGGTGCGGTTGGGGTCGTACTCGATGTGAGCGACCTTGGCGTTGACGCCGTCCTTGTCGTTGCGCTTGAAGTCGATCACGCGGTACTGGCGCTTGTGGCCACCACCGATGTGACGCGTCGTGATGCGGCCCTGGTTGTTGCGACCACCGGTCTTCGGCAGCGGGCGGAGCAGCGACTTCTCAGGCGTGGAGCGAGTGATCTCCGCGAAGTCGGCGACCGACGAACCGCGACGACCAGGAGTCGTGGGCTTGTACTTACGAATAGCCATTCTTATTCCTCTGCTCCCTAGCCGACAGCCGTGAAGATGTCGATCGAGCCGGACTTGAGGGTGACGATCGCGCGCTTGGTGTCCTTGCGCTTGCCCATGCCGAACCGGGTACGGCGGGTCTTGCCCTGACGGTTCAGGGTGTTGATCGACGCCACCTGGACGTTGAAGATCTTCTCGATGGCGAGCTTGATCTCGGTCTTGTTCGAACGGGGGTCCACGATGAACGTGTACTTGCCCTCGTCGATCAGGCCGTAGCTCTTCTCCGAGACGACGGGCGCGATGATGATGTCGCGCGGGTCCTTGTTGTTCGCGGCGGCACTCATGCCGAGACCTCTTCCTTCTTCGCCGTCTTCGAGGCCACGAAGGACTCGAGTGCAGCGGTGCTGAAGACGATGTCGTCCGAGACGAGCACGTCGTAGGCGTTCAGCTGGTCGACGCGCAGCACGTGCACGGTCGGGATGTTCCGCACAGCGCGCTGCGAGAGCTCTTCACCGGGCGCGAGCACGATGAGGAAGCGCTTCGCCGGAGCGATCGCTGCGAGGAGCGCGACGGCTTCCTTGGTCTTCGGCGTCTCGCTGGCCGTGAAGGCGGTGACCGCGTGGACACGGCCGCCGCGAGCGCGGTCGGAGAGCGAGCCGAGGAGGGCCGCTGCGATCATCTTCTTGGGGGTGCGCTGCGAGTAGTCGCGCGGCTGCGGGCCGTGCACGACGCCACCGCCGGTCATCTGAGGAGCGCGGATCGAACCCTGACGGGCGCGGCCGGTGCCCTTCTGCTTGAACGGCTTGCGACCGGCGCCGGAAACCTCGCCGCGGGTCTTGGTCTTGTGCGTACCCTGGCGCGCTGCTGCGAGCTGGGCCACGACGACCTGGTGGATGAGCGGGACGTTGGTCTGCACGTCGAAGAGTTCGGCGGGCAGCTCGACCGAGCCGGACTTCTTGCCGGTCGCGTCGAGCACGTCAATGGTGTTGGCGGTAGCCATGGACTACGCCCCCTTCACTGCGTTGCGGACGAAAACGAGACGGCCGCGAGCACCGGGAACCGCGCCCTTGACGAGCAGCAGGCCCTTCTCGGCGTCGACGGCGTGCACGCGGAGGTTGAGCACGGTCACGCGCTCGCCACCCATGCGGCCGGCCATGCGCATGCCCTTGAAGACGCGGCTGGGCGTCGACGAGGCACCGATGGAACCGGGCTTGCGGTGGTTGCGGTGCGAACCGTGCGAAGCGGAGACACCCTTGAAGTTGTGGCGCTTCATGACACCGGCGAAGCCCTTGCCCTTGCTCGTGCCGACGACGTCGACGAGCTGGCCGGCCTCGAAGGCACCCTCGACGGGGAGCTCCTGGCCGAGGGAGTACGACGCGGCGTCCGCGGTGCGGACCTCGGTCAGGTGGCGACGGGGGGTCACGCCTGCGGCGGCGAAGTGACCGGTCGCGGGCTGGTTGACCTTGCGCGGGTCGATGGCGCCTGCAGCGATCTGCACAGCCTCGTAGCCGTCCTTGTCGACGGTGCGGAGCTGGGTGACCACGTTGGGGGCGATCTCGATGACGGTCACGGGCACGAGCTTGTTGTTCTCGTCCCACACCTGGGTCATGCCGAGCTTGGTGCCGAGCAGACCCTTCACGTTCTTGGTAGCGGAAGACATCTGTTACCTCAGAGCTTGATCTCGATGTTGACGTCGGCCGGCAGGTCGAGTCGCATGAGCGAGTCGACGGCCTTGGGCGTCGGGTCCACGATGTCGATGAGACGCTTGTGGGTGCGCATCTCGAAGTGCTCGCGGCTGTCCTTGTACTTGTGGGGCGATCGGATGACGCACACCACGTTCTTCTCCGTCGGAAGCGGCACGGGGCCGACGACCGTGGCGCCCGCGCGGGTCACCGTGTCGACGATCTTGCGCGCCGAGGTGTCGATGACCTCGTGGTCATACGACTTCAGTCGAATGCGGATCTTCTGTCCCGCCATTGCTGACTCTCTCTCTGTCAAGGCGTCTTACCCCTTCCGAGGGCATCGGACGCCGCGTAGCTACTCCGTGTGAAGCACCACTGTTCTTCTGTCAAAGGCCGGTGATCGAGCCTGTCGAAACCACCCGCCCGGATGAACCGGGGCGGTGCTCTCGACACGCTCGACCTTCGAGCCCGCCGACGCGCACGAAGACATGGTCGCCCATGGCGTTGTGAGTGTCGGTTTGTCTGTTCTCCTGCCTGCGGCCTAACCTGACCCCTGCGTGAGCCCCGTTGGAACGGGGTGAGCCGGGTGGTTATGCACTGCCTGACAGTGATCCGATCAGCGCGCACGAGTGCACGCGTTCGAAATGTTGAACTCAACGAGTTTGCCACAATGAGTGCCTTCATGCAACCCGGGCGTGTCGCGCTCATCCGGTTCACAGGGATGTCGCAGACGAGCACGCTCCGGCCCCGCGTCATCCGTGATGGAATCGACATGACGACCAGGACTGGAGGCGTACATGACCGAGCACGCGCATCAGGTGAGCGACCGCATCGGACCGGGCAGCGTCTCGGTCACCCGAACCGGCCCACGCACGTTCGAGGGCATGAACGAACGAGGTTCGACAGTGCGCATCGGGCCTGAGGAGGCCGAGGGTCACTTCACACCCGGCGAGCTGCTGAAACTCGCCCTCGCGGGCTGCGCCGGCATGAGCGCCGACCGGGTCACCGCGCGGCGCCTCGGGGAGGACTTCGCGATGACGGTGTGGGCGCACGGCACCTCCGGCCCCGACAACCGGTACTCCCGGGTCGACGAGGAGCTGCTGCTCGACCTCTCCTCGCTCGACGAGGCGGAACGCGCGAAGCTCATCGAGCTCATGGTCAAGTCGATCGACAAGGCCTGCACCGTGGCCCGCAGCGTGCACGGCAGCATCGAACTCGGGACGACGATCGACGGCACGCCCGTCTGATCCTGCTCAGTCGCGATCGCTGCGCGAGCACGCGACGTTGCGCTCGGCGGCGACGCTGGGGGCGACCATGCCCGCACCGACGACGAGGGCGATCACCGCGGCCATGCCTCCGAGCACGACCGAGGGGCGCGCCCGCAGCCCGTGCGTCGGGGTGCGGAACGGGTCTTCGATGTAGCGTTTCGAGAGGCCGGCGACGAGGAACGAGAACGCCACGAGGAGCACCATCAGCCACGGCGGGCTCGGCAGACCGGTGAGGTACGGCACGAACATGAAGATCGGCCAGTGCCAGAGGTAGAGCGAGTACGACACGTCGCCCATCCACTGCACCGGTGGCAGCGCGGCGAGCCGCGCAGGCGACCAGGCGAGCTGCGGCATCCCGGCCCAGATCACCGCGAGCGTTCCGACCACGGGCGCGAGCACGATCGCGCCGGGGAAGTAGTCCGGCGACCGGAATGCGACGATCGGGACGACGATGACCACGAGCCCGGCGATCGAGACGGCGGCACGCAGGGGCTCGTGGCCGCGAAGCGGTGTGGCGGCGACCAGCGCGAGCAGCCCGCCGACGCCGAACTCCCACATGCGCGTGAACGTCGAGAAGTACGCGAGAGCAGGCTCCTGCACCGTCAGCACGATGCAGTGCACGAATGACGCGGCGGTCACCGCGCCGAGCAGGGGCAGGAGCACTCGACGCGAGCCGACTCCCCTGCGCGCGGCGAACCAGATCGCGACGATCAGCAGCAGCGGCCAGAACAGGTAGAACTGCTCCTCCACTGACAACGACCAGAAGTGCTGAACCGGCGTCGATTCGAGGTCCGCCCGGCGCGGGATCTGGGAGTCGATCGCGAGCTGCCAGTTCTCGTAGTACAGCGCGCTCGCGACGATCTCCCTGAACCAGGATCGCCACTCGCGCTGCGGAACGAGCGCGATGGTGAGCACCGATACCGCCGCGAGCACGATCAGCGCGGCCGGGAGGATCCGCCGAGCCCGCCGGAGGTAGAAGGTGCGGAGCGAGATGCGTCCCCGCCGCTCTGCATCACGGAGAAGAAGCCCGGTGATCAGGAACCCCGAGACCACGAAGAACACGTCGACGCCCATGTAGCCGGCCGGCGCGACGGCAGGCCACCCGTGGTGGAGCACGACCGCCCCGACGGCGAGCGCCCGTAGAGCCTGAATCTCTGGGCGAACCGTCGATCGAGCCAATGGCGAGGGGGAAGTTGCCATCGGTTCCAGATTAGAACCCGCGCCCCGCGCACGGAAGGGCAGGATCCGTTGGCAGGAAACCTGCCAAGCCCCGCGGGTACACGAAAGGGGCCGGGCCCGAAGCATCCGAACGGTCCCGACCCCCGGCGTGGGTACACGAAAGGGGCCGGGCCCGAAGCATCCGAACGGTCCCGACCCCCGGCGTGGGTACACGAAAGGGGCCGGGCCCGAAGCATCCGAACGGTCCCGACCCCCGGCGTGGGTACACGAAAGGGGCCGGGCCCGAAGCATCCGAACGGTCCCGACCCCCGGCGTGGGTACACGAAAGGGGCCGGGCCCGAAGGCCCGACCCCTGTCGGCGATCAGTAGGTGAACCTACTTGACGATCTTGGTGACCGTACCGGCACCCACGGTCCGTCCACCCTCACGGATGGCGAAGCCGAGGCCCTCTTCCATGGCGATGGGCTGGATCAGCTCAACGGTCATGTCGGTGGTGTCGCCGGGCATGACCATCTCGGTGCCCTCGGGCAGCGTGATGACGCCGGTGACGTCGGTGGTGCGGAAGTAGAACTGCGGACGGTAGTTCGCGTAGAACGGGTTGTGACGCCCGCCTTCCTCCTTGGAGAGGATGTACGCGGTGCCCTCGAAGTTCGTGTGCGGGGTGACCGAGCCGGGTGCGACGACGACCTGGCCGCGCTCCACGTCTTCGCGCTTGGTGCCGCGAAGGAGCAGACCGCAGTTCTCGCCGGCCCATGCCTCGTCGAGCTGCTTGTGGAACATCTCGATACCGGTGACCGTGGTCTTCTGCGTCGGGCGGATGCCGACGATCTCGACCTCGGAGTTGATCTTCAGCGTGCCACGCTCGGCGCGGCCCGTGACGACGGTTCCACGACCGGTGATCGTGAAGACGTCCTCGACCGGCATGAGGAAGGGCTTGTCCTTGTCGCGCACGGGGTCGGGGATCGACTCGTCGACGGCGGTCATGAGGTCGAGGACCGACTGGACCCACTTCTCGTCGCCTTCGAGGGCCTTGAGGCCCGAGACCTGCACGACGGGAGCGTTGTCGCCGTCGAAGCCCTGGCTCGAGAGCAGCTCGCGGACCTCGAGCTCGACGAGCTCGAGGATCTCCTCGTCGTCGACCATGTCGGACTTGTTGAGCGCGACGAGCAGGTAGGGCACGCCGACCTGCTTGGCGAGCAGCACGTGCTCGCGCGTCTGAGCCATCGGGCCGTCGGTCGCCGCGACCACGAGGATCGCGCCGTCCATCTGAGCCGCACCGGTGATCATGTTCTTGATGTAGTCGGCGTGACCCGGGGCGTCGACGTGCGCGTAGTGGCGCTTCGGCGTCTCGTACTCGACGTGCGAGATGTTGATCGTGATGCCGCGCTGGCGCTCTTCGGGAGCGGAGTCGATCGACGCGAAGTCGCGCTGCACGTTGGTGGCCGACGGGTACTTGTCGGCGAGCACCTTCGAGATCGCTGCGGTGAGCGTGGTCTTGCCGTGGTCGACGTGACCGATCGTTCCGATGTTGACGTGCGGCTTGGTCCGCTCGAACTTGGCCTTAGCCACTGTGGGTCCTCCTCAGGACTCGTGTAGAACCGCCGGGCGCTGGATTGCGACCGGAGGTCTACGGGGGTTGTGTTGATATGTTACGCGAACCGGAAGGTTCGTGCGTATCGGACTATTCGCCCTTGTTCTTCTGGACGATCTCGTCGGCCACAGCCTTCGGGACCTCCGCGTAGCTCTGGAACTCCATCGAGTACACCGCGCGACCAGAGGTCTTCGACCGAAGGTCGCCGATGTAACCGAACATCTCCGAGAGCGGGACGTGCGCACGCACGACCTTCACGCCTGCGGCATCCTCCATGGACTGGATCTGACCGCGACGCGAGTTCAGGTCGCCGATGACGTCGCCCATGTACTCCTCAGGAGTGCGGACTTCGACGGACATCAGCGGTTCGAGCAGAACGGGGTTCGCCTTGCGAGCGGCTTCCTTGAAGCCCATCGAGCCGGCGATCTTGAACGCCATCTCCGAGGAGTCGACGTCGTGGGCGGCACCGTCGAGGATCGACGCCTTGACGCCGACCATCGGGTATCCGGCGAGGATGCCGTACTGCATGGCATCGCGGAAGCCCGCATCGATCGAGGGGATGTACTCGCGGGGGATGCGGCCACCGGTGACCTTGTTCTCGAACTCGTAGATCTTGTCGCCTTCGATCTCGAGCGGCTCGATCGCGAACTGGATCTTCGCGAACTGGCCGGAACCACCGGTCTGCTTCTTGTGGGTGTAGTCGTGCTTCTCGACCGCGCGCTTGATCGTCTCGCGGTACGCGACCTGGGGCTTGCCCACGTTGGCCTCGACGTTGAACTCGCGCTTCATGCGGTCGACCAGGATGTCGAGGTGGAGCTCGCCCATGCCCTTGATGACCGTCTGACCGGTCTCCTGGTTCTGCTCCGTACGGAAGGTCGGGTCCTCTTCGGCGAGCTTCTGGATCGCCGTGCCGAGCTTCTCCTGGTCGGCCTTGGTCTTCGGCTCGATGGCGACCTCGATGACGGGCTCGGGGAAGGTCATCGACTCGAGGACGACCTGGTTGTTCGGGTCGCAGAGGGTGTCACCGGTGGTGGTGTCCTTCAGGCCGATCACCGCGTAGATGTTGCCGGCGGTCACCGAGTCGATCGGGATCTCCTTGTTGGCGTGCATCTGGAAGATCTTGCCGATGCGCTCCTTCTTGCCCTTGGTCGAGTTGACGACCTGGGCGCCGCTGTCGAGGCGACCGGAGTAGACGCGCACGTAGGTGAGGCGACCGAAGAACGGGTGCACGGCGACCTTGAACGCGAGGGCCGTGAAGGGCTCCGACGCGTCGGCGTGACGCATGACGATCTTCTCTTCGTCGCGAGCGTCGTGCGCCTCGATGGCGGGCACGTCGAGCGGCGACGGGAGGTAGTCGATGACAGCGTCGAGCATGGGCTGCACGCCGCGGTTCTTGAACGCCGAACCGCAGAGCACGGGGTAGATCTCGGAGTTGACGGTCAGCTTGCGGATCGCGGCCTTGATCTCGGCCACGGTCAGCTCTTCGCCGCCGAAGTACTTCTCCATCAGCGCGTCGTCGGTCTCGGCGACGACCTCGAGCAGGGCGGTGCGGTACTCGGCGGCCTTGTCGACGAGGTCGGCGGGGATCTCCTCGATGGCGTACTCGGCGCCCATCTTGACGTCACCCTTTGCGTCGCCGCGCCACGTGAGTGCACGCATCTCGACCAGGTCGACGACGCCCTCGAACGAGGACTCCGAACCGATCGGGAGCTGCAGCACGAGCGGCTTCGCGCCGAGGCGGCTGATGATGGTGTCGACCGTGAAGTAGAAGTCGGCGCCGAGCTTGTCCATCTTGTTGACGAAGCAGATGCGCGGGACGTCGTACTTGTCGGCCTGGCGCCAGACGGTCTCGGACTGGGGCTCGACGCCCTCCTTGCCGTCGAAGACGGCGACCGCACCATCGAGCACGCGGAGCGAACGCTCGACCTCGACCGTGAAGTCCACGTGGCCGGGGGTGTCGATGATGTTGATCTGGTTCTTGTTCCAGTAGCAGGTCACGGCGGCAGACGTGATCGTGATGCCGCGTTCCTTCTCCTGCTCCATCCAGTCGGTCGTCGAGGCACCGTCGTGGGTCTCGCCGATCTTGTGGTTGACGCCCGTGTAGAACAGGATGCGCTCGGTCGTGGTGGTCTTGCCGGCATCGATGTGCGCCATGATGCCGATGTTGCGGACCTTGTTCAGGTCGGTGAGCACGTCTTGTGCCACGGGGGTTCCTCCGGAGATTCAGGAAGGGAAAGGGAGTGGGAGCGGATGCCGCGAGCCGAGGCCCGCGACATCCGCTCTGCCTGCTACCAGCGGTAGTGGGCCCGACGAATGCCAGCCGCGGGGGAAGGCATCCGCTCTGCCTGCTACCAGCGGTAGTGGGCGAAGGCGCGGTTCGACTCGGCCATCTTGTGGGTGTCTTCGCGGCGCTTGACCGCGGCACCCAGGCCGTTCGATGCGTCGAGGATCTCGTTGGTGAGACGCTCGGTCATCGTCTTCTCGCGACGAGCCTTGGCGTAGCTGGTGAGCCAGCGGAGAGCCAGGGTGTTGGCGCGGTGGGGCTTGACCTCGACGGGGACCTGGTAGGTCGAACCGCCGACGCGGCGCGAACGCACCTCGAGGGTCGGGCGCACGTTGTCGAGCGCCTTCTTCAGGGTGGCGACGGCGTCCTGGCCGTTCTTCTCGGCGACGTTCGAGAGCGCTTCGTAGACGATGCGCTGCGCGAGGTCCTTCTTGCCGTCGACGAGGATCTTGTTGACGAGCTGGCTGACGACGGGCGACCCGTAGACGGGGTCGGCGACGACGGGGCGCTTCGGAGCGGGTCCCTTACGAGGCATTACTTCTTCTCCATCTTCGCGCCGTACTTGCTGCGGCCCTGCTTGCGGTTCTTCACGGCCTGCGTGTCGAGCGCGCCGCGGACGATCTTGTAGCGCACACCGGGGAGGTCCTTGACACGACCGCCGCGGATGAGCACCATCGAGTGCTCCTGCAGGTTGTGGCCCTCACCGGGGATGTAGGCGGTGACCTCGGTGCCGTTGGAGAGCTTCACACGAGCGACCTTGCGGAGCGCGGAGTTCGGCTTCTTCGGGGTGGTGGTGTACACACGCGTGCACACGCCGCGCTGCTGGGGGTTCGCCTTCAGGGCGGGAGCCTTGGTCTTGGTGACCTTCGGCGAGCGGCCCTTGCGGACCAACTGCTGAATGGTTGGCACTGCTTCTCCTTGTTGGTGCTGCACGGTGACAGCGTTTGATGGAATTCACATCACGACCCACCGGCACCGCAGAGTTGCAGCGCCTTTGTTGGTGGGTATGCCGTGGGGGCGAATCGCCCGATGCGTGCGAATCATCTCGGCCCGTCTCACGCCGGTGTTGCAGGCACGATTCGAGCGCGCGACAACGCGCACACCCGATCAATGGTAATGCGCCGTAACCTCGTGGTCAAATGGCGCCGGATGAGGCTCCGATGAGACGGCCGGAGAAGGGTGTCTCGAAACCCGGACTCCGCCGCACGCAGCCGACTCAGAACAGGCCGCGGCGCAGCGCCTCGAGCGCGAGCTCGTCGTCGAATTCCCCAACGGCACGGAGCGCCCGGACGCCGTCGATCGCGGCCCGCCGGCGCGGCTCGCGCTGCGCGCTCGGCTCATCCGCGAATACCCGCGCCGCGTCGACGTAGAGACGGTCGTCGAGTCGGTCGAGCGCCGCGAAGAGCGCCTTGGCGGCTTTCGCGTACCGCTCCGGATCGGCCGCAGCGACGGCGGCGCGGCTTCGTCGGCCCGACACACCCGCCCCGGTCTGGAGCACCGCCCCGGCGAGCGCCATCACCGCGCCCAGCACGACCGGCGGGCTGACGTAGCCGCCCTCGTCGTCGATCACCCGCCACGCGATGAAGGCCACCGCGAGGTACCCGAGCACGGCGGCGAAGATGGAGAAGCCCGGGCTCTCGGCAAGGCGCGGGCGCTCGACCAGGCGCGGCTCGACGAGCACCATCCACACCGCGGCGGAGAGCACGAGAACGCCGGCCAGCACCGCGGCGGTGTCGAGGTCGAAGAACGGGCTGTGGCTGCGCCGGCTGCTCAGCAGCATGACCGGCCCGCCGATCGCGGCCACGATCGCCAAGGCGTCCACCCACATCGGCGATGCGCCCGTGCGTCGCTCGTCGCCAGTCGGGCGGGCGGCCGGAGCCGCGACGCCGAGCGGGAGCCGGCCCTCGGCGGACGCCTGATCGAGCGCGTCTCGCTCCGCCCGGTCGTCGCGCAGCAGCCCTTCGATGTCGGGACGGGTGGAGTCGTCGCACGCGGCCGACTGGATCCCGACCATGGTGCGGGCGACCGACGAGACGTCGAGCCCGCCGTCGGCCACGACCTTCCGAACGCGTCGAAGCGCGTGCTCGGGCGCGGGGCGTTCGACTTCGTCGAGTCCGCCCTCGCCGAGGGCGCTCACGAGCACCCGCCGCCAATCGTGTTCGCCCTGCCGCGGACGGTCCTCCGATTCGTTCACGCCGCGAGTGTAGTGGGCGCCGAGCACGACGCGCTCAGCTCGGGGCGCCCCCGGACGACCAGCCGGGCGAGTCGAGTTCGCGGTCGAGATCGGCGAGCAGGTCTTCGATCTGCGGCTCGACGAGACGCTCGACGGCGTTGCCGATGCGGTAGCGGTGCTGGGCGAGCTCGACGCAGATCCGGCGGCCGAGCTGCTTGGCGAAGTCGTCGGCGAGGCGCACCTCCTCGCGGAGCGCCTCCTTCTCCTGGGGCGTGAAGGGGCGCGGTGCCGGTTCGGCGGCTTCGGCCGCGGCATCCGCTTCGAGGCCCGACAGCGTGAAGAGGAACGGCTGGTCGGGCAGCGGCTCTGGGTCGACGTCGAGGCCCAGGAACTCGGGCTCGAGGCCCTCACCCGCACGGTACGGACGCCGGGCCTTCCGCTCCTCTGCGAGCCGGATCTCGCGATGCAGCATCGGCAGGTTGCGTGCGGTGTAGTCGTCGACCGCGAGGTCGATGACCCCCTTCATGCGCATCGAGAAGGCGTGCTGCACCGGGTGCGGCACGTCGACGTCGAGGCCGGCGGCAGCGAGGATCGGGGAACCGAAGCAGCGGGTGCACAGGCGCACGCGCGCGCGATGCGTCCCGGGTCGCCACCGGGGCAGCCACGCCAGCCACCGGTCGACCTCGTGACTCACGCGCGCCTCGATCGAACCCTGCATCAGGTTCACGATACTGCCGGGGCGCGTTCCGCGTCACCGGATGGCGAGCGGATGGCGCGCCGACGCGCCGCTCACTCGTCTTCGTCGCGCTCCCACGGCCACCGCGGGCGCTCCATGCCGGAGTCGCGACCACGCGCCACGAGCACGGCGAAGGCCGCGGTCACCGCGGCGAGCGCGGGAATGAGCAGACCGAACCAGCCGATGCCGAATCCGAGGCCGAACAGCAGCGCGGCGAGCAGGGTGCTGCCCTCGCTCGCGAGGGCGTAGCCGACGACCGAGACGACGACGAAGACGAGCCACGTCCAGACCGCGGAGAACAGGACGCTCGACCAGATCCGCTCGGGACGCCGGAGCGTGACGGCGAGGGTGAGCAGCAGCGCGATGACGGATGCCCCGATCGCCGCCGGTGCCACGAAGAGCCCTGCCTCGGGGTCGACGACCACCTCGACGCCCGTGAAGAGGCTCACGAACCCGTACGCGCAGACGACGAGGGCGAGATCGAGCGCCGCGGCGAAGGCGGCGACGATCCAGGCCGTACGGCGTGGGTCCATGCCATCGAGCGTACGCCGCACGCGGACGACCGTGGCTCGCCGGGTCGTCTCGGCCGGTCCGGCCCGACCACTCCCCCGCCGTCGATGGAGCCGGGAGATGTCGCGAGCGGGAAGGGTGTCAGCGTGCGATCGCGGGTGGCGCATCGAGCAGCTCCGCCCATGCGCCCCATCGGGGCACCGGCCGGACTGCTTCCGCGATCTCGACGGGTGGCATCTCGGCCGTGTCGATCGTCTCGGACCCCTTCGATGAGAGCGTCAACCGCCGCGATCCGTCGGCGCCGATGTCGGTCCGCGCAGTCAATGCGGGCTCATCTCCCGCGGCCACCGGCTTGTCGTAGTCCATGATCGACACCCGATCGAGCAACATGTGGTCACCGACCTGATGCCACCGCATCGTGAGATCTGGAACACCGGGCGGCACCTGCCGGGAAACGTGAAACCCCGGATTCGGCCCGCAGGCGACGACCACGACCACTCTCGGCACACCGGACTCCTCCGGCCCGACGAGCGTCAACTCACCGCCGACCTCGTGCATCACCCGGCGTGCCTCGTCTTCGCGGATCCACGACGACGACGTCACCGCATCCTGTCGAACCGGGTCGAAGCGGCCGCAGAACCGGAACCCACCCGAACCGGCCGGCGCACCGGCTCTCGACGCAACCTCCGCGTCCGGATCGCCCACGGCAGAGGTCGATGGCTCTCCAGGCGGCACTGCCGGTTGCGGTGCGGCCGCCGTGCTTTCAGGCCGTGCTGCAGCGGACGATCGACCAACGTCATCACGCATCTCAACGAACACCGCATCAATCTGGGCGGCACTCCGGACACCCTCGGGGAACATCGACGGGTCGAGCAGCTCGTTCCACATGCCCCAGGCGGGCTCGGCTCGACCCGGATTCGAGATGCCCAGCGGCGCCAGTTCAGATGCAGGCTCGGTCACCCAGCTGCCCCGGACCCCGGGATCGGTACGGAACGCGCGCGTCAGGTAGACGGAACCGTCTGGCCTGATCCGCGCTGTCGTCGAAACGAGAGCCTCGTCCCATTCCTCAGCGGGCTCGGGGAAGACCATCGCGTGCACGACATCGAGGGCCAGCCCGTCGCCGGTGTTCTTCCACCACAGTTCGAGATCGCAGAAGATCGGCGGCAGGAATCGCTGCACCGTGTAGGACGGAGACGCACCGCACGTGATCACCACCACGTACGGCACCCGTCCCGTCATGGGATCTGCGGGCGGCACCGCGGTCAGCTCCGCGCCCGCGGAGTGCCACCGCCTCTGCGCCTCTGCCTCATCGATCCACGTCCACTGCGGATCCGACGGCGGGCGCTGCGTCTGCGCACTGAAGCGACCGCAGAACCGGAACTCAACCACCAGACACCACTCCACTCTCGACGGAAAGCCGCCGCACCGCACCATCAACGCGAGGCTCGAACACGATATCGCCGGCTGCGTCACGAGCGAGTCGGCTGCAGTGAGCGCGATGAACGTCGAACCGATCTGTCGCGAGGACTCGCTGAGATCGAGGGTCACTGCACCGTCGGTCCTTTCGTTCGTTCGTTCGCCTGTCCGTTCGCGGGCGTTTCGGCATGTTGACGGGCTCACCGTCGTCATCGAACCGGGAAAGGCAGTGCGTTCGCTCAGCCCGTGTGAGCAGGAATGTCGAAGCCGAGTTCGACGAACGGGGTGACGAGTACCGTGAACTGCTCGGCGGTCAGCCGCCGGCGCGTCACGATCGCTCGCGCTGCCGTGGAGATCACCGCCCGGGCATCCGAGTGGAGTCCGAAGAGGTGTTCGTCGAGTTCGTCGGCACGGGGAAGGAGCGCTGCTCGAATCCGATGATCGAGCTCGGAGTTCGCGCTCGCGGATGGACCCGCCGCATCGCTCGCCTCCTTGCCGCCCTCAGTCCACAGATCGACCTGGCGTTCGAACGCCACGTCGAGGGCCGCCGCAGGCAGCGCCGTCGCCGCGTCGACGAACCGCGTCGTCTCGGTGTCCAGCATCAGTTCGTCGCACCCGGAGTCATACGTGCGATCGTATCGAGGTCCCCGAACGCCGCGACGCACTGGTCAGAACTCGAGACCGACGTCTCGGTACGCACCGGTCAGAGACTGGAACTCGGCTTCCGTCAGCTGTGCTCGCTTCCAGATCGCCTGCGCGGCAACGCTCGTGTTGGCGATGCTCGCGCTGAGCGCACCGTTTCTCAGCCATCCGGAAGACCGCGGTCGCGAAGGGGTGCGTCACCGGCGCAGTGCCGGGCAACGGCGGCGGCGACGACGTGCTGACCAGGATGCCGCTCTCTTCTCGAAGCTCGAGCGCGAGTTGATCACCGGCGAACACCTGGTAGCGCCCCGGTGAGCGGTCGGGGCGCCGGAGCGTGACGGCCAGGGTCAGCAGCAGGGCGATGACGGATGCCCCGATCGCGGCCGGTGCGACGAAGAGCCCCGCCTCGAGGTCGACGACCACCTCGACACCGGTGAACAGGCTGACGAACCCGTACGCGCAGACGACGAGGGCGAGATCGAGCGCCGCGGCGAAGGCGGCGACGATCCAGGCCGTACGGCGTGGGTCCATGCCATCGAGCGTACGCCGCACACCGCCCAGGCCTCCAACCTCAGGTTCTGGTCTCTGAGCACCTGGATCTCGCCATGCAGACGATGCGCCTCAGCCACGCTGGCCGGCCATCATTCCAGCGAACAACGGCCGGCCCGCCGGGTGCAACAACGAGTCGATGATCTCGTCCGGCGACGCGTCCGCGTAGTGGGTGAACATCAGTGCCTCATCGGCTGTCGCCCGGTTGAAGACAACGAGGTGCCGGTCCTCCGGCGTGCCCCAGGCGACCTGGACCTCGCCTGGGGCGACATCCACTGCAAAGCCATCGGCACCGTCTTCGGGCTGCGACAGCACGCGGAGCAGGGGAAGGCCCCGCTCCGACCGCACCGTCGCGGCCATCTCGAATGCCAGAAACGTGAGTGCATCGAGGTACTGGTCGGCGCGAATCATCTCTCGGAGCCGCCCGCGATCCTCCGACCCGACATGAAACCGTTCGTCTACGCCCTTGGTCACGAGGTACAGAGTCTCCATGTTCCCGAGGGAAAGCACTTCGCCCTCCTCGAGCGGGAAGGTCATGTCCCCATGCCACTCGGCGAATTCGATCAGCCGCGTCTCGACGGCCGCAACAGATCGGTCAGGCGAGTTCATGCGGCGCCATCTCGAACCAGCCCCATCCCCGCTGGATGCGGTCACCCTCGACCACGGAATCGAGCCCCGCGAACGAAGCCAGCACGTCGTCCAAGCGATCGGCCCAACGCGCTTCGGCCGCGGCGACGACTTCGACGCCGCCGACGTCGACGGACCGCTCGACGAGTGCCGTCGTTGGCGTTGTCATCGATCACCTCGGAAGAGCACGGTGCCATCCGATTCGCGGATCACGGCGTCCACGGAGTCCTCCCCTACGACGGCGACCACACCCGGCGGCAACGACAGCACGCGGACCGCCTGCTTCCGGATGTGCAGCAACTCCGACGCCGGCACCGCCACCAGGTCCCCGACGCCGAGGCCCGAGGCGTCGTCGAGCGATGGGAACACGTCGACGAACCATCCGCTGTCGCCGGCGGACGGAGGCTCCCGGGTCATCGCCCAGCCCGGCGCGCTCAGGGCGCGTTTCGCGATGATGACCCGGTCCGCGAAGGTCGGCGGCACCCCGTCGACGCCCACCAGTTCCGCGAGCTGCACCTGCGCCGCCAGCGCCCACAGCCCGAGGGTGAGGTCGTCGGTCGACCCGCGATCGGCCGTCCCCGCATAGTGTGGCGTCACCACGACGAACCGCCGGTCACCCGTCTGCTTCAGCACGAACGGGCCCCATCCGATGTCGACGCGCACGCCGTCGGCCGGCTCGGATCCGCATTCCCGGAAGGCGGCGATCACGCCGTCGACGGCGCTCTGCAGCTCGGGCGGCGCCGACAGCGTCAGCGTCGCATCCTCGACCTGAACGACGGTCGACACCAGTGATTCGTTCTCGCCCATCTCACCCATCTCGTCAGAATCCGTTCTGCTACTCGAAGCTCGACAGCGGTGTGCGCTGCCCGTCGCGGAAGAGGTCGAGGCCGACCTGAAGATCGATCGCCGAGGTCACGTACAGCACGCTCGAGTCGCGGGCGACGAAGATCACGCCACCGCCTCGAACGGCGCGGACGACGGCGACGCCCAAGTCATCGGGCAGGAGCACCACGTTGAGCCGACCGGAATCGGCCTGACCCGCGTCGCGAGCGAGCTGCTCGAAGAGTGCGGCTGCCGTCGCGGCGAGTTCGCGCTGGTCGGACGAGAGCGCCTCCGGGTCGACGACCTCGGGCCGCCATTCCGCCGGCTCCGGCGCTGGGGGTACGTAGAACGCGCTCCGTGGGATCTCGCGACCCGAGGCGGTGTCGAAGATCTGGATGCCGCTTCCGTCGTCGACCAGTTGGAAGTCTGAGCCCACCGGGAAGTCGTAGATTCCGAGCAACGCCGGTTCGATCGCACAGAGTTCGTTGAAGTCGGTGATCACCCAATTGCCGGAGTCCGACAGGTACTCGCTCGAATCGACGTCGCTCATGATCCGCCATCCGTTGTCGGCCGGCTGGCGCGATGGCTTCCGCACCATCCACCGCACTCGGCCGGCGCCGGACAGTACGTTCTTCGTGGCGAGACTGGCGCCCGCCCCGGGGATGAACTCGGGATACGACGTTGCCACGGTCATGCGCCTTCCGGGATCTGTGCCAGGCGAGAAGCTTGGGAGGCGGCGCCTGGTTCGCTGCTGCGCGGGTCCATGCCGTCGAGCGTACGCGAACCGGGCGCGACGATGTCCGGGCGATAGGCTGTCCACGCTCGGAGCCGCCCGCCGGCCCGATCAGAACGCGAAAGGGCACCGATGGCCGAGCCGATCTTCGAGGCATCCGTCGACCGCGCCAAGGTCGACACGGTCGGCCGCTGGAATTCTGGCATCATCCTCGTCAGCGTCGCGCTCGGATGCCTCGTCACCGCCGGGCTCGTCTTCGCCATCGCCTCGGGCATGCGTTGGTTCACGATCATCATCGCCGTTCTCGGTGTCGCCGCCTGCCTCATCTCGACGGTGATGGCATTGCGGCGGCGACGCGCCCTCATGCTCCTCGTGACGGGCACCGACATCGCCCTCACCGTGACCGACGAAGGTGTGCGCCTCGCGGGCGCCCCGCTCATCGCCTGGCACGACATGGTTTTCGTGGGTGTGCTCGTCGACCGCACGCGCTCGGCACGGATGCAGCGACTCCCCGTGTCGGGCCCACTCGCCACTGCCGCGCTGAAGGCCGGCAACGGCACACTGCTCTGCGAGATCTGCGTGCGCGACGGAGCGGCACTGAAGCGCGCGTTCGGCGGCGATCGCGGTGCCGAACGCGTCACCCTCTTCGATGAGTTCGACGGCGCGCGACGCGGACTCATCCCACTCATGCTCGACGCCGTGATCGAGGACTCGACCGCGCACCAGGCGGCCCGGGTGCTCGTCGACGAAGCCTCGCGTCGAGGCGTGCCGACCGGCACCCACACGTCGGTCTTCGGGTACTTCGAGTGGAAGGGCCCCATGGTCGATCGCAAATGGCCGGTCGCCGAACGGAAGGACACCCGTGGAACAGCTTGAACGACCGCTGACGACCATCCCCCAAGAAGTGCGTCGGGTGCGCTCACGCGGTCTCATGATCACCGCGGGCGCCTTCATCCTCGCCGGGCTCATCGGGCTCGTCGTGACGCTGACGCTCTACGACGCGATCGTCGAGATGTCGGCCGACTACCAGGGTCGTCGCTCCGGCCTGCGGGCACTCGTCGCCCCCGGTCTCGTGCTGCTCAGCGCGGCGGCGCTCATCGGGGGCATCGTCTGGCTGACGGCATGGTCGTACCGCTGGGAGCGGGTCGAGACCGGTTCCCGGGTGAAGCAGAGCGTGAACGCGTACGCACACGTCGCCCCGCAGGACGCCGCCGCCCTGCTCGAGCGATTCCGCACCGGCGACCCCCGCGTGTACCTTCCGGTGCCGGCGGCCAGGAGCGGAAACGTCACCTTCGGCATCTGGCTCGCGCCGAAGGACTCGGTGGCCTACGTGACCGTCGTCGCCAGATCGGGCAACGGCTGGCAGCCGCTGCCGCCCGTCGTGCTGCGCGAGAACGCCTATGCGGCGATCAGCCAGGTCACGGTCGACAACTACGGCGCTCGCGCCAGCCAGACGATCGTGAACGGATTCCTCGACCCGTTCCTGCGCGGCTGACGGCTCGGCAGCCCCCGGCTCAGGTGGCCGACCACCCCGGGAAGCCGGCGCACCCGTCGGTGAGACGGATGAATCCATCGGCCTTGTCGGTCAGGATGGCGTACGACGCCGCGGCGTCGCCGCCGCTGACGGCTTCGTCCATGCGCTGGAGGTTGCGCAACGCAGTCGGCAGCCAGTCGAGGAATGCGCCCGGCGGGATGTCGGAGACGTCTTCGCTGAGGATCGCCCGCACGTCGGCGATGGCCGCACGCAGCTCGGGCAGATCTTGCGGGCGGAGCGTCGCGGAGATGCTCACGGCGACGAGCTCGGTCACGGGCAGCCGCAGCCGCTCGCAGCGCTGTTCGAGGGCCGAGGTCACGAGGTCGCCCCACCGTCGCGGCGCTCGAACATGACGTGCGGCGTGCGCTCACCCGACCGGAATGCGGCGAGCCCGGCGTCGTAGTCCATCGACGACGCGACGAACAGCACCGATTCATCGGGTGCGACGTAGATCTTGCCGCCACCGCGCACGGCGTGCACGGCGCAGATGCCGAGTCCGTCGGGCAGGTCGATGAAGTTCAGGTTCGGCGCCTCGGTGAGCTTGGCGAACAGGCCGCGGGCGACCTCGACGAGGCGATCCCGGTCGGTCGCGGCATCCGCGTCCGCATCCGGCCCGCCGTTCGCCGGAATCGGGAGGCCACCGCGCACCCGCGGCTGACCGGCGAGCTGCGTGATGAGGGCGAGGTGCTCGTAGAGGCCGCCGAGCTGCAGGTTGGCCGCGTCGTTCGGGCCGCCCAGGGCGAGCAGCGGCACGAACCCGAAGCACTGCTCGAACGCGGGAACGCCGTCACGGTCGCGCGCGGCCGGATACGGCTGCCACTGCCAGACGACGTCGCGGTGACGCTCGTCTTCGATGAGTGCGACGAGCCCGTCGAAGGAGAGGCCCTGCGCCACGTCGATCGCGCCGAACCGGAACTTCACGACGAAGTAGGCGCCGCCGGCGTGGAAGACGACGTCGCCGAGCGCCGTCGTGAACAACACGGTCGAACCGTCGGGCATGGCGAAGACGCTCCCGAGCATCTGCGCAGCGCGGTCTGGATCGACGACGCGGAAGAACCCGTCGGCGCCGACGAATCCGGCACCCTGACGACGCCACAGGTCGACGACTTCGGCGGGGACCTGTCCGGCGAACCGGGAAATGGTCTCCTCGCCGATCGGCGCCACCTGGGTGAACGTGTTGAACGTGGTCATTCCGGTCCTTCCTCAGCAGGCTTCACGCGACGTGCTCCACGCGGCGAAGGCTTCCACGACACCACAGATCGAGCCGCCGGGCGATGGGGAGCGCTCCCCATCCTGTCGCACATGCGCCGCTCGCGGCGAACCGGGCGGATCAGGAGTGCACGGGGTGCGGGGGTACCTCGACACCGGCAGAGATGAACGGGGCGACCAGCACGTCGTAGTGCTCGACGGCGAGCGTCGCGCGGGTCTGAATGGCTCGGGCTGCGATCACGGTCGCACCCTTCGCATCGGAATGCAGGCCGGTAGCGTGCGCATCGAGCTCCGCAGCGCGCGGGCGCAGTACCGCCCGCACATCGTGATCGAGCTCGGAGTTCTTGGCGGCCGAGATCTTGATGGCCCCGCTCGCCGCACGACCGGCGGGCACCCAAAGGTCCAACGATTCGTCGAAGATCACCGCGAGCTCCTCCGCGGGCAGGGCAGCAACCTGCTCGATGAACCATGTCGTCGCGGCATCCAGCATCATGTTCTCCTTGAGTCCTGCACGAGAGGCATCACAACTCGCGTGCTTCGAGGGAGGCGTTCCGGATCCGCACCCCGGGTGCGGCCTCCAGATCGACCGTCGACGTGGTGTATCGGTACGCCTCGATCGCATCCAATCCGATCTCGTCTTCCGGGCCGAACACCCTCCACGAATCGGCGTCGATGCGATTCACCGGCTGCCAGACGCCGTCGACGCACACCTCGGACGTGACCAGCTCGGGCGCCTCGATCTCGACGGGCAATACGTATCGCCGCCATTCCCACTGCGGTCTCGACCCGAAATGCAGGCCATACAGCGACATGAGCGGATCGGGGAGGTCGTCCGGCAACCGCACCACCGCCGCCAGATCGCTGTGGAGCCCACCGTCGGCCTCGAGCAGCCCCACCTGCTCCGGGCGCTCGCCGACACGGCCGACCGCCAGCGGGAAGTGCGCCGGGACGAGCGGCGACGTCGAACGAGTCGCCCAGGCCGGTTCGAGATCACCCAGCGATACTGTCGCCGACCAGCCTGCTCGCACGTCGTCCGTCGCATCCATCTCGGCAGCCTCGAACGGCGCGGATGCGTCCGTGTACACGATCCGTTCCGAGTACACGATCGCCGTGTCGCCGTCGACTCGGACGACCCGGACCTTCGCCCCGCGCCACGACGCGAAGATGTATCTGCGCTCGACGGCCGCGATCGCCGAGCGCGGTACGTCGGCGCGCCACCCGCTCGCCGTGCGCGTCCACGCGAACCCGACCGGAGGCTCGACCTCATCGCACTCCACCCGCAGACGCGGTTCCCCATCGACGACGAAGCCGACCGTGTCTCCGAGCCGAACCGCAGCCGGCCCGATGACCCCGAACAGACCGACCTCATCCGCCGCCACCGCCGACGCCGCCCGAGATCGAGTGTCGGTGAGCACGAGATGCGAGAGCGCCTCGACCGGCACCTCCGCTACCGCCCACGGCTCGCGCCAGTACCCGTACGTCGAGTCATTCGGCTTCGGATCGAAACCCTCCAGGAGTTCCGGCACTGCGACCACGCTGAGCGAGCCTGCGTCAGGCGGACCCGCTACGGTCACTCGTTCCCCGCGGAAGGTGGCCCACCCCCGAACATCGACCCGCTCGCCTCGACTCATCACTCGAAACTCTATCCGGCGCTCCGGCGACGGCCACGTCGGCGAGTGACCTGTCGAAGTGAGGATCACGCCGGAGCAGTAACCGGTTTCATCTCCCGGATCTTCGCGAAGTTCGGCGTACAGAACTCCTCACGGATTTCGCCGGTTCGCTTGTCGATGAAGATCACGAGGTTGTCCCAGCGGGCGAACGCCTCAACCCCATCGACGAGGAACTGCCGAGACCCCCACACCGGCAAGTAGTCCTGCTCGTCCTCGTACCATTCGGGTGAGATGTACAGGTCTCCCGAGAGAGCAGGCGGACGCTCGATGAAGTGGCGCTCCAGCAACGATCGCGCCTCATGAATCGTCACCATCGATGCATCAGACGAGCGATCGGGCGTGCCCGGGATGCGGAAGGTACCTCGACACCGGCGGGCCCGCTCAGTTTCCGGCGTCCTGGCTCGGATGGGGCGGAATCTCCACCCCGCGGTCGACGAACGGCTCCACCAGCACCTGGTACTGCTCGGGTGTGAGCTTGCCGCGCTTGAGGATCGCGCGAGCAGTCGTCGAGATCGCCGCCCGGGCACCGGAGTGCAGCCCGGCGTCGACGGCGTTCAGCTCTGCAGCGCGCGGAAGCAGCGCGCTGCGGATCTTGTTGTCGAGCTCGGAGTTCTCAGCCGCCGACGGCACCGCGGCACGGCTCGCCTCCTTGCCGCCGTGACGTCGCAGTGCGACCAGACGGCCGAACGCCTCGGTCAGCGATTCCGGCGGCAGAACGGTCGCCTGTTCGACGAAGGTCACAGTCGCTGCTTCGAGCACGCCCTACCTCACGAGGGGTCGGACGCCCAGGCCGGCACGTCGGCGCCCACGGCCAGGAACGGGCGGACGAGCGCCTCGTACTGCTCTTCGGAGAGCTTCGTCCGTTGCACGACACCGAGCGCCGCGGTCATCGTGTCCATGATCGCGTCGTGGAGATCTGCGCTCGGATCGGCTTGGAGTTGCTCGTGCATCGGAACGAATGCATCGCGAACGCGCTTGTCGAGCGCGCTGCGGTCTGCCGCTGACAGTTTGGCCGCGTTCCGCGCCGCGGTTCGAACCGCGGTACCCGTCGTGCGCGCCCCGTCACTGACCTCGATGAAGTCAGCTGGAGTCAACTGCTGCACAGACGCCAGAAAGCGATCAAGTCCTTGATTGTCCGAGACGGTCATCTTCTCCCCTGGTGCCGTGCCGATGATCGGGTCGTTCGAGAACTCTACCCGGCGCGAAGCTCGACCTTCAGTCTGCCGGAGCTGCCACCGGAGTCATCGCCCTGACCTTCTTGGCATGAAGATTGCGCAGCCCCTCGTGCACCTCACCGGTCTCCTTGTTGATGAAGATCACCCGGTTGTCCCAGCGGGCGAACGCTTCTCGCCCCTCGACGAGAAACTCACGTGCTCCCCAGACCGGCAGGTAGTCGGCGGCATCCTCGTACCATTCGGGCGCGATGTAGAGCTCACCCGACACCGCGGGGGGATGCTCGGCGAAGAACTGCTCGAGCAGGGTTCGCGCTTCCTGGATCGTCACCATCTTCCCAGTCTCTCTCAATTCTCGCCTGAGCCCGTTGCCGGAGGCTCAGGGTGGGTCTGGGGCGGCGCCGGTGCCGGTGGATTCACTTCGAGCTCGAACCGGTTCGCCCCCTCGGCCAGTCGCTGGTTCTGGTCCTGGAGGGTCCAGATCTCGTCGGCCGCTCGCTGGCGGTCGGCCATGTCGGCGTCGGGATCGTCGCGGATCATGACGCGTTCGGCGATCAGCTCATCGTTGCGAGCCTGCCAGCGGGTGTTCGCCGCGCGCTCGCGATCGATCATCACTTGAGGGCGATCCGGCATGGCGGGGTTGTTGCCCCAGTCCACGAGCAGCTGGTACTCCTCTTGGCGGCGCGGCGTCGACGTCGTCAGCACTTCGGGTGTCGGAACGAGGTCGTCGACCCTGATCACCGTGATGTCCTTCCACGGCGCCGACGACCGCTCGTCGAAGAACATGTCGCCGAGATACTCGGAGACGTCGGCGTCATTCACCTGTCCATCGGAAAGCCTGACCCCGTCGGCGTCCCTCGTGACCGAGAAGATGTGCCCGCCACCATCGCGCCAGTAGCCCGCGATGAATCCGCGGCCACCTTCGGGCCACGAGCTGGTCAGGGCGTCCAACGCCTGAGCGGCGGTGTCGCCCTCGAAGTCGCTGAGATTGTCGAAGTCGCGGCGGGTGCCGTCGACCTGCACCCAGTCGGCAGTGATCGCGGCTGGGTAACGAAACTCGAAGGCGTTGTCGTACGCACCGGTTTGCGGATTGAGCACGACGCTCCGCACGGTCGGGCTGGCGATCACGTCGTAGCCGCGAGCGCGCAGCTCGAGCGCGTTGACCACGTAGTGGCAGTTGTTGCCGAATCGCCCGGGGTCCGCCCAGAGTCCCATCTCGTTGACGAGGCGGACCGAGAGCTCCGGTGCATCTGGCGCATCCAGGCGATCGAAGTGCGCGTCGAGAAGCGGGTGGAACATGGTCTCGGGCACGGAAGGCTGATCCGGCGTCGACGCGTCGTCGGCGCTCGACGTCGCATCGGCAGCGGCGTCCCCGCTGGCGGGTTCGGCGTCAGAGGCCTGCGGCTCAGCAGCTTCAGCGGCTTCAGCGGCTTCAGGCTCAGCAGCTTCAGGCTCAGCAGCTTCAGGCTCAGCAGCTTCAGGCTCAGCGACTTCAGCGGCATCAGGCTCAGCAGCTTCAGGCTCAGCAGCCTCAGGCTCAGCGACTTCAGCGGCATCAGGCTCAGCAGCTTCAGGCTCAGCAGCTTCAGGCTCAGCAGCTTCAGGCTCAGCGACTTCAGCTGTTTCAGGGGCTTCAAGGTCAACAGCGTCGGGCTCGGCGGCGTCGAGCGCTGCAGCATCGGACTGTGCCGCATCGGCCCCTGCGGCGTCGTCGGAGGCGGGCACCTCCGCCGGTTCGGTAGCCGGTTCCGCATCGGCCGATTCCGAGGATTCCTGCGAGGGCGAGACGCCCGCATCCGCGGGATCCGTCGTCGACGACTCGGACTCGGCACTCGAATCACCGGGATGCGCTGGGGTGTCGGCTGCAGGTGAGGCCGGCGTTGCAGCGTCCGGCGCCGAAGCGTCGGCCGTGCCGTCGCCAGGTGTCGGTGTCACGCCCGTGCCGGCTCCGGCCCGCGTCGTCGGTGATGCCGGAGTGGCCGATGCCGAGGTGGCGGGTGCCGATGCCGGGGTGGCAGGCGTTGCCGTGCCCGTGCCCGGTGCGGTGACCGGCCGAGCGGCGTTGAGCGTGGCCTGAGTCGCCGCCGGGCTGCCACTGACGGAATCGGTGGCGCCCAGCTGTACCGTCAGGCGTACGTGGGGTCGCAGCTCCTTGGGGACCGATGCCGCGGCGTCACGCACCCCATCGGTCAGCTCGACGATGCGATCCTGCCACTGCCGACCCATCGAACTGTTGATCCCGAGGGAGCCATTCGCGTCGAAGCGATCCGGACGACCGCCCGCGACCTGGTCGGGGCCGTGCAGCACCGCCTGGCTCGTCATGGTCACGCCGTTCGCCTTCAGCAGCTTGCCTTCGGCCTTCTGCTCATTGGGAGCGACACGCTTGTTGCTGTCATAGAAGTTGACGTTGTGTCGCCATTCGGCGATCGTCAGGTTGTTGAGTCCTTGCTGCTGCAGGCCGACCTGCCGCTGGAACTCCGCCCAGTCGTGGTTGGCGTTGGTCATCTCGAAGCTGTTGACCGTGATCGGTTCGCGCAGCGAGTACGACCCGTCCGGGTTGCGAACGATCGATGATCCGGTCGTCGCCGCGAAATCGGCGAGTTGCTGCCGAATCTCGGGCGTCAGCTCGGGAATCTTGTAGCCGTTGAACGTCGTTCCGGCGCCCTGCGAGCCGTCGGAGGCGTGGTCCGGTTCGACGGTCGCCTGTCCCTGGTAGACGGAACGTGCTGACCCGTCACCATCGGGCGTCGATCCGTCGGAACCCGCAGGTGCCGTCGTCGGACTCGTCGTCGTCGGTGCAGCGGGCGCCTCGGGAGCGACGTTCTCGGGGGTGATCGAGGCATCCCAGTTGGTGGCGTTCGGCTCGTTCGGTGGCCACGGCGACATGTCGCCGGTCTGCGCATCGAGCGACCACACCTGGGTGCCGTCGTAGTAGGCGTTGAACCAGTGGCCGTCGCCGGTGGACCGGTCGATGCCGACCACGCAGTGCGAACCGGCGCCCATCGCGGTGAGCGAGTCGGCGATCTGCTGCGGGGTCATCGGCGTCTGCGGCAGGCCCGTCCGCGCCTCCATCTCGGGCACGTCGAGCGTGCCGGTGGGCGCCTCCGACGTCGAGTCGCCGTTGAGGAAGTCGTTCAGGATCGCCGAGGTGTTGCCGCAGTTCGTCGCGTACCCGTTCGCCGGGTTGTGCGGGTCGAAGTTCGGGTTGATCTCTGCGAGCGCCTGACGGATCTCCGCTTCGGTCCGGGTGCTCTGCTGCGGGGTCGCGTCGGCATCAGGCGTTCCGCCGTCGGCACCCGAGCCGGCCCCACCGTCAGGCGTCGTGCCATCGGGGGTCGAGCCGTCACCGGTCGGCGATCCATCGGGGCTCGCACCATCGGGCGTCGATCCGTTCGGCGCCGACCCATCGGAAGCAGCGGACTGCGTCGTGCTGCCGGAGGAGGTCGACGAGCCGGCCGCCTGCGATCCGGGAAGGGTCGGGCGCATCAGCACTGCCGCCGCAGCAGCGGCACCGGTGCCCGCCATCGCGGTTGCGGCCTCGGGTGAGAGGTCGCCGAGGTCGACTCCGTCGGAGGAGGATTCGCCGTCCGCGTCGGCGGCCGGGTCGAGGTTGGTGCCGTCGACGTCGGTGCCATCGGCATCGGATGCCGCAGACTCAGGTGCGTCGGGAGCATCAGCGTTCGAGGTCGACGTGGTGGCAGCCGGCGTGCCAGCGCCCTGGGGTGCACCGTCTGAGTGCGCCTCGGGAGTCGCCCCATCGGCGGAACCGGCATCGGGTGTCGCAACATCGGGCGTGCCGGCGTCGGGAGTGCTGGGCGCATCCGGAGTGCTGGGCGCATCCGGCGTCCCCGCATCAGGGGTGCTCGGCGCATCCGGCGAACTCGGCGCACCGGCATCAGGCGTGCTCGGCGCATCCGGAGTGCCGGCATCAGGGGTGCTCGGCGCATCCGGCGTTCCAGCGTCAGGGGTGCTCGGCGCATCCGGCGTTCCAGCGTCAGGGGTGCTCGGCGCATCCGGCGTTCCAGCGTCAGGCGTGCTCGGCGCATCCGGCGTTCCAGCGTCAGGCGTGCTCGGCGCATCCGGCGTTCCAGCGTCAGGCGTGCTCGGCGCATCCGGCGTTCCAGCGTCAGGCGTGCTCGGCGCATCCGGAGTGCCGGCATCAGGCGTGCTCGGCGCATCCGGAGTGCCGGCATCAGGCGTGCTCGGCGCATCCGGAGTGCCGGCATCAGGCGTGCTCGGCGCATCCGGCGTCCCAGCATCAGGGGTGCCGGCATCGGGCGTGCTCGGCGCGTCGGGCGAACTCGGCGTCCCGGCATCCGGAGTACTGGGTGCATCCGGGGCGCTCGGCGTACCAGCGTCAGGCGACCCGCCGTCGGCCGAACCGCCAGGAGTGGGCCCGCCGTCGCCGAGGTCGATCGGCGAGCCGTCGCCGGCACCGTTCGAGCCTCCGTCACCGGAACCCGGCGTCGGAATACCCGAGGAATCGGTGTCGACCGACGTGCCGCCGGTGCCGTTCGAGTTCGACGACGGAGTGCCCGAGCCCGGTGTCGGCGTTCCGTCGGCGGAGGTGTTCGCGCCGGGGGTCCCGGCTCCGGGGCCCGCCGGTGAACCGGAGTCCCCGCCGCGAACCGCGCTGATGCCTCGGCCGACGGCCGTGAAGCCACCGCCCATGAGCGAGCCCAGCACCATCGCGGAGATCGGGTTGAACTCGCCGCCCGTCATGCCCGACTCGACCGCGGCACTCGCGAGGCCGTCGATCGCACCAGCTCCGGTCTCGCCGGCGATCTGGCGAGTGCCCGCCTTGATTCCCGGACCGCCGCTGCCGCCCAGGAGCCTCGAGGCGGGCGACGCCACCGCGCCACCGGCGAACGCGGAGATGAACGCCGTGCCGACGTCCTGCGCCTGGTAGTCCTTCTCGTCGGCGCGGGCGGCGTTGACGCTCGTCGTCGCGATCGCGCTCGCGAGGCCCGCCTGCAGGCCCTCCTTGGCTGCGCGCAGTCCGCCGCGAACGAGCGCGCCCTTGACACCGCGGATACCGCGGAGGAAGTCCTTCAGTCGGTCGATGAGCTTCGCGATCTTGATGCACCAGCGCACGACCGTGGTGCCGACCTTCGCCGCGGTGGCGATGGCGCCGATGCCTGCGGTGACGACGGTGAGCAGGCCACCGATGGCGAGTTCGGCGGCGATCTCGATCGCCATCTGCTTCAGGAACCATCCGAGCTCTTCGCGCATGTTCCGCAGCTGCGTGCGGAAGTCGGAGATCCAGTCGCGCATCCCGTTCGCGTTCGTCTCCATGCTCTGCAGTCCGGAGCTGATGCTGTTGCGGCAACTCAGCACCTTCGCCGACTGCGGGAAAGTCATCGCGCCGACGCTCGTCAGGCTCGACGAGACCTGGCTGCGCGCGGTTCGGATGCTCTGGGCGAAATCGCCCCACGCCTCTGACGCGCTCTGCAGCTTGTCTTCGTCGCCGGTCGGGATCACGACGCCGACCTGCTGCAGCCCCCACTCGATGAGCTCCTGGAACTCGCCGAGGGCACCGGGCCATCCGGCGCCGAGTGCGCTGGGCGGGTTCGCCTTGGCCTCGTCGAAGTGAGCGGTCTCCGGCTGCGGTGAAGCACTCTTGGGGTCGAGGCCGGCGCCCGGCTTCTGCGCGGCGTCGTAGGCGCGGGCGGTGTTGTTGAGGGCGGCGTCGACGAGCCGCAGCGAGTTCGAGAACGAACGGACGCCATCGATCGTCGGACCGGCGAGCGCGTCGTAGCCCTCGCTGCCCTGGCAGAACTCTTCGGCTGCGTTGTCATCGCCGGCCATGCCGGCGCTGCCGCCGAGGCTGTGCGACAGCACACTGATCGCAGTGTCGAGCGACTGGGCGATGCCGTAGAGCTCTTGGCCGTCTTGCACCAGACGTGCAGGATCGAGTTTCACGTTGTCCGACATGAGGTCCCTATCCGAGGTTTGCTTCGATGCTGGACCAGTCGGTCGTCAGCTTCTCGATCGTGGTCGAGTACGAGTTGTGCGAGGTCTCCACCTGCTGGCGCAGGGACTCGGCGACGCCCTCGAGCGAGGTCGCCCCTACCGCCCATGCCTCGAACGAGCCGAGGAACGCCTGCATCGCGGGGCCCTGCCATTCGTTGGGCAGCATGTATGCGAACCCGCTCGCGCCCTGCTTGAGCGCTGAGCAGTACGCCACGAGTTCGCCCATCGTCTGCACGAGAGCCTGAAGCTCCGAGACGTCTGCCTGCTGTTCAGCCACGGTCTTCTCCATCGGTCGTTGCCGCATCGGGCGTTTCGGCCGCCGCATCGCCGGAATCCGATACGCCGAGCACCTGTTCGGGAGCCACCGCGGGCTCCCCATCGGCGCCGAGGCGGAACACGCCCGTGCCGATCGAGTCGTCGTCGCCATCGCCGTCGGTGTCGCCGGATCCGCCGCCGGTGGCCTGGCCGCCGGACTTGCGAGGGCCGAGCATGCCGCCGCCGAACTGCTCGACCTCGTCGTCGCCGGCGTAGTCGCGACCGAAGAACTCGGCCATGTCTTCGGCCTTCTCCTCACCGGAGGCGACACGCTTGCCCAGTCCGCCCGAGGCGTTCTTCACCGCGACCAGACCCTGCCGACCGCCCTTGAAGCTGCCGCCGACGCCGGACTCGGTTCGGGTGTAGGAGCCGTCTGCCGAGATGAGTCCCTGCTGCAGGCCGGTCAGTGCGAGACGCACCTGACCGGAGAGGGCGACGAACGTCGCCCAGTTCTCGCCGAACTTGTCGGCGTCTTCACCGACCCAGGTGGCATCGACCGTTCGCGTGACCGTGCCGTCGACGGCCGCCAGGTTCGCATCGAATGCGACGATGACGTTTCCGATGAGCGCGGCCACCTCGCTGAGCGAGTCGGCGCGTACCTTGAAATAGACCATGCGAGCTCCTGAGGGGTGAACGACTCAAGCGCCGACGCGAAGGCCGCGTCGGCACCTGAGAAAGGGGTTCGTCAGCCGTTGAAGGTGCCGGCGATCGCGTTCTCGCTGTCTTCGTACGAGAGCGCAGCCTGGTTGAGCAGGTCGCTGATGCCCTGGAGGGACTCCTTCAGCTGCAGACCGGCCTGGTCCCACTGCGAGTAGAGCTCGTTGAAGCTCTGCGACGCCGTGCCCGACCAGTCGCCCGAGATCAGGCCCTCGACGAGGGACTTCAGGTTCGACAGCTGCGACTCGATCGACTGCGAGCCGCTCGAGAGCTGCCCGGCGACACCGGCCAGCGAGTCAGAAGTGACGCGGATTTCCGCCATGGTTTCCTCCGTGGGATCAACAGGAACGTTCAGGTTCACACGTCGTGCCGTGGCATCCGCTCAATGGAACGCCTTCGACCCGACACCTGTACGTTACCCGGCGATCGACGACCAGCCCATGGGGAGCACTCCCCATGCAGACCGTGCGTCAGACCCGGGCCTTGTTGTCGTAGACGAGTGCGACCCCGTGCGCGGCGGCGACCGGCTCGACGGCACGATACGCATTGTGGAAGGCGTCGACCGGCAGTGCCGCACCGAATGGCAGCCGGACGACGGTTCGACCGTTCGACGTGCGCGACATGTCGCTTGCGGCCGAGCCCGGCACAGGCCCGGCATCCGATGAACTGCCGCGAAGCGTCACGAAGACGTCCAGTTCGCACGTTCCGCCGCGCTCGCGCAGCCGCTGGCCCAGGATTCGTCCGTACGCCGCGGGAGTGCCTTGAGGCCCGCCGCCGGAGGTCCGGTGATCCTTGAACACGATCTCTGCGACATCCGCCCAGGCGATCCGGCCGAACGCACCCAGCACGAGACCGCTCGAGTCGACGGCGAACACGACTCCGTCGCCGCCCGTGACGATGCGGAGATTGCGTCGCCAGCGGGCAACTGCCACGACCAACCCGATGAGGCCCGCAAGCCCCAGCAGGCCGAGGACGAGCGATGCCACCACGTCGATACCACTGCTCGGCAGCCACACCGCCAACATCACGAGCCCGCCGCCGACGACGATCCCCAGCACGAGTCCCGTCGTCTGCGCACCGCTCGCCTGCCGCTGTCGATCTGCCGGGATCCGGAACACGATCGGCCCGGCCGCAGTGGGCTGTCGGTCGGTCATGTCGTCCTCATCGAAGCGGATGCCGCGGCCGCGCGTCAGGCCGAATGGATGACGAAGTTCACGTCGCCGACCCACACGGTGTCGCCCGGATGCACCTCGACCTTGGGGCCGCCGCTCTCGAGCGGCGTGAGCACGCCGTCGCGCTGCACGCCGGAGCCGTTGCTCGACCCGGCATCGCCGGCGACGAGCACGCCGTCGTTCAACTCGAGGAACAGGTGCACCCGCGACATCGAGCGCGTGTCGTCCTCGACCTCGATCGCCTGCGCGCCGGTCGCCTGCGCTGTCTGCGCGGGCTTCCGACCGATGACGGCGTTGCCTGCGATCCGGACGCGCTGCCCCGTGGAGAACACGAGCTCGGCACGGCTGAGGTGCTGGCGCACCTCGACCGGGGCGGCCTTGGCCACGGGCGCATCGGGCTCAGCGGTGCCGCGCTGCTGCCACGGAAGCGTTCCGGGAAGCGGCACCGGGTCGACGGCCGAGGTCGCGCGGGGAGCGGCCTGGTGCTGGACGGCGGGCGCCGAAGCGGCCCCGGGCGAGAACTGCGCCGGCACCGGGGGCTTCTCTGACTGCGGGATCAGCTGTCCGCATTCGAGACAGAACATGCTGTTCGGCTGCAGGGTCGCATCGCAGTAGACGCAACGCGTGGAGGCCACGGCGAACTTCCCTTCCTCGGTGATCGGGGTATCGACCCCCTGTTCCGGCATCCAGTGTACGGCGGCGCGACACCGCCGCCGTCACTGCCGGATGTCGGGCACCCGCACCGGCATCCAGCCCGCAGGGGTCGTGAAGACGCCGCCACCAGCCGAGCCGCGACCCAGCATGAACTTCGGGATCGGGCTGCCGATCACCTGCGTACCCATGACGGATGACTCGGGGCGCAGCACGAGCGCACGCCGCGCCTTCTTCGCCTCGACGAGGGGCCCGCCGAACAGGGTCGACACCGATTCCGTATCGGCGGCGACGACGAACGAGGCACGATGCTTGACCCCGCTGAGCGCATGTTCGATCGGCGCGTTCTTCCACTGCTCGGCGTCGTCGACGAAGATCGTGACCCGCTCGCCGAGTGCGTCGAGGATCTCGTCGAGCTGCGCCGGGGCCGTGTCGGCCGCGGACACGACCGGCACCGAGTGCCCGGCGGCGACCTCGGTCAGCACCGACTGGCGTGCCGAGACCACGAGGAGCGGCTCCTTGCGCCAGGCGAGCTGGTGCAGCATGGCCGCGAGGGTCGACGAACGGCCCGACTTGCGGCCGCCGGTGACGACGAACCCGCCCTCGGCCGGCCAGTCGAGCGTGAACCGCGACAGGTGGTCGCCGCCGACGGCCACCACCGGACCGTCCGCCGGACCGGATTCGCCGAGCGGCAGCTCGTAGGCCGCGGTCAGGGCCATGTACCCGGGCAGCGGGTCGACCCGGAACGGCTGCGCGAGCTCGGCGAGCTGCGGATACTGGTCGAAGTGGTCGCGCACCTGTTCGACGACGCGACGCAGCGCCGTGGTCTGGGCTTCGCCGCTCGTCTCGCGCACGAGCACCGCGAGTTGCGCCTCGGTGCCCGCGGCGCCGAAGAGCACGCGCCCGGGCGGCAGGTCGAGAGGGATGTCCTTGGCCATGATGCCGGCCGTGCGATAGTCACTGATGTCGCGGAGGGGCAGCACGTACTGCTCGTCGATGAACGAACTCACCTTGTCGCCCGTGATCGACCGGTCGCCCGTGATGAGCACGCGCACGCCCACCGCGGGGCCCTCGCGGAGCACCCGCATGAACTGGTCGCGGAATGCGATGAGGGCGTCGGCGTTCATGGTCGAGAGCATCCGCTCCCAACCGTCGAGAGCGATGACGGCGTACGGGAGTGCGTCGCCCGGGCCCGCCTGCGCCCGCTGCTCGTTGATGTGCCCGACGCCCGCTGCCGAGAGGATCGACTGCCGGTTCGTGAGCTCTTCGAGCAGCCGCTGCACGAGACGCGGCAGCCGGTCGGCGTCGAGCTGGGTGACGACGGCGCCGCAGTGCGGGGCGTCCGCGAGCGGGAGCAGTGCACCGTTGCCGAAGTCGATCACGTACAGGTGCAGGTCGGCCGGGGAGAACTGCTGCACGGTCTGGGCCAGCATGGTGCGCAGCGCGGTCGTGCGGCCCGACATCGAGCCGCCGATGAACAGCACGTGCGAGCCGTTCGCGATGTCCCAGGTGAGGCCGCGCTGCGACTGCTCGCCGGGGACGTCCTCGAGCCCGAGCACCAGCGAGGTGCGTGCGACCTGCTGGTCGGCGAACCGCTCGAGCGGCAGCACGGTGGGCAATGGCAGCAGCCAGGGCGACGGGTTCTTCGCGATACCCATCTGCTGCGTGGCGAGCGTGATCACGTCGACGAGCGCGCGGAGGTCGGTGTCGTCGTGATCGGTGTTGGCGGCGTGTGTCGGCCCCGCGCTCGGGTACCGTGCCGGGAAGCCGAGCGACTCCCACTCGAGCGGGGCCTTCGGCGGCAGCGACTTGACGGCGCGCTGCACACCCGGCCGAATGCCGGCGACACGCGCGGTCTGGAAGCCAGCCGGGGCGGCGGACGGCCCGAGGCGCACGAAGCCCCGACCGGGCGTGGATGAGCTGATGAGGGCGGCTTCGCCCGACCCGAGGATGTCGGAGGAATCGGAACGGTCGGTCACGCGGAGCGCGACGCGGAGGCTGATGTTCGACTGCATCTCGGGGGTCACGACGCCCGAGGGCCGCTGCGTGGCGAGCACGAGGTTCACGCCGAGCGAGCGACCGACGCGGGCGATGCGCACGAGGCCGTCGATGAACTCGGGCAGCTCCGTCTTCAGCTCGGCGAACTCGTCGATGACGATCATGAGGCGTGCGAGCCCGCGCTTGGCCGCCGTGTCGGCGTCCTTGGCCCATGCGCCCTCGACGTCTTTCGCGTTCATGTCGCGGAGCACGCGCTCGCGGCGCTTGAGCTCGGCATCGAGCGACGCCAGCGCGCGCTCGGTCTCGCGTGCGTCGAGGTTCGTGACCATGCCGACGGTGTGCGGCAGCCGCTCGCAGTCCGCGAAGGCCGACCCGCCCTTGTAATCGACGAGCACGAAGTTCAGCGCATCCGGCCGGTTCGCCATCGCGAGACTCACGACGAGCGCCTGCAGGAACTCCGACTTGCCCGAGCCCGTCGTGCCGGCCACGAGCGCGTGCGGGCCGTCGCGCGAGATGTCGATCGCGAACTCGCCGTCGGCGTTCGCGCCGACCACGACGAAGGTGTTGCGGGGCTGCTTGGCCCAGCGCTGCATGATCGGCGCCGGGTCGTCGAGGTCGATCTTCAGCAGGTCCACCATGCGCACGCTGGTCGGCAGCATCGCATCGTCGCCCACGCCGCTCACGTGCTGGATGGAGCAGAGGCTGCGCGCGATGCGATCGGCCGCGGCGATCGAGACGCCGTCGAGCAGCACGGTCGGGTAGTACTCCTTGCCCGTCTCGAACCGTCCGATCGACGGGTCGGCCGGGTCGACCACGACGACGCTGGCTGCCTCTTCGGGCAGCCGCGCGCGTTCGGAGTCGAGCGCGATGATGTGGATGCCATGCGCGGCGCCGTGCTCGAGCAGCGGCACCATGCCGGGCAGCATGCGGTAGTCGCGGGCCCCGTCGACCACGATGAGGATGTCGCTGGGGATCACGGCCCCGCGCTGGCTCGCCATCCGCATGCGCGTCTCGAGCGTGACGGCCACCTCGCGCAGCCGCTCGCGGCGACTGTCGTCGGTGTTGCCGATCATCGCGGCCGCGGTCGTGTTCGCCTGCGCGTGCGGCAACCACTGGGTCCAGCCCCATTCCGCGTCGTCGGCCTCATCGCAGATCACGATGAGTTCGGCGTCGCGCGGCGAGCGCATCGTCGCGAACGCGGCGACCATCGACCGGGCGAGGTTGCGCACGGCGTCGGCGGGGCCGGCGATGCCGACCACACCGGTGCGGAGCTCTGCGGCGACGGGTTGCGGGGTGACGCCGACACGGGCGGGGGCCGAGCGGTCCTTGCCGCCTCCCTCGAATCGCACGTCGAGGGCGACCTCGGTGACCCCGACGCGCAGTTGCAGGGCGTCGCCGTCGCTCTTGCGCCGTTCCCAGAGCCGCGAGAGCGGACGGAGCGCGATGTCGGCGATCATGACCGGGTCGGGCATGCGGTACCAGCCCTCGAGCCGCTGCACCCGTGCCAGGTCGCTGATGCGACGCTCGGCGACCTTGACCTCCTCGATCCACTGCTTCTCGGTCTTCAGGCCCTTCTTCTTCGCGAGCTTGCGGTTCGCGATGAAGGAGCCGACGACCATGATCGGACTCGCCGCAGCCATGAGCAGCATGATGGGGCGCTGGAACACGACGGCCATCGTGACGCCGAGCACGACGGGGATGATCGCCGAGAGCCACGGCATGGGCGACTGGTCGGGGTCGTCGGGCTTGTCGCCCGGCAGTTGCACGACCGGTTGCGCCTTCGTCGGCTCGATGCGCGAAGGCCGGTTGAAGCCGCGACCACCGAGGGCGTCGCGGGTGAGGTCGGCATCGGACCCGGGGGCCATGCCGATGCGGAACATGCTGCTGCCGATCTGGAACAGGTCGGCGGGAACGAGGGCGACCTCGGCGGAGATCGGTTCGCCGTTCACCCACATCGGGGCCCCCTCGACCGCGGGTGCCAGGGTCGCGGCGAGCGGGGCGGGCCGGCCGCTCTCGAGCGTCGCTGCGGCGTTCAGCGCCAGCACCGCGTGCTGCGGCGCCAGGGCGGGGTCGGCGATCGTGAGACCGGCGGAGTTCGCGCTGCCGATCGTGATGGCGGCGCCGCGGGCGATCGGCACGCTCTCACCGGCGAACGGCCCGCCGACGACCTCGAGTCGGAGCGTGCCGGGTGCAAGGAGCGTCGACGCCGCCGCCGCCGGAACCGTGGCACCCGACAGCAGCGCGGATTCGGCGAGCGGCGTCGCCGTGCCGGCCCGGGGGTCGAGCACGCTGGGCACGACGCCGAGCGACTCCGCGA